>DAIRVP010000260.1:0-6556 GCA_036802765.1 Candidatus Rokuibacteriota bacterium
CCGACGCCCGCCGCTACTTCGACGACATCCAGGTGGGCGAGGAGTACGAGTCGCCGGGGCGTACCGTGACCGAGGCCGACATCGTGCTCTTCGCCGGGCTTTCCGGTGACTACAACGTGCTCCATACCGACGCCGAGTTCATGAAGCAGTCGATCTTCGGTGAGCGGATCGCGCATGGGCTGCTCGGCCTCACCATCCAAGCCGGCCTGTTTACGCGCGCCACTCAGGCCTTCGCCACGCTGGCGTTCGTGGGGCTGAGGTGGAAGTTCAAGGGGCCCATCAAGATCGGCGACACGATTCGCCTGCGCGCGAAAGTGGCCGCCAAGAAGGAGACGTCGAAGCCCGATCGCGGGCTGATCACCGTCGAGCGCACGGTGGTGAACCAGCGCGGTGAGGTGGTGCAGGAGGGCGAGACCGACCTCATGGTCGAGCGCCGGCGCGCGTGACCCCAGGGGGTCATCGATGAGCGTCGCGGCGCCGAAGTTTTACTTCGAGGACGTCGTCCTGCACGGCGTGCTCGAGACGCCGGCCATGACCGTGACCGAGGCGCACGTGGGCCTCTACGCCGGCCTCACCGGCGACACCTCGCGCGAGCATGGCCTGGTCCCCGATCTCTTGCCGCTGTGCCTCACCACCGGCCTCGGCTGGCGCGTGCCGCAGCCGCCGCTCGCCGTGCTGGCGTTCATGGGCTTCGAGTGGGTGGTGGACTCGCCGCTGCGCGTCGGCGACACGATTCAAAGCCGCTCGAAGACCACGCTCAAGCGCGCGATGAAGGACGGCGGCGTGATCATCGAGGAGCGGCAGGTGATCAACCAGCGCGGCGAGATCGTGCAGCACGGCAAGTTCACCTTCCTCGTCGCCAAGCGGCCTGCGTGAGGGTACACTCGCACCTCATCGGAGGGCCGCCATGACGTTCGATCCCCGCCACAAGAGCCGCATGCTTCTCGACGGCGCTGACCGCGCCGCGGCGCGCTCGTACTTCCGCGCCGTCGGCTTCACGGACGAAGATCTCTCGCGCCCGCTCGTCGGCGTCGCGCACTGCTGGATCGAGCTGACGCCGTGCAACAGCAACCATCGCAAGCTCGCCCAGAAGGTTGCGGAAGGCATCCGCGCCAACGGGGGCACGCCGATCGAGTTCAACACGATCTCGGTGACCGATGGCATCGCGATGGGGACCGAGGGCATGAAGGCCTCGCTCATCAGCCGCGATTGGATCGCGGACTCGGTCGAGCTGGTCGCGCGCGGTCATCTGCTGGACGGGCTCGTGACGTTGTCCGGTTGCGACAAGACGATTCCCGCGATGGTCATGGCCATGGCCAGACTCGACCTGCCCAGCGTCATGCTCTACGGCGGCTCGATCATGTACGGCGAGTACAAGGGCAAGCGCATGACGGTGCAGGACATCTTTGAGGCGATCGGCGCGCGCAACGCCGGCCGCATCGACGACAAGGAGCTGCATGCCGTCGAGTGCGCGGCGTGCCCCGGCGAGGGTGCGTGCGGCGGGCAATTCACCGCGAACACGATGGCCACCGCGTTCGCAATGCTCGGCGTCTCGCCGATGGGGTTCAACGACGTGCCGGCGCCGGATCCGCACAAAGAAGAGATCGCCTATCAGACCGGGCGCCTCGCCATGGACGTGCTTCGCAAGGGACTCACGCCGCGAAACATCATCACGAAGAAGGCGCTGTACAACGCCATCGCCGGGGTCATGGCCACCGGCGGCTCGACCAATGCCGTGCTGCACCTGCTCGCGGTGGCGAAGGAAGCCGGCGTCGCGCTCACCATCGACGAGTTCGACAAGATCTCGCGCAAGACGCCGCTGCTCGCCGACATGAAGCCGTGGGGCAGCTTCACGGCGCCCGAGATGTACGAGGCGGGCGGCATGGGCGTGGTCGCGCGGCGGCTGCTCGAGGCCGGGCTGCTGCACGACAAGGAGATGACGGTCACCGGCCGGACGATCGGCGAGGAGGCACGCGCGGCGCGCGAGACGCCCGGGCAAAAGGTCATTCACGCGCTGAACAACCCGATCAAGCCCGAAGGCGGGCTGGTGATTCTGCGCGGCAACCTCGCGCCCGACGGCTGCGTGGCAAAGGTCTCCGGTCAGAAGAAGGACGTGCACCGAGGGCCGGCGCGCGTGTTCGATCGCGAAGAGGACTGCTTCGCCGCGGTGAAGGCGGGGAAGATCCGCGCCAACGACGTCATCGTGATCCGCTGGGAGGGGCCCAAGGGCGGCCCGGGCATGCGCGAGATGCTGCACGTCACGGGGGCGATCCAGGGGGCTGGACTCGGTGACAAGGTCGCCCTCATGACCGATGGACGATTCTCCGGTGCCACACACGGCTTCATGATTGGTCACATCGCTCCCGAGGCCGCGGATGGCGGGCCCATCGCGGCGTTGAAGACGGGCGACACCATCGTCAT
Source organism: Candidatus Rokuibacteriota bacterium (assembly GCA_036802765.1). Taxonomy (GTDB): domain Bacteria; phylum Methylomirabilota; class Methylomirabilia; order Rokubacteriales; family CSP1-6; genus AR12. The sequence goes on from DAIRVP010000260.1 coordinate 2,422, forward strand.
CGACATCAAGAAGCGGCGCCTCGACGTCGAGCTCTCCGCGGCCGAGCTGAAAAAACGTCTCAAGGCGGTGAAGAAGCCGAAGCCGCGCTACACGCGCGGCGTCATGGCCAAGTACGCGCGGCTTGTCTCGTCCGCTTCAGATGGTGCAGTCACGGGTTGAGTCGCCGACCGTCGGGCGCCGGAGCCCTGCGAAGGCGCCCCGACGGTGAAATCCAATGTCACGGGTTGATTCGCCGACCGTCGGGCGCGAAAGCGCCCCGACGGCGCCGCCGTCAGGCGTCAGTCCACAGTTCTGGTCGCTGGTGTGCGCCGAGCCGCTCGCGGGCGCGAACGTCCTCGACGTGGGCACGGGCGCCGGTCGCATCGCGCTGGCGGTGGCCCCGCACTCGCGGCGCGTGGTTGGCATCGATCGCGATATGGCTGCGCTCGCCGAGGCGCGCCAGAGCGCGGCCGCCGCTCGACTGACCAACGTGCACTTCATCGAGCTGGATGCGGAAGCGCTCTCCGACTACCGTCAGCTGGCGCCCGACTGGCCTCGGCCCGATCTCATCATCGCGCATCTCTGTGTGTCCGATCGCATCATCGAGAAGGCCGGCCGATCGCTGGTATCGGGGCATGCGCTCGCTTTCGTCGCCTTCCACGCCGATCAGTGGAAGGAGACGGGCCGCCGCTCGCGGTTCGCGTACGACGAAGACCACGCGCGACGCGTGCTGGCCGAACACGGTTTTGTCGTCGAGCACCTTGCGGTGGAGCGCGACGTCCAGCACTTCGCGTCCGTCGAGGAAGCGCTGGCCGCGGCCGTGGGGCTCGCCGAGAAGTGGCGCGCCGATGGGAGGTGGTTTCGGTACATCAAGTTCCTCGAGGAGGGAGGACGCACGCTGACGCGCGCGCACCTGCACGTGAAGGCGAGGAAGACGTGACGCTCGCGGAGATGGCCCTGGCGCAGGCGGTGAAGGCGCGCGCGCTCGAGCTCGGTTTCGATCGCGTCGCCATCGGCCCCGCGGCGCCGCCGCACGCCGCCGCCTTCGAGCGCTGGCTCGACGCCGGTCTCGCCGGCACGATGGACTATCTGGCGAAGACGCGCGCCGAGCGGATGGATCCGTCGCGGCTGCTGCCCGGGTGCCGCTCCGTGATCGCGGTCGCGCTCAACTATGCTCGGGCCGACGAGCCGGAGTGGCGCGGCGTCGCGCGCTACGCGCGCAGCGCTGACTATCACGACACCATGCGGCCGCGGCTGCACGCGCTCCGTGACTACGTGAGCGCGGCGACGGGGGCGCAGAGCCGCGCGTCGCTCGACACGAGCGCGGTGCTGGAGCGCGATCTGGCCGCGGCGGCGGGGCTCGGCTGGATCGGTAAGAACACGAATCTGCTCGCGCCCGGCCTCGGCTCGTACTTCTTCATCGGCCTCGTGCTGACGACCGCCGCGTTGCCGGCCGACGACGCTCAGCCCGACCGGTGTGGCACCTGCACGGCGTGCCTCGATGCGTGTCCGACGGCGGCGTTCCCGGCGCCGTACGCGCTCGACGCGCGCCGCTGCATCGCCTATCTCACGATCGAGCATCACGGACCGATTCCCGAGGAATTCCACGCGGCGATCGGTGAGTGGCTCTTTGGCTGCGATATCTGTCAGGACGTGTGTCCGTGGAACCGACGGGCGCCCGTCGCGCGCGCGATGCCGCCGGCGACGCCACCGCCGCCGGCCGAAGAGCTCGTCGCGATGACCGAGACGGAGTTTCGGGAGCGGTTTCGCGGCTCCCCGCTCAAGCGCGCCCGCCGCGAAGGCCTGGCTCGCAACGCCTCGATCGTCCTCGCCAATCGCCGCCGCAGCGCGTCGTAGTCGGCGTTCGCTGGTACGTCGCTTGCTCCTTCCTCAAAGCACGCCCGCTCGCGGAGTGCGCGCGGGAAAAGGAGAGCGACTACATGGCCGACAACAAACAGCAGAACAAGGACGCCCAGAGCGGCGAGCCCGTCCAGCTCGACAAGGAAAAGGACGGCCAGCAGCAGGGCGGACAGCAGCACAGCGGTCAGCCGAAGGGCAATCAGGCCGGCGGGCAGGAGCAAGGGGCCAAGCCGGAGGGCGGTCAGCGCAAATAGCTGCCGCCTAGCGGAGCGCGGCGGCGCCGGTCCTGTCCCCCGGCGTCGCCGCGCGACCGTCGTTCTCGTTCGATCCCGCCAGACGTCGTCGCGCGCCTCTCAGGCCCTCGCCCCTGGTGTAGAGTGTTCCGACGCTGCCCACCGCGCCCGGAGAGAGATCGATGACGATTCGAGTCGACGTTCGTCGCCTGGCGCCTGCATGAGCAGCCTGGCGCCTGCATGAGCATCGGTCGCGTCTCCGGCGCCGGCCTGGCGGTGCTGGCGCTGCTCGTCGTCGAGGAGACGTGGCGCCAGCGGCTGCCGCTCGGCTCCGTCGCCAACCCCGGGCCCGCGTATTTCCCCGGCGTCCTGGCTCTGCTGCTGCTCGCGGCGGGCGTGGCTGTGGCCGCGCTCGCCGGGGGACCACGTGTGTCGAGCCTCGACTGGACCGAGTGGCGCCACGGCGTGGCGATCTTCGCGACCTGCGCGTTCTGTGCGCTCGCGCTCGAGCGTCTCGGGTATCGCCTCACCATATTCATCGCGCTCGGCTTCCTCGTCGGTGGGGTCGAGCGCAAGTCGCCCATCGCCACGCTGGGCTTCGCCGCCGCGCTCGCGCTCGGCACGTTCTGGCTCTTCGACACGCTCCTGCGCGTCCCGTTGCCGCGCGGGGCGCTCGGATTCTGATTGCTCGACGTCCTGCAGAATCTCGCGCTCGGGTTCTCGGTGGCGCTGTCGCCGCCGGTGCTGTTTTACGCGTTCGTCGGCTGCGTGATCGGCACGCTCGTCGGCGTGCTGCCGGGTGTGGGGCCACTGGCCGGCATCAGCCTGCTGCTGCCGGCGACGTTCGGCATGGACGCCACGCGCGCCATCGTGATGCTGGCCGGCATCTACTACGGCGCGATGTACGGCGGCTCGACGACGTCGATCCTGATGCGTATTCCGGGCGAGGCCGCATCGGTGATGACGTGCATCGACGGGTACGCGATGGCGCGCCGCGGTCGCGCCGGCGCCGCGCTGGCGATCGCCGCCGTCGGCTCGTATATCGCGGGCACGGCCAGCGTCGTGGCGCTCATGGTCATGGCGCCCCCGCTCGCACGCGTCGCGCTCCGCTTCGGACCACCGGAACAGCTCGCGCTGCTGCTGCTGGGTCTGCTCGTGCTCGCCTACATGAGCTCCGGGTCGATGCTGAAAGCGCTGGCGATGGCGGCGCTCGGTCTGCTGCTCGGCACGATCGGCATCGACCAGATGACAGGCTACATGCGCTACGTCTACGGCGTCGTCGAGCTGGGTGACGGCCTCGGCGTGGTTCCCGTTGCCGTCGGACTCTTCGGCGTCGCGGAGATTCTCGCCACGGCCGGAGCGCCGACACCGCCGGCGGTGATCAAGCCGCGGCTGCGCGAGCTGTTACCCACGCGCGACGAGTGGAGGCAATCGACGTGGCCGATCGCGCGCGGTACGGTGCTCGGCTTCCTGGTCGGCATTCTGCCGGGCTCGGCGCACATCATCGCGAGCTTCGTGTCGTATGCCGTCGAGAAACGCGTGTCGCGGCAACCTCAAGATTTCGGTCACGGCGCCGTGGCCGGCGTGGCGGGACCGGAGTCCGCGAACAACTCGGCGACGTCCGGCGCGTTCGTGCCGATGCTGGCGCTCGGCGTGCCCTCCGGCCCGATTCCGGCCGTGATGCTGGCCGCGCTCATGGTGCACGGCGTAGCGCCCGGCCCTCTGCTCATTCAGAACCAGCCTGCGCTGTTCTGGGGATTCATCGCCTCGATGTATGTCGGCAACGTCATGCTTCTGATCCTGAACTTGCCGCTGGTCGGTGTGTTCGTGAACATCCTCAGGGTGCCGTACCCCTATCTCTATCCCGCCGTTCTCGTCTTCTCGATCCTCGGCGTATACGCGGTCAACGGATCGGTCGTCGATGTCTGGATCATGCTGATCATGGGCGTGCTCGGCTACGTGCTGCGCAAGCTCGACTTCGAGACGGCGCCGATCGTGCTCGGCGTGGTGCTGGCGCCGTTGATCGAGCTGAGCCTGCGCCAGTCGCTCGCGATGTCCGACG
>DAIRVP010000261.1:0-6480 GCA_036802765.1 Candidatus Rokuibacteriota bacterium
TCGACGTGACGGCCACGCACCAGTTCGCCGTCGCGAAGCGTCGTGGCCGCTGGGAGGTGGTCGAGACGCCGCAGCTCGCGCAGGCGAAGGCCGAGATCGCGCGACTCAATCGCGAGCTCGAGCAGCGTGTGGCCGAGCGGACGCTGCAGCTCGAGGCCGCGATCGTGGAGCAGCGGCAGGCCTGGTCGGCCTTGCAGGAGACACAGACAGCGCTTGCGCACGTTACGCGGCTGACCACGATCAGCGAGCTGACAGCATCGCTGGCGCATCAGGTGAGTCAGCCGCTTACCTCGATCGTAGCGAACACGAGCGCGGCCTTACAGTGGCTCAAGCGGACTCCCCCGGCTCTCGAAGAGGCGACTGAGGCGCTGCAGCTCGTCATCCGGGACGCCGAGCGAGCCGGCGATGTCATCACGCATGCGCGCGCGCTCGTCAAGAAGTCGAACGACGACAGGTGCCTCGTGGGCGTCGATGACATCGTCCGCGAGGTGCTCAGCTTCGTTCAGCCCGAGCTGGTCAGGCACGAGGTCGTGGTCGAGCAGGCGCTGGCCGATGGTCTTGCCCCGGTGCTTGCAGATCGGATCCAGCTGCAGCAGCTGGTCTTGAACCTGATCATGAACAGCATCGACGCGATGGCCGAGGTGACGACGCGCCCACGCCGTCTGGTCATCTCGTGCGAAGGCGCGCGGATCGAGGACGGCGGCGGCCTTCTCATCGCCGTGCAGGATGCAGGTGTCGGAGCGCACGCGAATGAGCTGGAGAAGCTCTTCGATCCCTTCTTCACGACGAAGCGTGACGGCCTGGGGATGGGCTTGTCAGTGGGCCGTTCGATCGCCCAGGCTCACGGAGGGCGGCTGTGGGCGCGCCGCAATCCGGAGCATGGGCTGACGTTCTATTTGCAGCTTCCGTCTACGGAGTCGGCGTAAGAACGGGTGCCGCCTCGGGTCCGAACATCCCGCTCGGAACGGGAATCTGATTACCCCTGGCGTACATGCACTGTAGATACGTCCTGTCATAGCGCCCCGTTTTCGTCGCCTTCGCGTCGATCGCGGCGGTCTCGCGGCACGCAGCGTCGTCGGAGCGAAACTCCTCCGGAGTCTTCGCGGAGCCCGGAAGTGCCTGGATTGCCGGTCCGTTGGGCACGGTCGCGCACCCAGCGAACAGCAACCCGGCAACAATCACGAACGGCCAGCGCCTCACCGCCGTCATCCTGCTTGCGGAGCGACGTGGACCCACGGTTGCGCACACGACTGCACGCCGGGGTAGTTTGCCTGTCCGCTCGGGCAGTAGCCCGCCTGAGGCTTCTCGATGTATACCGGCGGCGCGGTAACCGTCGGCGCCGACGGCTCATACGCGTAGGGGCCGTACGGCCAGTACCCCCAGTACGGATCCCAGTACGGTCCGATTCCGACAAACGCCCCGCCACGGAACCTGTCGTGATGGCCATCGAAGCCGTGATGCCCGTCGAAGTGGTGTCCCGAGAATCCGTGGTGGCCACCGACTCCGTGCGAGCCACCGAACGCGTGGCCACCGCCGAAATGCGAGCCACCGCCGCCGGCGAAATGCCCGCCCCCGCCGCCGGCGAAATGCCCACCACCACCGCCGGCATGCCCACCACCACCACCGCCGCCACCGCCGCGCGCGTACGCCGGCGCGCCGCTGGCGAGCACCAAGACTCCGATCAATGCGGTCAGCCGAACTAACTTGCTCATATCATCTACCTCATTGTTAAGACGTGTCGCCTGCGACTGCGGATACACGGGCCCCGGCGGAATGACGCGCGACGGTTATGCCGCCTCTTACGGTCTTCAGAAAACGTGCTCGTGGGCTGGCAGGCTGCGAGCCTGTCCGTTCGAGGGCTAGTTGGGATTCGCGAGTCCGAAAATCGTCGCGCGCGCGAGCGCGCGATGACGCTCCGACGCTGCATCGTTTCCCGCGCGGCCATACAGCTTCGGCAATTTTTGGCTTCTTGACTGTCACCCCGTCGGCCTCGTCTCGCGTCTCAACAATGAGATCGGAGGTCGCGGAGAGTAATTGTTGCTCGAACTTTTCGTTGCCAGCGCGTTCTTGGCCGCCGCCGGCGCGATTGCCGCGCTCGACACAGCGCCGGCCCGTGCGGTGTCCTATTCGCTGGCGCGGCGTCGACGTCGGCGGCGTCAGCTTCAACATGATGCGCGACGACTAAGACACTGGTCGACACCGTCGCCTGCGAGACCGTTCGCCCAGCTTTAATAGCTCGCCGTGGATCGCCTCACGCCGAGTCCATGCCGTCACCCACGCCCGAGCCTACCCGCGGTAGCGTCGACGACCTTGCCGTAGATCTCCCCGGCGGGATTGCCCTGTGGGCTCCGCGCGACCGTGATCCTGAGGTTGCTCAAGACCGCCGGTACGTGAGACGAGCTGACAAGCCACACAGGAAAAGGACGCCATCGAGGCGGCGCTCGCGGAGAGCAAGGGGCGCGTGTCCGGCCCGTTCGGCGCGGCGCTTCAAATCGACGTAACCACACGTCATCGGGCGCTTGGCAGCGTCCGAATCTCGGTTGCGATCTCCTGACCGAGCGCCACGAGCGCGCGGGTCATTGCGGCGATCATCGGCTCATAGCCGGGGCCCGCAGCGGTCTCGCTCATCGTAGATCGCCGGAATGCCAGCTCGTTGCCGTCTTTGCCGAGAATCCGCCAGCGCGTGTCGAGCGTGACGTCGCCGCCGCTGCGCCCATCGAGGCGCATCACCACGACGACGACCTGGTACTGAAGGGTTCGGGCAACCACGCCTCGCCACGGGTACGTCACGATTCGATCGGTCGGGACGCGCGCGCCGATCTCCTCGGCCAGGACCCGCGCGATCCCATCCTCGAGTGGCTCGGCCCAGCGGTGAAACATCGCGATGTCCATCTGGTCGTCGCCAGTGCGGGTCACGATCTGGGTGCGACGGAGATAGCCCGGCGTGGTCACAGGCCCCACGCCGATGCTCACGGCGCTCGTGCCGTCTGCGCTGTTCGGTGGTGAAGTCGACGCAATCGAGGCGCTGACCCTGGACTCCGCGCCTGCTGCCACGGGCTGACCGAGAGTGTAAAACTTCGTCGGGTCGGCGACGGCGCAGCCGGCCAGGCCGATGCATGCGGCCAGGACGAGCAGATGTCGAGCTGCCGCTCGGTGGTCCATCACTTCTTGTCTCCATGCGGACGACGCACTCCGTAGATCGGAGCGTCGGGGACGCGCTCGAGATAGTCCGCGAGCGACCGCAGAGAATTTGCGGCCTCACGTAGCTCATGCATCATGTCGAACAGCTCCAGCCCCAGGGGCGAGTCCTGGTCGAGCGTGCGGTCAACGCCGCCGAGCGTGACCTGCGCTCGGTCCAAGGTCGCTCGGGCCGTGTCCGAGGTCTTGCGGATCGATGTCAGCAGCGGATCGGCCTCGGCATCGAGCCGGGCGGAAAGACTCCGCATGTTGTCGATGACGGGACGGATGTCAGCGATGGCTCGCTGCGCCGCTTTGAGCGTGGCTTCGGCCTCTGTCGCAACCGGGTCCACGCGAGCGAGCGTCCCCTTGAGCTGTGTCGCCAGCGGATCGACCTGGGCGTCGAGCCTGCGGACGAGCTTCTGGGCGTCGACGATCGCGGCGTTGCCGTTCCGGATGAGCTCCTGGGTCTCCTTGGATTCGACGATCCTCTTGACGTCCTGGAGGATCGTCCCCGTCGTCTCGGTGATCTGATCGAGCGGGATCTTTTCGATCTTGTCGGCGAGCTTCTCGAGCTTCGCCGTCCACACCTCGATTTCGGTCGGGATGGTCGGCAGCTCCGCGACATGCGGATCGAGGCCGTAAAGCACGATCGGCATGTCGGGCCGCCTGTCGAACCCAACATAGAGGACGCCGGTCACGAAGCTCTGCATGCGAAGCTGGGCGCGAAGACCGTCTCGCACCGCCCGCTCGATCGCCTCCCTGGCTCCGCCCTCGGCGATTCCTTTCAGGCTACTCGGCTCGAGCGTGACATACACCGCAACCACGCCCTTCTGTCCCCATCGGAGCTGGACGTCCGAGACCTCGCCGACCTTGACCCCACGGGCCAGCACCGGCGCGCCTTTGGTCAGGCCGACCACGGTCGCGTCGAAGAACAGCACGTAGTCGAGCTTCTTTCGGAAGATCCCGGTGCCACCCCAGAACACGAGAGCCAGGAGCAGGAGGGCGGCGGCACCCACGACGAAGGCGCCGATGACCGTCGGGTTCGCGCGAGTGCTCATCGGTTTCCTCCTGCGCTCTGCTCACCGCGAGTCAGAAACGCTCGCACTTTCGGCTCCGGGCTTTCGTCGCGGAGCTTCTTCGGGTTGCCGAGCGCGATCATGGTCCGCGTGTCCGCGTCGAGGAACACAGCAGTGTCGGCGATGGCAAAGATGCTGGGCAGCTCGTGCGTGACCACGACCATCGTCGCGCGGAGACTCGCGCGGAGCTCGAGGATCAGGTCGTCGAGCCGCCGGGAGCTGATGGGGTCGAGGCCGGCGGAGGGCTCGTCGAAAAACAGGATGTCGGGATCGAGCGCCATGGCCCTGGCGACCCCGGCTCGCTTGAGCATCCCGCCGCTGACCTCGGATGGGTAGAACTCTTCGAAACCCGCGAGGCCGACGAGTGCCAGCTTCAGCGAGACGAGCTCGTCGATCTGCTTCGCCGAGAGCGTGGTGAAGGTTTCGAGGGGCAGCGCCACGTTCTCGGCGAGTGTCATCGAGCTCCAGAGCGCGCCGGCCTGATAGGACACGCCGAGCCGGCGTCGCAACCGGTCCCGTTCCTCGTCCTCGGCGTGCCAGAAGCTCTCACCGTCGTAGAGGACATCGCCCGCGGTCGGGGCACGGAGGCCAACCATGTGGTTGAGCAGCGTGCTCTTCCCGCTTCCGCTGCCGCCCATGATGACGAAGATCTCGCCCTTCGCGATCGTGAACGAGATTCCGTGTTGAATGACGAAGCTTCCGTAGGCCATCGTGAGATCGGACACGGTGATCCGCGGAGGAGGCGGCGGGGTGCCGGACGCGACGGGACTAGAAACCGAGGACATTCAGGATCACGGCGAAGACGCCGTCGATGACGATGATGAGGACGATCGAGGTGACCACCGCCGAGGTGGCGGCGAGGCCGACCGCGGCGGCGCTTCGTCCAGACTGCATTCCCCTTAGACAGCCGACGAGCGCGACCACGACGCCGAACACAACGCTCTTGCTGACACCGATGAAAAAGCTGGCCAGGCTCACGGCACCGCGAGTCTGCTCGACATACTCCATGGACCCGAGTCCCAGCATCGTCATCCCCACCACCGCGCCCCCGAGGATCCCGACGAAATCCGCGTAGACCGTCAGCAGCGGCATCATGAGAATCAGCGCGAGCATCCGCGGGAGGACGAGGAATTCCATGGGCGAGATTCCCATGGTGGACAGTGCGTCGATCTCCTGGTTGGTGTTCATCGTCCCGAGCTGCGCCGCGAAAGCCGCGCCCGTCCGGCCCGACATGACGATCGCGGTCATGATGCAGCCGATCTCACGCGTCATCGCGACGGCCACGAGGTTCGCCACGTAGATCGATGCGCCGAATTGCTCGAGCTGGACGGCGCCGACGAACGCGAGGATCAGCCCGATCAGGAAGCTGATCAGGCCCACAATGCCGAGCGCGCGCGGGCCGCAGTCCTGGATGACGACGAGCAGGTCGCTCGTTCGAAACCGCGCCCGGCCGCGGAGCAGCGCACCGAGCGCAAGGATGCCTTCGCCGAGGAAGGAGAGTAACGACGCAGCCTCGGCCCAGGCCGAGGTCGCCCACGAGCCGATGCGCGCCAGCCACGGCGGTCGCTCGCCAGCGCGGCCGGTCTGCCGCTCGGGAACCGCTTCGGCGAGGCGCAGGAGGCGTTGGGCGCCGTCGGGGAGCCCCGCGCGGTCGCTGTCGATGGCGCGAGCCCTCGCCTCCGCAAGCAGCTTGACCGCGAAGGTGATGAGGCCCGAGTCCCACTCGGTCACGCGGCTCGCGTCGAAGGTGAGCAGATGGACGGGCGGCCCCGTCTCGATCTCGCGCCAGACTTCGCCCGCGTCGGGCAAACCATCGTCCTTCCGCCACACGCCGGTCAGCTCGACGCAGGCGACGGGCGGCGTGGGGTGGGCGACGTGAAGCGCCCATTGACGCTCAACCGTGGTCATTCGCCGTCATCTTTCCTTGCCGTGATGCCAGGACCGTGGCTCCGGCCGCGGCCAGTCATCTTTCAGCGTTCGAACGAGCTCCGTCATCATCCCCGAGGCGATCAGGTGGGCACCACTGCAATACAGGAGGCCGAGAAGGTACCGTCCGGCCCTATCGATGTGCCCGACGGCGTCCTCGGCGTGGGCGGCGGCCACCCAGCCGAGGATCACACGATGTCGCCTTATGGCCAGGTCCACTGATCGACCTCGGGCTTGTCCACGCCGAACTCGTAGGCGTAGTTCTGGCAGTCGATCTGCATATTGCGCAGCTTCTCCT
>DAIRVP010000262.1:0-6400 GCA_036802765.1 Candidatus Rokuibacteriota bacterium
GCGAAGGAGAGCACGAACACCCACAGGAACTCGGTGAACGTCTTCTCCATCTCCTTCGCTTTGCCGGTGACGAACGTGGAGTACGCAACCGGCAGATTCATGCCTGCGACCGCCTGCTTCAGCGCCTCGATGCGATCGGCCTGACCGAACCCTGGCGCGATGCCCGCTCGCAGCCTCACCTCGCGCTGGCGGTCGGTGCGATCGATGCGCGACGCCGAAGGTGTGCGAACGATCTGCACCAGGTTGTCCAGGCGCACGAGGCCGCCGCCGGGCGCCAGTCCAACCTGAGCGGGAGCACCGGTGGCGATGTTGTTGCTGGCGGAATCGCGCGAGACGTAGAGCCGCGAGATTACGCCGAGGTCGCTGCGGTGCGCGTCGATCAGGCGGATCGACACGTCGTAGTCGTCGTTCACGCTGTTGTCGTGAAAGCGCGAGACCTGATCGTCGCCGCCCACCATCAGTCGGAGCGCGGTCGCGATCTGCTCGGTGTCGACACGGAGGTCAGCGGCCCGCGCGCGATCGATCACGACGCGAAGCTCGGGCTTGTCGAGCTGCAGCGTGGTGTCGATGTCCACGATGCCGCCCAGCGCGCGGGCCTTCACTTTCATGGCCTCGCCGTACTCTGCGAGCTTCTCGAGGTCGGGGCCACGCAGGGCGAGGTCGATGTCGAAGGTGCCGCCGCCGATGTTGAACCCGGCGATGTTGCGCACCTGCGGCCGGAAACCCGCCGCGTAGAATTTGCGGTAGCGCTGACGGATGGCCTGGATCACCTCGCGCTGCGAGTAGTTGCCGCGGAACGCCGCCAGTGGATCGCCGTGGCGAATGCCGTCCCAGATGCGGTGCAGGCTCAACGTGCGCTCGGTGTGCGGCACCATGCGCACGTACATGTAGCCCTGGTTCACCTTGGAGAGAAAGCCGCCGCCCGCGGAAGCCAGCGTGATGGCCACGCCCTTGACCTGCCGCGCCTCGTTGGCCATCGCCTGCATGGCTTCGTCCATCGCGGCGAGGCTCAGCCCTTCGGGGCCGAAGACGAGCATCTCGAACTCCGACTCGTCCACGTCGCTCGGGATGTATTCCTGCTTCACCGCCCGGTAGAACGGCACCGTCGAGGCGAGCACGATCATGCTGACGGTGACGATCACCCAGCGATGGCGCATCGACCACGCCAGGCACGCTTCGTAGCCGCGATCGATGTATGCGTAGAAACCGCGTCGCGACGCCGCCGCGTGGCCGTCACCATGGCCGGCGGCGTCCTCGGTCCGCAGCAGCCGCGCGCACATCATCGGCGTCAGCGTGAACGACACGAGCAGGCTGACCATGACGGAGACCGCGGCGGTGAGGCCAAACTGGTAGAGGAAGCGGCCCGAGATCGACGACATGAACGACACGGGCACGAAGATCACGACCAGCGACAGCGTGGTCGCCATGACGGCCAGCCCGATGTCCGCGGTGGCCTCGCGCGCGGCCTCGAACGGCCGCATCTTCTTTTCCTCCACGAATCGGAAGACGTTCTCGAGCACGACGATAGCGTCGTCGATCACGATGCCGACCATCAACACGAGCGCCAGCATCGTCACGCTGTTGAGCGTGAAGTTGAGCATCCACATCATGCCGAAGGCGGAGATGACGGAGGTCGGGATGGCCACCGCGGCGATGAACGTCGAGCGCCACGAGCGCATAAACGCGAGGACGACGAGCGACGCCAGGATGGAGCCCAGCACCAGGTGCAGGTTGATCTCGTGCAGCGCCGCGTAGATGTACTTCGACTGGTCGCGGATGATCTCCATCCGGACGTCCGGCGGAACCTGCCGCGTCAGGCGCGCCAGGTTCTTCTTGACGGCTTCGATGACCGCGACCGTGTTCTCGCCCGACTGCCGACGAATCTCGAGGATGACCGTCGGCACGCCGTTGAGCCGGGCCGCCGAGCGCATCTCCTTGGTGCCGTCCTCGGCGTAGCCGACGTCGCGCACGCGCACCGGGGTGCCGCCCAGCGTCGCGACGACGAGATCGTTGAAGCCGCGAGGGTCGGCGAAGCGGCCCATCGTCCGCAACGACGCCTCGTTGAGCCCGGCGGTCACATTGCCGCCCGGCAGGTCGGCGTTCTGCCGCACGAGCGCGTCGCGTACGCTAGTGATCGGCAGCTGGTAGGCGGCGAGCCGGTCGGCGTCCACCCACACGTTGATCGAGCGCGCGAGGCCACCGACGATGCGGACCTCGCCGACGCCGGTGGAGCGCTCGAGAATCGGCCGGACGATCTTGTCGGCGATCTCCGTCAGCTCGCGCAGCGGCCGATCGCTCGACAGCGCGATGGTCACCACCGGCGCCTGGTCGTTGTCGAACTTCGCAATGACCGGCGGCAGCACCTCCCGCGGCAAGTTGCGTTGCGCGATCGACACCTTGTCGCGGATGTCCTGCGCGGCCACGTCGATGTTGCGGCTGAGCACGAACGTCGTGATGATCAGCGAGTTGCCGGGCGTCGAGATCGAGCGCAGCTCCTGGATGCCCTGGATCGTGTTGATCTGCTCTTCGAGCTTCTGCGTGACCTGGGTCTCGATCTCCTCCGTCGACGCGCCCGGCAACTCGACGCGCACGGTGACGGTCGGCAAGTCCACCGTCGGGAAGCGATCAACGCCGAGGCGGAAGTACGACGCGGCGCCGACGACCACCAGCGCCATCACGATCATGGTCGCGAAGACCGGGCGCTTGATGCAGACTTCGGCGAGCTTTTGCACGGGTGAGCTAGCGCTCTGCGGTCACGGCCTGGCCGGGCGCGAGGTTGCCCGGCTCGAGCACGACGGTCTCGCCCGCGTTGAGGCCAGCCACGATCTCGATGCTGTCGTTCGCGCGCCGTCCCGTCTGCACGCGGATCTCCACGATCTTGCCCTGGCGGACCGCGAGGACTTTCTCGATGCCCGCGAACGTCACGAGCGACGCCGCGGGGATGCGGATCACCGGCTGCGAGCCTTCGGTCACGATCTCTGCGCGCGCGAACGAGCCCGGCTTCAGCACGGAGTTGGGATTCGGCACCTCGGCCTCGACGAGTAGCGTTCGGTTCTGCTCTTGCACGATCGGGCTGAGCCGCACGACTTTGCCCTGGTAGACGGTCGCGTCGCCCTCCACGGTGAGTCGCACGTTCTGACCGACGCGCACGCCGACGGCCTCGCGCTCGGGCACGGGCAGACGCAGTCGCAGCGGATGCGTGCGCACCAGCGTGGCGACGGGCGCGCCCGCCGCCAGGTACTCGCCCACCGCGGCCTGCTTGACGCTCACCGCGCCGTCGAAGGGCGAGACGAGGACGGTGTCCGTGAGCTGCTGTCGCGCCAGGTCCAGCTCGGACCGGCGCTGAGTCAGCGTTGCCTGGCGGTTGCGTACCTCCTCGATCGCGTCGTGGTAACGCCCCTCCGCGACACCGAGATTGGCCTCCGCGGCGTCGTCCTGGGCGCGCGCGATCAGGCTCTGCTCGAGCAGCTTGCGGCTGCGCTCGCGCGACAGCCGGGCCTCGTCCAGGACCGCCCGCGCCTGCCGCACGATCGACATCTTCTCGGGATCCACCTGCTCGTCGGTGCCGGTCAACGACAACCCGAGCCGCGCACGCGCCTGCTGCAGCGCCGCTTCGGCCTGCTCGACGCGCAGCTTGTAATCGGTCGCGTCGATTCGGGCGACGACCTGGCCGCGGCGCACACGAGTGCCCAAGTCCACCGCCTGTTCGACCAGGCGGCCCGGCACCTTGACGCCGAGAACGACTGTGTCGTCTGCGGCGAGCGCGCCCGTGGACGCCACCGTGCGCGGCACGCGCTGCTCGACGGCCTGGAACACCTTGACGGCGCGCGGCGCCGCGGCGGCGGGCTTCTCGGGCGCGGCGGCGGCAGAAGCAGACGCGGTCGGCTGGCCGGTGCAGCCGGCGGCGGCTGCCACGACGGCAAGCAGGGCCAACCAGGAGCGGAGCATCCGGCAGATCATACCTCAGGAGCGGAGCGGCTTATTTCCGACGCCCGATTCACTCCACCATGGCGATCGCGCGCACCGGCGAGCCGTCGGCGCCTTCAATTCGCAACGGCAACGCGATGAACCGGCAGCGCGGGGTCCCGATCCGGTCGAGGTTGGTGAGGTACTCGATCACGGTCACGCCAGCAGGAAAGAACATATGGTGCGTCGTGCACTGCTCGGGTGTCAGCTTCACGGCGGGCTCGAAGATCGACGTGCGAACCGTATAGTCGGGCGGATAGTCGTAGCCGACAGCCTTGACGCCGCGGCGCACCAGCCATTCGCACGCCGAGGGCCCGGTGTACGGAGCGTCGCGCCAGAACTTCTCGCTCTCCACGCTGACTTTCTTCGGCCAGTCGGTGCGCAGCAGGGCGATGTCGCCGCGCCGAACGTGCCCAGCGTGCTGCTCGAGCTCGGCCGCGGTGACCTCGGCGTTGTCGCCGAGATGACTGAGATCGACCACCGCCGCCTCGCCGATCCACTGATCCACCGGCATGGCGGCGATGTCGCGATCGCCGGGCAGGAAGTGCACGGGCGCGTCCACGTGCGTGTACGCGTGGCAGGCCACCGTGAGGACCGTGGACTGGAAGACGTCTCCGGCTGCATGCGATTTCGTCAGTTTCGGCTCGACCTTCCAGCGGAAGTGCGGGCGAATGGGAAACGAGAGATCGACGATGCGCATGGCCACCTCTTATACACCTATTTCGGCGAGAAACGCGGCCACCACCTGCTGCACCTCGGCGCGATGCGAGCGATTGGGAAAGTGTCCGCCACCCTGCACCACGTGCAGCCGCGCGCCGGGGATCGTCTCAGCAACCCGGCGCGACATCGCGACCGTCGGGAAATGGTCCTCCGAGCCCGCGATCACGAGCACCGGGCAGCGGATGCGTACACAATCGGCGAGCCATTCGGTCCGCGAATATGTCTCGTCGAGCAGTGCCAGCAGCGACGCCACGGAGTGTCGCCGGAGCGTGCCGAGGACCTCGACGTAGCGGTCGGGCCGCGCTTTGAGTCGCGCCAGCGCGTCGTCGCCCACGCGTAGCCGCACGTTGGCGTCGTAGTACTCCTCGAAGCGCCCGGTCTCGACAAGAGGCCGGTGCCGCCTCCACCACGCGACGTCGTCTGACAGCGGCGCGTACGGCGGACCGCTGATCGAGACGACGGCGCGGACGCGCTGCGGAACGTGCGCCGCGAGCCACAAGGACAGCGCGGCGCCCATCGACGCGCCGCCGAAGATCGCACGCTCGATGCCGAGCGCGTCGAGCCACAGCAGCACGTCCTCGGCTTTTTTCGCATACGTGTAGTCCTCGATGCGCTCGAACCGGTCCGACAGCCCGTGGCCACGCGTGTCGGGAAACAGCGCGTGCACGCGGGCGGCAAACGGCTCGAGGTCGGCCACCATCGACGACGAGTCTTCGATCGATCCGCCGTGGATCCAGACGATCGCGGGTTTCTTCGAGTCGCCGGCCTCGCGCCAGTGCAGGCCCACGCCGTTCGGCAGTGTCAGCTCGGGCATCGACCGCAGCGTATCGGATTCACGGCGTTGACAATGGCGATTACGCGGTCGAATAGTAAATCCGCATGAGTCCGAAGAGCGCGTTCACTTATCGCGATTACCAAGCGTTGCCGAACGATGGCCGGCGCTACGAGATTCACGATGGCGATCTTTGCGTGACGGCGACTCCGTCGTTCGAGCACCAGATCATCCTGTCGAACCTCGTACGCGCGCTGATGCGACACGTCCCGGATGTGGTGCCTGGGCTCCTGTTGTTCGCACCGCTCGACGTCATTCTCAGCGACCGTCGGGATGAGACCACGATCGTCCAGCCGGACATTATCTATATCGCGCCCGACCGGATGATCGTCACGAGCGCTCGCGGACTCGAAGCCGCTCCGAGCCTTGCCGTCGAGATCCTGTCACCCTCCACGCGCACGTCGATCGGGTGGTGAAACGACGCCTGTACGCGCGATACCGTACGCCGTATCTCTGGCTGGTCGATCCAGACGCTCGGGTCATCGAAGCGTTCCTGCTAGAACGCGACCGCCACGTCCTCGCGGTCAGTGTCGCCGGCGCGGGCGCAGTCGACCTGCCGCCCTTCACCGGCCTCAGGCTCGTCCCCGACGCGCTCTGGCCCTAAGCCGCGCGGCGCTCCAGCCGTCGGGCGACGACCGACATCGAGTACGTGCACAGCCAGTACACGACCGCGATGAAGATGTAGATCTGGAATGGCTTGATCTCGCGGTTGTTGACGATCTGCGCGGCTTTGGTCAGGTCGACGTAGCCGATGATCGAGGCGAGCGAGGTGTCCTTGAATAGCACGATCATCTGCGTGACCAGCGAGGGCACCATGTTCTTGAGCGCCTGCGGAAGGACGACGTACATCATCGTCTTGCTGCCGGTCATGCCCAACGCCGT
>DAIRVP010000263.1:0-6344 GCA_036802765.1 Candidatus Rokuibacteriota bacterium
GCGTCATCGAGCGGCGGGCGGACCACTTGACTCCCCATCCGAGCCCGATATAGTCCGCACAACCGCGCATCCCTGGGGCGACCCTCCGTCACCCTGCAGGAGGAGATCATGAAGGACGGCCTCCGATTCGTCGACTCCGACATGCACATCATGGAACCGCCCGATCTCTTCGATCGCTACCTGGACCCGGCGTTCAAGCATCGCGTCAGCGTGCCGATTGGGGCCGACGGCCGTCCGAAGCGCGGCGCCGCAGGGTTGACGATCATCGACGGGCTGCCGACGTCCGACATGGATCTGCAGCAGTACCGCAAGCGCGTCCGGCCCGCCAGCTCGCAGACGACCCAGCCGCTGTCTGGATCGCGTCTGTTCGACACGGGCCGGTTGGACTTCGCCGTTGAGCGCGACTACAACGCCGAAGCCCAGGTCATGGGGATGGCGATGGAGGGGGTCGACATCGCTGTCCTCTATCCGACCAGTGGTCTGGCGCTCATCGCCCGCGACAACATGGACCCCCAACTGTCGGTCGCGATCTGTGAAGCGTACAACAACTGGATCTACGAATTCACGCGGTACAGTCCGGATCGCCTGAAGTGGGTCGCGATGCTGCCGGTGCATGACGTGCACCGGGCCTGCCGCGAGCTGCTGCGATGTGTAAAGGAGCTCGGCGCCGTCGGGTCGTTCATGCGGCCGAACCTGGTCAATGACCACTACTGGCACTCGAACTACTGGGATCCCCTCTATAGCGTGCACGAGGAACTCAACGTGACGTGGGGATTTCACGAGGGCGTAAGCGCCGTGTACTCGCGAATGATCCCGTTGTACGGCGAGAATCGGTTCTACCGTCACGTGGCAAGCCATTGGATCGAGATGCAGCAGGCGATGATCGCGATGATCATCGGCGGCGTGTTCGAGTTCCATCCGCGGCTGCGCGTCGGCTTCCTCGAGGCTCAGAACTCGTGGGTGCCCGGGCTCCTGTCGCGGATCGAGTGGGATTACCCACAATACCGTGACTCGCACGCGCCGTACCTGGCGCTGACGCCACGCGAGTACTTCCGCCGCAACTGCTGGGCCGCGGTCGAGGGGAGCGAGCCCGAGATCGAGGCGACGGCCGGGCTCATCGGCGCCGATCGGATGTGCATCTCGACGGACTACCCCCACTTCGACTCTAACTTCCCGCACGTCGCGGAGAACCTCCTCAAAAACGTCCCGCGCGAGATCGCTGCGCAGATCCTGCTGGGCGGTGCGCATCTCTACGGCTTCACCGAGGCCGATTTCAAGAAGGCGGACGCCGCGGTGGCGGGGAGAGCCTGAGCGATTAGCCGAATGAAAGATGCGGGAGGATCACGTCATCGACGCAAAAGAACGCTACGCGTTGATTCGCCGTTACGCTCACGGCCCCACGCTGCTGCGCAGAGCGTTCGCCCGAGTGCCATCCCCGGCGCTTAAGTGGCGGCCAGCGCCGGGGGAGTGGTCGGCGCACGAGGTCGTCTGCCATTGCGCCGATTCCGAGACAAACTCCTACGCGCGTATCCGATATCTAGTCGCGGAGCCGACGCCGGTGATCCATGGCTATGACCAGGATCGCTGGGCGATCAGCCTGGACTATCACCATCACCCGGTCGCCTCGGCTCTTGCCACCGTGGCCGCCGTGCGCGCGAACACGACAGCGTTAATTCGCCGACTGCCCGAGGACGCATGGGCGCGCAAGGGCACGCACACGGAATCGGGTCCGTACAGCGCCGAGGAATGGCTGCGGATCTATGCCGAGCATCTCGAGATCCACGCACGCCAGATCGACGCCAACGTTGCCGCATGGCGCAAGGCACATCCGAAGGGTGCGGCACGCAACTCTCGCCGCGCACGCCCATCACGTCGCCCGAGAGGTGGATCGACGAGAAACCGATCCGTCTGAAACAGATGTAGCGTCGATTCGACGAATCACGGTCTCGTGTTATCGGCTACCGCGCCAGGAGGCGCTGCGCGTGCGCGAGGTTCTGATGCGCCTCCTGGAGTCTGGGCTCCGCGCGAGTCGCCGCCTGAAAGTGAACTAGCGCCTCCGGCAAGCGTCCCGTCTGAGCCAGGGCCAGGCCAAGATTGTTTTGCCCTTCGCCGGAGCTCGGATCGAGACGCACTGCCTCGGAGAACTGGGCCACCGCCTCCTGCACGCGTCCGCTGTGCGCCAGGGCGACCCCGAAACTGTTGTGAGCTATGGACGAGCGAGGATCGATCTGGATGGCCTGCTGCAGATGCGTGAGGGCGTCGTCCAGCCGGCCCTGTGCCGTCAGAAGCGAACCAAGATTGGAATGGGCGCTTGCGGATCGTGGCGCGATCTCCAGGGCTCGACGGAGGTGCCGTTCCGCCTCCGCGACCCGGCCCTGCGCCGCTCTCGCGAGTCCGAGGTTGAGATACGCTTCCGCGTAGTCGGGCCTGAGAAGGAGGGCGCGCTGGGACTGTTCGACTGACTCGGCGAGCTCGCCTCGAACGCGGAGCTGCCAGCCGAGATTCAACGCTGCGGTCGGCGATGCAGGATCGAGCTGGACGGCATGGCGCCACAGGCTCACGCCGTCTTGCCAGATTTCGACTTGTCTCCAGGTGGCGAAGGCCAGCAGCGGAACCACCGCGAAGGGGAGGACGGCCACGAGCGCTCGGCGGCCAGGCCGGATGCTCCCGGTCCTGGACAGAGCGAGCACGACGGCGCCGCCGGCCAACACGGCCCAGCCGATGCCCGGCAAGTACGTGTACCGATCGGCCGCGATCTGATGGCCCTTGTGAAAGATTCCCGCTACCGGGAACAGCATGACCGCGTAGCTGATCCAGACCGCCAGGAGGCCTGGCCACCGCCGTCTGGAGACCAGAGCCACGCCGGTCACGAGGAGAACGACTCCCGCGCTCAGGAGAAACCGGCTATCCAAGGGGCGAACGGGCAGCAGGAGCTCGTAGAGCGGAGAGAGCCCGAGGGGAAGCAGCGTCTTCCACAGGTAGAACGCTAGCGAATACGCGGACAGGGCGATCCGCTCCAGCAGGCCAAGACGGTCCCACGACGTCGCGGGACCGAAGCTCAGGAGCGCTCGGAACGCCCCGATGCTCGCCAGAGCACCCACGACCACGTAGGGCATCTTCTCCGACCAGATTCGCCACGGTCCGGGAGTCGCCCAGCCGTGGACTCCAGGCCGAAGGCGTCGGAGCGGGTACACATCGAGTACCAGGAGAACCGCCGGGAGAGTGACGGCCATGGACTTCGACAAGACGGCCAGCGCGAACATCGTCACCGAGGCCCAATAACACCTCCGCGACCGACCCACGTTCACGGACTCCGTTTCGACCGCCCGGAGATAGAGCAGAACCGCCAGCAGGTAAAAGAACCCACAGACCAGATCGAGCCGCTCGGTGATCCAGGCCACTGTCTCGACCCTCAGCGGATGAACCCCGAACAAAAGGGCCGTGAGCGCGGCTCCGACTCTCAGCCCACTCGCGTCATCCTCGGGGCCGGGCACCCAGATCGCGTGGAAGATCCGCGAGGCCAGCAGAAAGACCAGGGTCGTGTTCGCGGCGTGCAGCGCGAGATTCGTGAGGTGGTAGCCGAGAGGATCGAGTCCCCAGATGAGATAGTCCAGCGCATAGGTGATCCAAGTGACGGGCATGTAGTGGCCCATGAGATTCGTCGAAAACATCCAGCGCAGGTTGGACCAGGCGAGGCCGCGATACACGGGGTTGCCGACCAGCAAGGCGTGGTCATCCCACTGGAACTCGCCGAGGACGGCCAATGGGAACACCGCCACCACGACGAGGGGAAGGAGAGCCGGGATCAGCCAACGTGAACTGGACCGCATAACCTTTAATCTCCCATGCTGGCTTTTTCGCCGCCAAGCAGAAAGTCGCCGCAGGGTATTGGGGCGATTCTGAGTGGGAGATCTGCGCCATCTCCTCGATATCGGCGCTTCGGGCCGCCGCCGGGCCGTCTGATGACGTCGCGCCCGAGTTGACTTCGGCCCTATGGGTTATGAAGAGATTGTTTCGTGAGCTTTCTCGGTTTGTCTGGATCGGGCGATTCGCCCGACCGATGTTGCGAGCAACGAGCACCTTCGCTCTCTCGCACGCTTGACGCAGACGTTGAATACGTTGTCCCGGCGCGCGCGTCCCAACGGCGGGGAGGGAAATCATGGCGGGGAGGGAAATCATGATTGTGAGGAAGAGGAAGCTTTTGTCGGTGGCGCTCGCCGTCGTCGCAATCGTGTTCGCCACGGCAGCCGTCGGTCACGCCGAGATGTGGCACGACAGCCACAATGACGGCCATCACTCCGACGGCCGACACTTCGATCACCGGTTCCGCGGCGACAGCGCTGTCGCGCCGCTCTACTGGCCGTACTACTACCCCTATACGTATTACGCGCCGGCGCCGAACTATTACTGGTACTGCCCGAGCTATGGCGCTTACTACCCGAGCGTACAGAGCTGCCCGGACAACGAGTGGGTTGCCGTCCCGGCGGGCTAGCGGAGAGGGCGGATCACGAGGACCGTCGCGGTCCTCGTGATCCAGACGCATGGAATCCACGGCGGCGGCACACTCATCACAACGCCGATATCAAACCTTCGCGGAAGCTCGCCCCCGCCGAATTCAAAGGCTTCCTCGAGCTAGACGCGATTGTCGGGCGCGACGACGGCAAGATACCGCGGAAGTATCGCGAGCTGATCGCACTGGCCGTTGCCTGCACGACTCAGTGTCCATACTGCCTTGACGTGCACGCCTGGGCAGCCAAGAAGGCGGGGGCGTCTCGCGAGGAGGTTACCGAGGCCGCCCTGCTGGCGGCGGCGCTACGCGCCGGCGCCGCGACCACCCACGGCGCCCTCGCGTTGAAGCGCTTCGACAAGGCCTAGGCCGAGTCAGCGGGAATCGCATGAGGAGCTAGCGCCCGAGACAGTAGTACACGTAGTCCATGTCACCGGGCGAGCGGCCGATCCGCTCGAGCAGCATTCCTGTCTCCGCGCGATGATGCGTCCCGTGATTGACCACGTGTGTGATGAGGTGCGCGAGCACCATCTCGTATGGGTTGCCTTTGGTGTCTGGTATCACCTTGGGGGCAAGCCATTAGCTGGCCATGGTCTGCGCGGGTCCCACCCCTGCTCGGGATAACCCCGAAGCGCCAGGTGGTAGCCGAGGTTCCTGGGCAGGTTCCACCACAGCCCCACGCGCGAGCTCCACATCCGGCGCACGATCGAACGGAGCGAGTAGAATCGTCGCGAAGCCCACTCGGTCCCCGCGACCAACTCCTCGGGCGACATCCGTGCCGGGCGGAACACGCAGTGCTTCTTGCCGTCGTACTTTGACCAATCGGTTGTCAAGATCCGGCCCTCGGAATGCCAGCGCTGGAACGTGCGCGTGCCCGGCATCGGGACGACCATGCTCATTGTGGTGACGTCAACCTCGGCGTCCTCGAGGAACTCGACCGTGCGGCGGAAGATGCCTCGGTCGTCCTCGTCGAAGCCGAACATGATGCCGAGGTGCGCTGCGATGCCGTGCTGGTGGAGCGAGCGAATCAGCTCGCGGTAGTTGGCGACGCGGTTATGGCTTTTGTTGGCCGAGTCCAGGCTCTCCTGTGAGATCGACTCGAAGCCCATGAACAGCGCCTTGCAACCGCTGGCGGCAGCCAGGCGCTGGAACTCTTCGTCCTTCGCGGCCGCGGCTGTGCACTGGCTCGTCCACCACTTGCCGAGCGGCGCCAGCGCCCGGAACAACTCTTTCGAGTAGCGCGGATTGGCGCCGATGTTGTCGTCCCAGAATACGACCGCACGGGTCGGGCTTTGCGCGACCTCGCGCGCGACCTCGTCGACTGGGCGGTAGCGCATGGTGCCCGGCCCGTACAGGAGCGGAATCGTGCAGTAGTCGCACCGGTGCGGGCAGCCGCGGGTGGCGATCGTGACCGACTTCCCGTAGTGGCGTCCCTTTATCAGGTCCCAGCGTGGCGCGGGCAGTCCGTCCAAGCTGGCGCGGTGGGTCGAGTGGTAGAAGCGCTCAAGCCGTCGGGCCGCCGCGTCCTCGAGCAGGCGCGGCCAGGTATCCTCGGCCTCGCCGACGACCACGGCGTCGGCATGTTCTGCGGCCTCCTCGGGGAGGGCGGTCGCGTGAGGTCCGCCCATGACAACCGGGACGCGCCGGCGCCGAAACGCGTCGGCCACCCTATAGGCATGCAACGCTGAGGGCGTGGCCGCGGTGATCCCGATCAGGTCAGCCGGCCGGTCGAGATCGAGGCGCTCGACGATCTCGTCGGTGTGATAGACATCGTGCTCGCGCGGGGTCAGGGCCGCGATCAGCGGCATCGTGAGCTGTGGGAACTGGATCAGGCGCG
>DAIRVP010000264.1:0-6337 GCA_036802765.1 Candidatus Rokuibacteriota bacterium
GCGCCGTTTCCGCAATCAGCGCCAGGGCGTCGGCCTGCTGCTGGCCCCAGCTGGGCGGATCTTCGGAAATGATAAGGCCGGTTGGCATCGACTCACTGGTGCTGTCGACTGCGCCGTCCGAGTGAGGCGGCGTTTCCGCGGAAACGTCGGCAACGCGTCGCCGCTGAGCAAGCGCCTCCCGGCCGGCCTCGAGCGCCTTCATCAGCACCGCCCCGGCCTCAGGCTCCAGGCGTCCGTGGATGACGACCATGCCGTCCTCGTCCTGAAACACGTGAAGGGCCCGACGGCGGTGGCGCTTCGCGGTCTCCTGCGCTTCGGCGATCCGATCGACGCGGCGCCAGCCGCGGACGATCCGCTCGACGTGCTCGGCCGCCCCCGCCCGGCCGACCGCGAGCAGCCGTTCTTCGGTCTCGGGAGTGGCGACGCGAGTCAGTGCACGGATTTTCGAGTACGACAGCTCACCGCAGGCGAGTGCATCCTTCAACCGCGGCAGTGACCCGAGCGCTTTCGCAACACGCACGCGCTCGCGCGCGGCGCCGGGATCGAGACCGACGCGCCACGTGAGCCATGCCGCACAGGAGCTGAACCCATTGCTCCAACCCCCGCGCTCGTCGAAGTCTCGGATCAGATCGAGCAGTCGCGCGGTCGCAGCGTCGAGATGGGCGGACAACTCCGCGATCTGATCACCCACGCGCTCAAGCTCGACGTTGCTTGGATGAGTCGGGACGAAGCTCGGGCCATCGATGTTCATCACGATTCTCCTCGCGTCGACTTTAACCCCCGATTTTCGAGGGCCCTGGAAGCGACGAGGACGCGCGATCGCACACTGATCGCGATTTTTTGGAGTAGCGATTCTCTGCGCGTGCTGTGGCGTCGCCACGTACCACTGAAAGGACGCTAGCGATCGACTAGGCGAATCCGCATTGTGCGCACGAAACATCCTGTCAAGTGCGAAAAATCAGATACCCCAAGGATGATGCGATCGACTGCCCGGAGGCGCAGGACGGCCGCGCCCTTACTTCGCTTTCTGAGCGTCCCCGCCTTCCCGCCCGCCGATCGCGCGCGCCAGCCAGGCCCAATCACGCGGCGACGCGCGGCGCGAGAGACGTCGGCGCACGAGACGCGCGGCATCGTCGTAGCGCTCGAGCGTCAAGTAACACACGATCATCGTCTCCTCGAACAGCTCCCACTGCGCGTGGCTACCGCCCACGCGGTGGAACTCGGACTCGACCGGCTCGAGATGGGCGAGCGCAGCCGCGTGATCACCGGCCACGAACGCCTCGATGCCTTCGACCATCGGCAGCGCGACCGGGCTGGCGATCGGATGGCCGTTCGCGTCGAGGGCGCGCAGTCCGTCCTTGAGCCGAGCGAACGCGGCGTCGTCGCCGCAGGCGGCATACGCCAGCGCCGCGTGGATCTCGCCGAACACGAAGCCGGGCCGCGAGACGCGAGCCGCCAGATCGGCGAGCGACCGCCAGGCCAGCGCCGAGTCCGGCTGGCCATCGAGACGGAAGCGCCACATCAACGCCGCGCCGTCGATCATCGCCAGGCGCGGGTTCACCGCGCCGAGAATGTCGCGCTCGAAGATGCCCAACGCCTGCTCGTACCGCCCGCGATGCAGCTCGAACATCGCGAGATGCCATGCGAGATGGCAGTGAAACGACGCACGCGCGTCGTATTTCGCGAGCCAGCTCTCGAGGAACGCGGCGCCCCCGTCGTTGTCCAGCAGCTCGAAGTGGATGTGCGCCAGGTTGTGGCTGGCGTTGGCGTTGCCCGGAAATTGCTCCAGCGAGCGCTCGGACAGGCGACGTGATTCCTCGAACCGATCGACTTCGTGATACGTGAACGCGAGCGCGGACTGAAACCACCAGTCGTCGCCGTACGCCGGCGCCAGCCGCTCCAGGAAATCCACGCGCTGCTGCTCGCGATCGCTCGCGCCCGCGAACCCGATGGCGCTGCCCGCCTGGTTCACAAGCAGGGCGTCGCGCGGAAATTCCTTCACGTGCTCGGCGACCAGGTCGAGTCCACGCGTGGTGGCGCCGGCTACCAGCGTCGCGAGCGCCGTGACGTGCTGCCGCTCGCGCCGCGTTGAGCCGGGAACGACCTCGCGCGCCTTGTCCATGGACGCACGCGCGGCGGCGGCATCGCCCTGCGCGACGGCGACCATCGCGAGGCCGGCGTGCGCCATCGCGAGTCGCTCGTCCGCCTGCACCGCCGCCGTAAACGCTTCGCCAGCGCCCGGGCCATAGGACAGCAGCATGTCCATGCCGTGCTGAAACCGCTCGACGGCGTCCGTCGAGTTGGTCGTGATCGTGAGGCCGTAGCGATCGGTCACAGCCATCGCGAGTAGAGTATAGCCGGCAAGCGCGTCGCGCGCTTCACGCCGACCCGTAAGAATGTCGGTACTGCCATCTCGCGCGCTGCCGCAGGTCGTCCTCTGACCATGATTCGTCGGCGAACCGCGCAGCCGAGAGCGGTGTCAGATCCATCGGCGGTGCCCCCTCGAGAATCCACATCGCGAGCGCGTCGCCCAGAGCCGGCGAGATCGAAAGCCCCGCAACATTGCAGCCGCTCGCAAAGAAGAAGCCCGGCGCCGCCGGCGTGGGTCCGACGACATGTTGGCCGTCGGCGGTCATCGTCGGAATTCCGCCGCGATGCTCACGAACCTTTGCTTTGAGTAGCACCGGCAGCTGCGGCCTCACGTCCTCCGCGTATCGCCAGAGCACTCGAGGATCCAGCGCCATGTCTTTGACCTGGAATTTGTCGCCAAGTGAGCTCATGTCGAAGAATCGCGGGTCCTCTTCGTACACGCCCCACAAGAACCCACCGTCACAGGGACGCATGTAGACGGCTGCGTCCATGACGCGCACCATCGGGAGATCGGCGCGTGCTCCAGGTAGCGGCTCCGTGACGAACAGCTGCTGCGCGGTGGCCACGAGCGGGATGCGAATCCCGCTCGCCTCAGCGACCTGACGCGTCCAAGCGCCAGCGGCATCGACGACGATCGGCGCGCGGATCGGGCCTTTGTCGGTGTCGACGCCAGCGACGTGCCCCCGCTCGATGAGGACGCGCGTCGCCGCTGTATGTGGGAGGAGGGTGGCGCCTTTCGCCTCGGCGCCGCGTGCGAAGCCAATCGCCACCTGCGTGGGATCGAAGTACATGTCGTCGCCGACACGCATGACGGCGACCACGCCGTCGGCTTGGAGGAACGGATTCAACCGATGCGCCTCCTGCGGCGAAATGCGCTCCACGTCGAGACCCAGCCGTCCGCCGCGCTCCAGATCGCGTTCGATGACCTCGGCGTCCTGCCGCCGACGGGCAACTTTGAGACTCCCCGAGTGGATCCAGTCCAACGGTTGGCCGGTCTCTTCCGTGAAGCGTCGGATCGTATCGGCTGCGAGTTTGATGAGCTCGATCATCAGCTCGCTCTTGCGCACACAGTTGACCATTCCCGCGGCGCGTGGCGAGGTCTGCGAGCCGATATCGTGCTTATCGACGAGGGCGACCTTACGGGCTCCGCGCTTGACGAGATAGAACGCCGTCGCCGCACCGAGCGCTCCCGAGCCGATGACGATCACATCAGCATGCTTGATCATCGGATCTTCGCCGTCCTGGCGACCCGAGTATACTCACCGCGCGGCCCGCCGCACGCCGCGCAGGAGGCCGAGATGCTCGACGTCCCATTCCGCTCCGCCCGACAGCTCGCGGCCGCCATTCGGAAAAAGAAGATCGGCTGTCTCGAGCTCCTGGATCTCTACCTCGCCCGCATCGACAAGCACGACGGTGCGCTCAACGCCGTCGTCGTCCGCGATTTCGAGCGCGCTCGCGCGCGGGCACGCGCCGCCGATCGCGCGCTCGCCAAACGCGACGTATGGGGTCCATTGCACGGCGTTCCGATGACGGTGAAGGAGTCGTACGACCTCGCGGGATTGCCGACCACGTGGGGCGTGCCGAGCTACAAGAACAACGTCGCGAGCACGAACGCCGTCGTCGTCGATCGCCTGCTGGGTGCCGGCGCCGTGATCTTCGGCAAGACGAACGTGCCGCTCTTTCTCAGCGACTGGCAGAGCTTCAATGCGATCTACGGCACGACGAACAATCCGTGGGACCTCACGCGTGCGCCCGGCGGATCGTCGGGCGGCTCGGCCGCGGCCCTCGCAGCGGGACTCACGGCGCTCGAGGCCGGCAGCGACATCGGCTCCTCGATCCGAAATCCGGCGCACTTCTGCGGCGTCTTCGGGCACAAGCCGACGTGGGGCATCGTGCCGCGGACCGGGCAGGCGCTCCCCTGGCAGAAGGCGGCGGTCGACATCGACGTCGTCGGACCGCTGGCGCGCAGCGCGGACGACCTCGCCGTCGCGCTGTCGATCATGGCGGGACCCGACGCGATCGACGCGGCCGGCTGGCAGCTGCGCCTGCGCGCGCCGCGCGCCAAGCGGCTGCGCGATTTCAAGATCGCGCTGATGCTCGACGTCCCAGAGTCGCGCGTGGATCGCGCCGTGAAGGATCGGCTCCAGGCGCTCGGCGACTTTCTCGGGCGGCAGAAGACCAAGGTCAACGACCGCGCACGGCCCGCGATCGATACCGCGGAGGCCTTTGCCGTCTACACGCGCCTGCTGCGCTCGGCGACCTCCGACCGTCAGACCGATGCCGATTTCGAAGCCAATCGAAAGATCGTGGCCGGGCTCGCGCCCGACGATCAGAGCTACTACGCGCGCGCCACGCGCGCGGCCGTCATGTCGCATCGCGACTGGCTGGCCGCCAACGAAGCGCGTCACCGCATGCGCCGGGCCTGGGCGGAATTCTTCACGACGTACGATCTGCTGCTGTGTCCCGTCGCCGGGGTCGCCGCGTTCGCCCACGATCAGCATCGCGAGCGCCACCACCGCACGGTCGAGGTCAACGGTGCGCCCGTCCCGGTGACCGACCACCTGTTCTGGGCGGGCTATTCGGGCATGGCGTTCTTGCCGTCGACGGCCGCGCCATGCGGCTTCACGCCCGCGGGGCTGCCGGTCGGCGTCCAGATCGTCGGGCCACAATACGGAGATCTCACCTGTCTCGCGTTCGCCCGCCTGCTCGAGCGCGACTTCCAGGCCTTCGTGCCGCCACCCGCGTTTGCATGACGAGGAGGACTCCATGAGCATCGATCGCCGCACGTTCCTCGGCACGGCCGGCCTCTCGGCCGCTGCCGCGCTGCTCGGCGAGGGCGCGCTTCGGTTCGCGCACGCAGACAAGCCGATCAACTTTTCCGGGTGGGTGTTCAAGCCGGACACCGTGAAGGACTACGTCGACTTCTTCAACAAAAAGCACGGCGGCCAGGTGAAGTACGACGCCGTCCCGTGGGCCACCTATCACTCGACGATGGAAACACGCGCGTTGTCGGGCGAGATCGTCGACGTCATGTACTGCAACTCGGCGAACCGCGAGCGCTGGTTCGACAACGGCCTTATCCGCGCGCTCGACGACCTGCCGGGGATGGACGAGCTGAAGAAGAAGATGGCGCCGGGCAATCTGGAGAGCGCGCGCAGCCGCGACGGCTCCAAGGTGGTCGGGCTGCCGTACTTCACGAGCCTGTTCATCCTGATCTACAACGAGCCGATGCTCCAGCAGGCGGGCATCAAGGCGCCCGCCAAGACCTGGGACGAGCTGGTGGAGCACAGCGCCAAGCTCAAGCGCGACAAGATCAGCGACACGCCGTATCTGCCGAACTGGAACAACAGCGGCTCCGGCACCATGCCGCAGCTCCTCAGCGACTCGTTTTCCGAGGGCGCAAGCGTGTTTGACGCGAAGAACCGCGTCATCGCCGACCAGGAGCCTGCCGTCGCGCGCGTGATGGAGCGCTGGCAGAAAGTCTACAAGGACGGCCTCGTCAACCCCGAAGTGATGACCAAGACGTCGTCGACCGACACGCACCGGCTGTTCTGGCCGGGCCGCTACGCGTATCACACGAATCACTCGTACTATCTGCGGACGATCGCGGGCGAGCCCGAGAACAGCAAGCTGGCGCCCAAGAAAGCCAAGATGGCGATGTACCCGGGCAACGGCTCGACCCACATGTTCACCGAGTGGTACACGATCAACGCCAAGACGAAGACGCTCGACGACGCGTGGAAGTTCGCGAAGTTTCTCGGCGGCAATCTCAACGGCGACTGGTACGTGCAGCGCCAGTGGTGCCTCATCGCCGGGCTCGACAACGCGTACCCCGAGATGTACGACGCGCCCGAGATCGTCCAGTCGTACGACAAGTGGGTCGATCTCAAGCTCTTGCGCGAGCAGTACAAAAAGGGCAAGACCATCAACGCGTTCAAGGAGCCGTGGTTCAGCGAGTGGGACAGCA
>DAIRVP010000265.1:0-6196 GCA_036802765.1 Candidatus Rokuibacteriota bacterium
ACGGTGTGAAATGACGCCGACGCGGCGGCTCGCGGTGATGGCGCTCTTGGGCGCCGGCCTCCTGGTCGTGCCGCCGCGGCTCGCCGCGCAGACGGTCGGCGATGTCTTCCGTCAGGTCCAGCCGTCCGTCGTCGTCATTCGCGCCACGGGCCACGAGGTCACGGCGACCGGCACCGAGCGGACGTTCGGCGAGGTCGGCTCCGGTGTGCTCATCGCTGACGGCAGGGTGATGACGGCGGCCCACGTCGTCCAGACGATGGACGAGATCCACGTCGAGCTGCCCGGCGGCGAGACGGTCGAGGCGCGCGTCGTCGCATCGGAGCCCGCCGCGGATCTCTCGCTGCTCAAGCTCGAGCGCGTCCCCGCCGGCATGTCGGTGGCCTCCCTCGCGAACTCGGACACCGTCCGCGTCGGCGACCAGGTCGTCATCGTCGGGGCGCCCTACGGTCTCGTCTACTCGATGAGCGTGGGGTGGATCAGCGCGCGCTGGCCCGCCAACACCGTGTACAAGTCGATGCCGCTGGCGGACTTCTTTCAGACCACCGCGACCATCAACCAGGGCAACTCCGGCGGTCCGATGTTCAACATGGCCGGCCAGGTCATCGGGATCGTGAGCCACAACATCTCGAAGTCCGGCGGCAGCGAGGGTCTGGGCTTCGTCGTCACGATCAACACCGCCAAGAAGCTCCTGCTCGAGCAGCCGTCGTTCTGGTCGGGGCTCGAGGGCCGGCTGCTCGACAACCAGCTGGCCAACCTGCTGAACCTTCCGCCGAAAGCGCTCGGCTATCTCGTCACGACGGTGGCCAAGGGGTCGCCGGGCGAGGCGCTCGGGCTACGGGGCGGGACGAAAGTCGCGGTGATCGACGGTGAATCGATCGTCGTCGGCGGCGACATCATCCTCAAGGTTCAGGGCATCGCCGTCGGCGGTCTCGAGACATACGAGAAGATCCGTGACGAGCTGCGGCAGCTGGCTCCCGGGGCGACGCTGACGATCACGATCTTGCGCACGGGGGAGATCAAGGACCTCTCCGCTCCGATGCGCCGCTAGCGCGCGCTCGCGAACCTCGCCAGGTGGTGATCGGCGTCGCCGAAGGCCTGCGCGATCATCGTCAGCCGCCGGAACGTGTGGCTGATCTTCAGCTCCTCGGTCATCCCCATGCCGCCGTGCAGCTGCACCGCCTCCTGACTCACATGGCGGGCGGCGTCAGCGATCTTGATCTTGGCCGCCGACACGACACGCCGACGCTCCGCCGCGTCTGCGGTGTCGACCTTCACGCACGCCAGGCACGCAATCGAACGCGCCTGCTCGTACGAGATCAGGATGTCGACCATGCGATGCTGCAGGGCCTGGAAGGAGCCGATCGGCACGCCGAATTGCCGGCGGGTCTTCAGATAGTCGAGCGTAGCGTCGTGCGCGTACTTGATCGCGCCCACCGCTTCCGCGGACAGCAGCACGGTGGCGTAGTCGACAACCTCCTCGATGAGCGCGAAGCCTTCGTCTTCGTCGCCGAGGAGCGCGTCGCGACCGACGTGTACGCCCGACAGGCGCACATCGGCGACGCGAAGGTTGTCGAGCCCGCGGTATTCGGTGACCGCGACGCCAGGGGCGTTGCGCTCGATGAGAAACAGGCTGATGCCGCGCGCGTCGCCCGTTGCGCCGGACGTTCGGGTGGAGACCACCAGCAGATCCGCGGAACCACCGTGGACCACCGCGCGCTTGTCGCCTTCGAGCACCCAACCATCGCCGGATTTCGTCGCGCGAGTGCTGACACGGCGCAGATCCCATCGCGCGCCGGGCTCGGTCTGCGCGAAGGCCATCTTGAGCTTGCCCTGGATCAGTGCAGGCAGGATCCGCGCCTGTTGCTCCGCGCTGCCACCGCGCGCGACGAAACGACCGCCGAGGCCCACGGTCGCGAGGTACGGCTCGACGACGAGCGCCTCGCCCAGCACCTCCATGACGACCATCATGTCGACGCTGGAGCCGCCGAACCCACCATGCTCGGCGTCGAACGGCACACCCAGAATGCCCATCTCGGCGAGCGCCGCCCACACGTCCTCACTGACGCCGGCGGGCGAGCCGATGATCTTGCCGCGCCCGTCGAAGCTGTAGCCGGTGCTCAGGAACTTGCGCAGCGTCTCGGAGAGGAGCCGTTGCTCTTCGCTGTACTCGAAATCCATGTCATCCCCCTCCGCTAGAGACCGAGCGTCGCTTTCGCGATGATGTTGCGCTGGATCTCGTTCGACCCGGCGTAGATCGTGGCCTTGCGCACGTTGCAGTAGCGCGGGAACAAGGCGGCCGTGAACGCGTCGAACGGCGCATCGGCCGCGACCGGCCGGAAGATCGGCGCCAGCGGCCCCGCCGTCTGCATCATCAGCTCCGTGAGCGTCTGCTGGATCTCCGTCCCCTTGATCTTCAGCAGCGAGACTTCGGCGCCGGGCGGGCGGCTGCCGCGCAGCTGATCCAGGAAACGCAGGTTGGTGATCTCGAGCGCCATCAGCTCGACTTCGACGCGCGTGAGACGATCGCCGAACCGCGGATCGTCGAGCAGCCCGGCGCGCGCGGCCAGCTCCTTCACGCGCGCGAGCTCCCGCTTGCAGACCGCGATGTTGCCGGTGCCCATGCGCTCGTAGCCGAGCAGGTACTTGGCGACCGTCCAGCCCTTGTTTTCTTCGTGCACCAGATGTTCGGCGGGCACGCGGACGTCGTCGAAGAAGACTTCGTTGACCTCGCGGCTCTGATCGAGCAGGACGATCGGCCGCACGGTGATGCCCGGCGTCTTCATGTCCACGAGCAGGAACGAGATCCCGTCTTGCCGCTTCTCGGTCTTCGGATCCGTGCGTACCAGACAGAAGATCCAGTCGCCATACTGGCCGAGCGTCGTCCAGATCTTTTGTCCGGTCACGACGTAGTGATCACCCTCGCGCACTGCGCGCGTCTTGAGTGATGCGAGATCGGAGCCGGCCCCGGGCTCGGAGTAACCCTGCACCCAGAAATCCTCACCGTTGTACATCCGCGGCAGGAACCGCTGCTTCTGCGCATCGGTGCCGAAGCGCAGCAACACGGGCGCGCACATCCGGACGCCGAACGGCACGATCGGTGGGCACCCCGCGGCGCCGCACTCCTCCTCGAAGATGTAACGCTGCACGACCGTCCAGTTGGTGCCGCCCCATTCCTTGGGCCAGTGCGGCGCGATCCAGCCTTTTTTCGCGAGCGTCTTGTGCCAGCGGAGCAGGTCGTCCTTGGACAGCTCGCGATAGTTCAAGACCTTGTCGCGGAGCTCGTTCGGCAGGTTGGCGCCGATCCACGCCCGCACCTCGTCGCGAAACGCGGTCTCGTCGGGCGAGTAGTTCAGGTCCATGGTGGCTCCTCTCTTCCGCTAAAAGCTCTTCACCAGTTCGAGCAGACGCCCGAGGTTGGCGATCCGCGCGTCGAGGGTATCACCGGCGGGTTCGACACGAATGGTCGTGATCCCGGCGCGCCGGTAGAGCGCCAGACGCTCGCGCACCATCGCGTCGGTGCCGAGCAGGTTGGTCTTGAGCACGAGCTCATCGGGAACGCGGGCAGCCGCCTCGTCTCGACGACCCTCCAGCCACAGCCGCTGGACCTCGGCCGCGACGTCGGGATAGCCGGCACGCCGGTACGCGTCGTTGTAGAAGTTGTGCCGCCGCGAGCCCATCGCGCCGAGGCTGAACGCCAGTCCCGGCTTGCGCGGTGGGATGAGCTTTTCCACGTCGTCGCCGAACGAGACGACGCCGGCGGAGACGTGCAGGTCCAGCGCCTGCAGCGAGCGCCCCGCGCGCTTGGCGCCAGTGGCCAGGTGATCGAGAAAGACCTCAGCGTGGTCGGGCATGAACGAAGTCCCGAGCCAGCCGTCGGCGACCTCGCCCGTCATCTCGAGGCTCCTCGGTGACAGCGTCGCGAGATAGATCGGAATGTCCTCGCGCGGCTTCGCACCGACGCGGAGCGCTTTGCCCTCGCCGTCGGGCAGCGGCAGCTCGTAGATCTCGCCCTTGTAGGTCAGCCGGTCGCCGCGCGTTGCGCGCCGGACGATCTCGACCGTCTCGCGCAGGCGCCGGACCGGACGATCGAACCGGATACCGTGCCAGCCCTCGATCACCTGCGGGCCGCTGACGCCCAGGCCGAGCCGGAAACGACCGTTCGACATGGAGGCCAGGCTCAGCGACGTCATCGCGATCAGCGCGGGCGTGCGCGTACCGGCCTGCATGATCGCGGTGCCGAGGCCGATCCGAGAAGTGCGCGCCGCGAAAAACGCCAGCGGCGCGACCGCGTCGTGTCCCCACGCCTCGGGCGTCCACACCGACTCGGCGCCGAGGCGCTCGGCTTCGACGACGTAGGCGCTGCCGGTCGGCCAATCTTCGGTGGCCAGGCGCAGAGAGATCGCGACGTTCACGCGGACACGCCGAGCGCGGCAGCGATCTTGCCGAGCTGGCCGGCATGATCGAGGTCGTGGAGCCGCGTGAACAACAGCGTCTCACGCCAGTTGAGCGGACCGAAGGACGGATGGTCGATCAGCACGTCCAGTCGCGCGCCGGGAGCCGCGGCGCGGACGCGGTCGAACAGGATTCCGCGCCGCTTGCCGAGGATGTCGAGCCAGGCCTCCGCCGTGCGGCTCGGCGCGTTTTCGATCCCGCGTCCTTCGCCACGCTTCGGTGTCGGCCGACCTTCGAGAATCGCGACGACGCCGCCACCGAAATAGGTGTCGGCGGCAACCACGTGCGCCAGGACTTCGTTGGCGCTCCACTCCTCGGGCTCAGGTCGCTCGCCGAAGCGCGCCGCCGGCACCGCGCGCGCCGCTTTGGCGAGGTCGGCCATCGCCGCTTCGAGTTTCGCGATCATCTCAACGGGGGTCTGTTTGGCCCCTTGAGCCTGGAGATATCCGCGGATGCGCTGCTGCTCGTCCGTCATGGGGGCATAGTGTAGGCGAAAACGGCGTGGGTTCCAGCGGCGGGGTTCACACACATAAGTCGGGCGGATCGTCGTCGCGTGTATCTGAATTTTCACGCTTGACAAGGTTGTCGGGAGCACGCTGGCATTAGCGCGCGATCGATGAATAAACCGCCTGTAGCGGCGCTTGAAGACGCTACAGTGGCCGCGGACAGTCGCGAGTCGAAGAACTGATTTCTACGTACGATCGCGGCTTATCGCGCGTTCCAGGGCCCTCGAAAATCGAGGGTTAAAGTCGGCGCAAGGAGATGCGCCGATGACCATCGATGGCCCGAGCTTCGTTCCGACTCACCCGAATAACGTCGAGCTCGAGCGGCTCGGCGACGAGATCGCCGAGCTGGCCGCGCATCTCGATGCGGCGACCGCGCGGCTGCTCGACCTCATTCGTGAATTCGACGCCCGTGGCGGCTGGGGCAATGGCTTCGCGTCGTGCGCCCACTGGCTCGCCTGGCGTGTCGGGCTCGCGCTCGGCGCCGCGCGCGAGCATGTCCGCGTAGCACGCGCGCTCGGATCACTGCCACGGGTTCGAGAGGCGCTCGCGCGCGGTGAGCTGTCGTACTCAAAAGTCCGCGCGCTGACGCGGGTTGCCACGCCAGAGACCGAAGAGCGACTGCTCGCCGTGGGCCGCGCCGGCACCGCCGAGCACGTCGAGCTCATCGTCCGCGGCTGGCGCCGAATGGATCGCAAAGCGGAAGCCGAAGAGACCACGCGACGCCACCGTCACCGCGCGCTGCACGTGTATCCGGATGCAGACGGCATGGTGGTGATCCGCGGGCGGCTGGAGCCGGAGGTCGGCGCCGTCGTGCTGCAGGCGCTCGCTGCCGCGCGGGAGACTCTCTATCGGCGTCGGAAGGGCGACGTTCCCGCGGGAACGTCGGTCGTCGACGGCTCGCCGGAGGCGCCGACCATGGAACAGCAGCAGGCCGACGCCCTGGCGCTGGTTGCAGAGACCGCCCTCCACCGCGGAATGGAGCCCGGCGCCCCGGGCGAGCACTACCAGGTCGTCGTTCACGTCGATGCTGGGGTGCTCGCGAACCCCGAGGCGCCGGGCCAGTCGGTGCTCGAAAACGGCACGCACGTTTCCGCGGAAACGTCGCAGCGCCTGGCCTGCGATGCGACGCGGGTGGTGATGCGACACGATGCGGAGGGCCGGGTCACCGAAGTCGGCGCGCGGACGCGGACGATTCCGCCGGCGCTACGGCGCGCGCTTCAGCATCGCGACAAGGGCTG
>DAIRVP010000266.1:0-6118 GCA_036802765.1 Candidatus Rokuibacteriota bacterium
GACGGCGGCGGAGAAAGAGCTGTACGAGCGCCTCCGGGCGCTGAGGACCGATTCACCACGCGGATACGCACAGGGATAACAGAATGAGACTCGACAAGCTGACGGTGAAAGCTCAGGAAGCGCTGCAAAGCGCTCAGTCGCTCGCAAGCGAGCACGGCCACCAGGCGATCGAGCCGGAGCATCTTCTCCGCGCGCTGATCGACCAGAAGGACGGCGTCGTCGCGCCGATCCTCGGCAAGCTCGGCGTACGCGCCGACATACTCGCCACACAGCTGGGCGCGGCCATCGAGAAAATGCCGCAAGTCCATGGCGGCGGCGGCCAGTACATGAGCGAGCGGCTGCGCGCCATGCTCGAGCGCGCCGAGCGACAGGCGACGCAGATGAAGGACGAGTACACCTCGACCGAGCATCTGCTCATGGCGCTGGCCGAGGACCGGCAGGGTGAAGCCGGGCGGGCGCTCGCCGCCAACGGCGTGACCGTCGATGCCCTGCGCCGCGCCCTGGTCGAGATCCGTGGCAATCAGCGCGTCACCGATCAAAACCCAGAGGACAAATACCAGGCGCTCCAACGTTACTCTCGCGATCTGACCGACGCCGCACGCCGCGGCAAGCTCGATCCCGTCATCGGCCGCGACGAGGAGATCCGACGCGTCATCCAGGTCCTGTCACGGCGCACTAAAAACAATCCCGTGCTGATCGGCGAGCCGGGCGTCGGCAAGACGGCGATCGTCGAGGGCCTCGCCCAACGGATCGTCGCCGGCGACGTGCCCGAAGGACTCAGGGACAAGCGTCTCGTCGCGCTCGACATCGGCGCGATGGTCGCGGGCTCGAAGTATCGCGGCGAATTCGAGGACCGGCTGAAGGCGGTGCTCAAGGAGATCACCGAGTCGGCGGGCCAGATCGTCTGCTTCATCGACGAGCTGCACACGCTGGTGGGCGCGGGCGCCGCGGAAGGCGCGGTCGATGCGGCCAACATGCTGAAACCCGCGCTCGCGCGCGGGGAGCTCCGCTGCATCGGCGCCACCACGCTGGACGAATACCGCAAGCACGTCGAGAAGGACCCTGCGCTCGAGCGGCGCTTCCAGCCGGTGATGGTGCGCGAGCCGAGCGTGGAGGACACCATCGCCATCCTGCGCGGGCTGAAGGACAAGTACGAGGTGCACCACAAGGTCAAGATCAAGGACGCCGCGCTCGTGGCGGCGGCGGTCCTCTCGCACCGCTACATCGGCGACCGCTTCCTGCCCGACAAGGCGATCGACCTCGTCGACGAGGCGGCGGCGCGGCTCCGCATGCAGATCGATTCGATGCCGCAGGAGATCGACGAGATCACGCGCCGGATCATGCAGCTCGAGATCGAGCGCGTGTCGGTGGCGCGCGACCAGGACGATGCGGGTGCGCGTGAGCGGCTCGAGAAGCTGGACGCCGAGCTCGCCGGCCTCAAGGAAAAGGCCGACGTCCTCAAGGCCCAGTGGCAGGCCGAGAAGCAGGGCATCACCGGAATGAGCGGCGTCAAAGAAGAGATCGAAGCGGCGCGACAGCAGATGGCCGACGCCGAGCGGCGCGGCGACCTGAACCGCGCAGCCGAGCTACGCTTCGGCACCCTTCCCGCGCTGGAGAAAAAGCTGACCGACATGGAAAAGGGCCTCGCCGACCAGCAGAAGCGCGGCCGCATGCTGCGCGAGGAAGTCGACGAGGAGGACATCGCGCAGACCGTGGCGAAATGGACCGGCATCCCGGTCACGCGCCTGCTCGAGGGCGAGGTCCAGAAGCTGGTGAAGATGGAGGACCGGCTTCGCGCACGTGTAGTCGGGCAGGACGAGGCGATCCGCGCGGTGGCCAACGCCGTCCGTCGCGGCCGCGCCGGGCTCAGTGACCCGAACCGTCCGATCGGCTCGTTCCTGTTCCTCGGCCCCACCGGCGTCGGCAAGACGGAGCTCGCGCGTGCGCTGGCCGAGTTCATGTTCGACGACGAGCGCGCCATGATCCGCATCGACATGTCTGAGTACATGGAAAAGCACACCGTCGCGCGACTCATCGGCGCGCCGCCTGGGTATATCGGCTTCGATGAGGGCGGCCAGCTCACCGAAGCCGTGCGCCGACGCCCATACGCCGTGATCCTGTTCGACGAGATCGAAAAGGCGCACGCCGACGTGTTCAACGTGCTGCTGCAGGTGCTCGACGACGGGCGACTCACCGACGGCCAGGGTCGTACGGTGGATTTCCGCAACACCGTGGTGATCATGAC
Organism: Candidatus Rokuibacteriota bacterium; assembly: GCA_036802765.1. GTDB lineage: Bacteria > Methylomirabilota > Methylomirabilia > Rokubacteriales > CSP1-6 > AR12. The sequence continues at coordinate 2,246 of DAIRVP010000266.1, forward strand.
GTCGAACCTCGGCAGTCACATCTTCCGCGAGTACGAGCGGCCGGAGAAGGTGCGGCCGCTGATCATGCAGGAGCTGCGCAACACGCTGCGACCCGAGTTCCTCAACCGGATCGACGAGGTCGTGATCTTCACGCCGCTCGGTCGGGACGAAATCGAGCGCATCGTGGACATCCAGCTCGAGCACCTGCGGCGCCGCCTGGCCGCGAAGCGGATCGGGCTCGAGGTCACCGACGCCGCGAAGAAAGTGCTGGCTTCCGAGGGCTACGACCCGACCTTCGGAGCCCGGCCGCTCAAGCGGACGATCCAGCGGCTCATCCAGGATCCGCTCGCGCTGCGGATTCTCGAGCACGAGTTCGGCGAAGGCGACACGGTCGTCGTCGACGCGCTCGGGCCGGAGCTGGTCTTCCGGCGCAGCGTGGACGCCGAGGTCGTCGAGTAGAAGAGTTACGCAGTGTTACCGGGCCAATCCGCCATTCGGCGCCGGCGGGTTGGCCCGGTGAATCGTCCGCTGGACATGGCAGCATCGAAACCGCCATGACGCCGGAGCGCCGGCTCCACCCAGCCTGGATCGTTCTCGCGGCTCTCACGCTCTGCATGCTCGCTTCCACCGGCGTCCGCTCTGTTTTCGGCGTGTACATCAAGCCGATGGAAGCGGACATGCACTGGAGCCGCGGCGCTCTGTCCACCGTGGCCGCGCTCGGCCTGCTCCTGCTCGGCGCGGCTGGCCCGTTCGCCGGCCGGCTCGCGGACCGCTGGGGGCCGGCGCGGGTCATCGCGCTGGCCCTGACACTGCTCGGCGTGGGCTCGATCGCCTCCGCGTTCGTCACCGGTCTGTGGCAGTTATTCATCACGGCCGGCGTCGTCATGGCAGTCGGTGCCGGCGGCGCCGCGCTGAGCACCGGCTCGGCAATCGTCGCGCGCTGGTTCGACAAGCATCGCGGCATCGCGATGGGCCTGGCGGCCGGCGGAATGTCAGCCGGCCAGCTGCTGTTCATCCCGATGGCGTCGAAGCTCACCTACACCTATGGTTGGCGCTGGTCGTTCCTGTGGCTCGGCCTCGGCTTGCTCCTGCTCATCGTGCCGATCGGCATCTGGCTCTTGCGTGACACGCCTGAGCAGCGTGGTCTCCGGCCGCTCGGCGCGACCGGGCCGGTTCAGACGGCGGCCGACATCGCCGCAGCTCAGCGGGCGGGGCGTGTCTCGGTGAGCGAAGCCGCGCAGACGCTCCCGTTCTGGCTCCTGATGGGCTCGTTCTTCGTCTGCGGGTACACCAGCAACGGCATGGTGCTCACGCATTTCATGCCGCACGCGCTCGAGCACAACTTCACCGCCATGCAGGCCTCCGCCGCGCTCGGCGTGATGGGCGCGATGAACATGATCGGCACGATTGGCTCCGGCTGGCTCTGTGATCGCTTCGGCCGGCGCGGTCCGCTCGCCATCTACTATTTCGTGCGCGGCGTCTCACTGATCTTTCTGCTGTACGTGTGGGATGTGCCGTCGCTGCAGCTGTGGGCGGCGCTGTTCGGCCTCAACTACATCTCCACGGTGCCGCCGACGACGACGCTGACCGCGAACATTTACGGCCGCTTCTCGGTGGGTGAGCTGTCGGGCTGGATCTTCTTCGCGCACCAGGTGGGCTCGGCGCTCGGCGCCGCGGGCGCCGGGTGGATCTTCGAATGGACCGGTTCTTACTCCAGCGCCTTCGTGTCCGCGGCGATCATGGCGTTCTTCGCCGCCGGCATGGCGCTGATGATCCGCGAGGTGCCGGTGCGAAGCCGGCCGCTAGAGACGGCGGCGGTCACGGGGTAGAAGCGGATCATTTGCCACGGACGGTGAGCAGCCCCTGCCGCGTGTTGAACGTGATGGAATAGCGGTCGAGAAACGTGTTCCCCAGAACGCCGTCGAGACCGCCCGGGACGTCGTGAACCACTGCCGATACGTCTTTCGCCTCCACGCTGCCGACCTTCAGCACCGCGATCGATACCAACGGTGCCTTGAGCTCCCCGGACATCGTTTGAAGCTTCAGCATCACGGGTGGGCGCCCGGGCGCAATCCCGAGGCTGTCGGCTAGCTCGCGCGAGATCGCGGTGATGCTGGCGCCCGTATCGACGAGAAACCGACCGCGTGCCGCGTTGTTGATGACGACTTCCGCTACCCAGCCGCCACCCCAGCGCTCGAGCCGGATTCCGCCTTCGCCGTCCTCACCACGGCGCTGGTCTTGAGCCGTCAGCGTCCTGAGATTTTTCAGTGCAGCACGAGCCGCCGCCGCGACTTCGTCGCTTGGTCGAAGCTTCAAGACTTGCTCGTATTCCGCGACGGCTTCCTCCCACCGTCCCAGCTGCGTGAGCGAGGCCGCACGGTTGTAGCGAAGCACGGAATCTCCGGGCGAGCTGGCGATCGCTGCGCTGAACGCGCGCTCGGCAGCCGCATAATCCCCCCGCACGTACGCCGCTCTGCCTTCGGCGTCTAAGTCCGCAGTCGCGGCCGCCGAAGTGATCATGAACACCATCAGGAAGATAACGATGCTCGCGTAACAGGAGCCGCGGCCTTCGCGACTCAGATCATCCCCTGTTCCTTCATCTGCACGAGAGCCCGGCGGCCGTCGATGTTCAGCTTCTCGTAGATGACGTGGAGGTGAATCTTGACCGTCCCTTCGGCGATTCCGAATCTGTCGGCGGTCTCCTTGTTGCGCAGGCCGGAGGCAACCGCTCGAGCAATCTCGATCTCCCGTGGCGTCAGGACCTTGTCCATCTCGCGGGTGCCCGCCTGGCGGCGAACGACATCGTTCAGAGCCTGGGTCACCGAACGCTCTTGCCACTGACCATTGGCATGCACTTGGCGCACGCACTGGACGACCAGCGTCGGCGCCATTTCTTTTAAGACAATGCCGCCAACGCCGAGGTTGACCGCCTCGATCAGATCGTCGTCTTCCAGAGCGGCCGCCAGCAGCACCGTCCGCGTCGGCATCTTGTCGCTCAGCATCTGACGCACTACCGCGAGGCCGTGCATGCGCGGCATCCGGACATCTAGCACGGCGACGTCAGGCCGGTACCGATCGATCGCGCGCAACGCCTCCACACCGTCACCGCATGTCGCCACGACGCGGAAGTCCCGCTCGCGACGAAACACGTACTCGAGCCCGGCAAGGACGATCGGATGGTCGTCGGCGAGGACGAGATCGATCACGAGCGTCGCTCGCTCAGGGCGGCGGAAGGCATGGCAGAGACAGCGATGAGCGCACGTGGTGCGAGCACGGTTCGCCCGATCGCGATGAATCGTTCAGCGCGAATCCGAGCCGAATAGTTGTTCATATGCGCCATCGACCTTTGCGCATCAAAGCCGGGCGACCTGCCCCAACAAAGACGATGCAGGATTTCCAAAATGCATCGTCGTCTTTTCGTTCGGCCGTCATCCTTACAGAAGCGACGACCGCAGCCAGGGCGGCAATAATAGCTCCTATCGGTAGTCGCCTGTGGAAAAATCTTCCCACCTGGGTACAACGGGACCGCACCTGAACGAGGCCGGGGGCCGAACTATGCGCGCGCGACCATCGGCCGGATCGTCCTATTACGTATAAGTCCTTACGTATAAGTCGCGAGCGTATCGGCGGGGAAGAGTCGGCTCAGCGGGGATCAACAGCGCGTAATCATTGATCGGACAGCAAAAGCTGTAAGGATTGCCGACAGCTCCAGCGCCGCCCGAAGGACTTCATCTGACGGTTCCTCCGTTGGGGCGGCTATCCACGATTCAGGGGCCAGAGGAGGCTTTGGAGCCTAGAGGAGAGTTCGGGACCCCAGTCGACACATATCTGCTACTCGCGCCCCTCGAGAATCGCGCGGGTCGCGGATGACAGGCGCTCGATCGGAAGATTCG
>DAIRVP010000267.1:0-5997 GCA_036802765.1 Candidatus Rokuibacteriota bacterium
GCGGGGCCGCAGCCGACCGCGATCATCGCGTCGCGCGGCTCAGCGGCGAGCCGGCGCGCGAGGTCCTCCGCACCACGATACGTCTGCACGCGCGGATGGCCGTGACGAAAGCGCGGAACGGCGCTGGGATCGGGGAACTCGAGCGCCTTCGGGCCGGTGCGCAGCTGACTCACGTCGTGCCAGCAATCCACCTCGACGCCTCGCGCCAGTGCGCGGTCGATGATGGGGCCGAAGAGCCGGTAATAATTCTTTCGCTCGATGACGAAGCCGAGTCGCATCTACGCCCTTCCTGCAACGCCGCGCGCGGCCGCTACTCGCTGAATTTCCGAAGCGACGCGCCGGGCGCCAGCGCCGTCGACCAGCTCTCGGCCGCGTCGGCTCATCGTCGCGCGCAGCCCGGCATCCTCGACGAGTCGTCGAACCGCGGGCTCGAGCGACGGCTCGCCGTCAACGAGCAGCCCGGCCGCGCCCAGCGACGCGACGTTGGGTCGCTGGTTATCGGCGATCGTGAGCGCCACGATCGGCACGCCCGACGCGAGGCATTCGTAGAGGGTCATACCGCCCGCGGTGATGGCGAGGTCGGCGATCAGCATCCGCGCCCGGAGCGAAGACAGACCGCGATGGATCCGCACCCGATCACGGTCCGCGGGATTCCACGTCGTGAACGGGCCGACGACGACGTCCAGCTGCGTGTCGGGACTGACCCGGCCGACCACGTCGATTACCGTCTCGAACCGTTCGCTCGGAGCGTCGCCACCGAGTGTGACCAGCACTCGACGGACCACGCCCGCCGACGCGCGAGACAGCGGGGCGGCGAACGCGGGGTCGAGAAGGACGTACTGCGGACCGAGAAGATAGATAGTGTCCGGCTTGCCACGATAGGTAAGCCGCGTCGCGTGGAAGCCGCCGTTGACGACGACGTCGACCGGCGTCGGGCGATCGGACAGATCATCGATCAGCACCGCGCATGGCACACGTGCGGCGAGGCGCGCCAGGAAGCTAGCCGTCGCGGTGTACGAGTCCACGATGACGACATCGGCCACTGCATTATCGAGCGCCGCGACGCCGCCCTTGATCCAGTCGCACGGCTCGAATTCCAGTCGACCGTCGCGGGGCGGTTCGGGCGGAACGTTGCCCGCCACGAGCACGCGCACCAGACCCCCGAGGTCGGCGGCAGCGGTGCCGAGCGCTACGCAGCGTCGGAAGTGTCCCAGGCCGGGGCCGCGTCCAGCTTCGGTGAGGATCGTCACGCGGAGTGCCGCACTCATCGTGCGTAGTGACCGAGCACTTTCGCGAGCGCGGTCACGACGTCGTCCACGTCTGCATCGCTCATCGCAGGGAACATGGGCAACGTCAGCAGCCGGCCGCACACATCTTCCGCGACAGGGGTGAGCCCCCGGCGGTAACCCAAGCGTTCGTAGTACGGGTGCCAGTACGCGGGGATGTAGTGAAAGCTCACGCCGATGTTCTCGGCGCGGAGCGCGGCGAAGATGCGCTGGCGGTCCACGGCGAGGCGCTCCACGTCGAGCAGGATGGGAAAGATGTGCCAGGCGTGACGCACGTCGCCGGCGATCATCGGCATCGTGAGCCCACGCTGCTCGCCGAGCGCGCTGCGGTAGCGGCGGGCGATCGCCTCGCGGCGAACGATCGAGGCTTCGAGCTTGCCGAGCTGCGTCGTCGCGAGCGCGCATTGAATGTCGGTGATGCGGTAGTTGAAGCCGAGGTCGATCATCTCCGAATACAGCGCACCGGCCGCGTTGCGCGCTGCCGCATCGGCGGCGAGGCCGTGATTGCGGAAACGCCGGAGGCGCTCGGCCAAGTCGGCGTCGTTCGTCGTCACCACGCCGCCCTCGCCGCTGGTGACGTGCTTCACCGGATGGAAGCTGAAGATCGTCAGGTCGCTGAGCGCGCCGACGCGCCGGCCGTGGTACTCCGCGCCGAGCGCATGCGCGGCGTCCTCGATGACGCGCAGCCCGCGGGCCCGCGCGATCGCATGGATCGAGTCGAGATCGCACGGCTGGCCGGCGTAATGCACGGGCATGATCGCTTTCGTCCGACTCGTCAGCAGCGGCTCGATCGACGCCGGCGCGATGGTCAGCCGCCTGGGATCGATGTCGGCGAAGACGGGCCGGCCGCCCTGATACAGCACGGCGTTAGAGGTCGCCACGAACGTGAGGGGCGTGGTGATCGCTTCGTCGCCGGGCCCGATGCCTGCCGCAAACGCCGCGGCATGCAGCGCCGCCGTTCCCGAGCTGACGGCGACGGCGTAGCGCGCCGAGACGAGATCGGCAAAGCGCCGCTCGAGCTCGGCGACCGCCGGCCCCGTCGTGAGCCAGTCCGAGCGCAGTGTCGCGACGACGGCGGCCACGTCGGCGTCGTCGATCGTCTGCCGCCCGTAAGGCAGCAGTCGGCTACGCACGGGCCGGCCGCCCTCGATTGCGAGCGGCTCACCCATCGGCGAGGGCTCTCATCTCATCGAGCGACAACTTGTTGTCCTCTGCTTCGCTGGTGTAGCGGAAGCCGGCTGGCGGGCGCTTGCCGCCTTCCCAGGTCGTCGCAGCAGTCCACGATGGATACAGCGGCTCGATGACGAACTTGTCGTCGAACTCCAGCGCCTGTCGGCTCTCGTCCTCGGAGATGAGAATCTCGTGCAGCTTCTCGCCCGGCCGGATGCCGATGTACTCGACCTCGCAATCCGGCGCCACCGCGCGGACGAGATCCATAATGCGCATGGTGCGGATCTTAGGCACGAAGATCTCCCCACCTTGCATGAGAGTCGCGCATTCGATCGCGAATTCCACGCCGCGCTCCAGCTGAATCCAGAACCGCGTCATGGCCGGATCCGTCACGGTGACACGGCCGGCGCTGCGTTGCGCTGCGAACAGCGGAATCACGCTGCCCCGACTGCCGATGACGTTGCCGTAGCGAACCACGCTGAGCCGCGTTCCGCGTCCGTGGCCGTAGACGTTGCCCTGCACCGCGAGCTTCTCCGCACACAGCTTCGTCGCGCCGTAGAGATTGATCGGGTTCACCGCCTTGTCGGTACTGATGAACATCACGCGCTTCACCTTCTGGTCCACGGCGGCGTCGATGACGTTCTTCGTTCCCATCACGTTGGTGAGGATCGCTTCGAACGGGTTGTATTCGCACGACGGAATCTGCTTGAGCGCGGCGGCGTGAAACACGACGTCGACGTCGTGCATCGCGCGCTCGAGGCGGTCGCGGTCGCGCACGTCGCCGACGAAAAAGCGGAGCGACGGGTCGCTGAAGCGCTCCATCATTTCCGACTGCTTCAGCTCGTCGCGACTGAAGATGACGAGCCGCCTCGGATGATATTTCGTGAGCATCAGCTCGACGAACTTGTGGCCGAACGAACCGGTGCCGCCGGTGACGAGGACCGAGCTGTCCCGCCAGTTCAAACCGTTGCCTCCTCGGCGAATTGAAGTCGATAAAGCCTCGAATACGTCTCGTTCACGCCGAGCAGCTCGGCATGTCGTCCGACCGCTTCTACGACACCGGCATTGACGACGACGATCTTGTCGGCGTGCAGCACCGTCGAGAGCCGGTGCGCAATCACGATCGACGTCGCGCCCTGAATGACACGCTCGATCGCCTGCTGGACCAGGCGCTCGGATTCACTGTCCAGTGAGCTGGTCGCCTCGTCCAGAATGAGGATCGGCGGATTCCCGACGATCGCGCGCGCGATGGCCACGCGCTGCCGCTGCCCGCCCGACAGCCGGATGCCGCGATCGCCGACCGTGGTCGCGTAGCCGTCCGGCAGCTGCATGATGAAGTCGTGGGCGTTGGCGACGCGCGCGGCCGCCATCACCGCGTCATCGGAGAGGCCATCACGCCCGTACGCAATGTTGTCGCGGATGCTCGCGTTGAACAGCAACGCTTCCTGCGAGACGACACCGAACAGCCGCCGGTATTCCTGCTGCCGCAGCTGGCGCAGATCGCGCGCGTCGACGGTGATCGTGCCGGTGGTCGGGTCGTAGAAACGTAGGATCAGATCGGCGAGCGTCGACTTGCCCGCACCGCTCGGCCCCACCAGCGCCACGACCTCGCGCTTGCGGATCTCGAGATTCACGCGGCCGAGCACGCGCTCGGCGCCGTAATCGAAGCTGACGTCGTGCAGCACGATCCGGTCGCGAAACTCGCTGATCGGCTCGGGCCCATCCTTCACGGCCGGAATCTCGTCGAACAGCTCAGTCACCCGGCCCGTTGCCGCGAGCGCCGTCTGCAGCTGCGAATAGGCGCTGCCGAGCAGGCCGAGCTGCGTCATGACCGCGCGGCCGATGTAGAGGAAGAGGAAGAACGTGGACGCGGCCAGGCGTCCGGCCAGCAGCTCCCACGCCGCGAGCGCGAGGATGCCGGCCTCGGCCAGGTAGTTGACGGCCGTGCGCGCCGGCTCCTCGGCGTGCTTGTAGATGCCGAATTTCATGTTGACCCGGACCACGTTGGCCAACGTCCGCACGAGGTTCGTTACCTCGGATGCCTCTGCGCTGAACGATTTCACGACCCGGATCGAGAGGATCGACTCCTGGACGCGGGCCGCGAGCTCGCCGAACGCCGAGAGCTGACCCGCCACCAGCCGACGCACGGGTCCGCGCACGCAGCGCGTGACCGCGTAGTGCAGGATGACCGCTACGCCCGCCGCGGCGACCAGCCGCGGACTCGTCCGCACCATGAGATAGCCATAGAACGCGATCAAGATCGGCGCGGTCACGAACGTGCCGACGAGCGTCTCGAGCCCCGCCGTGGCGACGTGGGTGTCGCGATCGAAGCGCGAGACGAGATCGCCGGTGCGTTGCCGGGTGAAGAAGCTCATCGACAGCCCGAGCAGGTGGCGGAACAGATCGGTCTGCATCGCGGCGGCCGCCCGCACGCGGATCCAGAGGGCGAGCAGGTAGTTGCCGAAATCGAGCGCCCCCTTCAGCACGCCGACGGCGACGTAGGCGAGACACAGGACGACGATCGCGCGGAAGCGATCGTCGCCTGAGCCGATGCCGAGCCAGTGCAGCACCGCGCCGCCGAGGTTCTTGAGCGAGAGCTGGCCCGTCGACACCGGCGCGCCGACGGTCGCGGGATTGCCGAGTGCCAGGTCGAGGATCGGCGCCATCAGCATCGGAAACAGCGCGGCCAGCACGGTCGCCAGCGCGGTCGTCGCCAAGAGTACGAGCACGCCGCGCCAATGCGGCGCGAGGTAGGTTCGCAACAGCCAGCCGAGACGGTGGAAATCGGTGGATCGCCTCATCCGCGATCTCCGTTGCGGTTCGCCGTCATGCGCCTCAGCGTGAGGATCTTCGAGCGCGGGATGTCGCGCCGCTCGAGCGCCGCGACCTGGGTGTCCGGCGCATCGAACGTCGCGATCACGATCGCATCGAACGTCGCCTCGTCGAGATCGGCGACCGACTGCACGGTCATCCCGAGAAACTGACCGTCGGCGTGCGCGTCGAAGACGCCGACCGGCTCGAGTCCCGACTCCTTGAGCGTCAGGTATGCGAGCTCGGCCGCCTCACCGGTGCCGTAGAGCGCGATGCGCTTGAGCCCGCGCTGGGGCACCAGGCTCAGCGACTCCCGCAGCGTCTGCCGGGCGCGAGCGTAGAGCCGCAGTGCGTAGGCGGCGTGCTCGTACGTCAGCCGGGTCTTCTCGGCGAGGCCGCGCGCGGTGAGGATGTAGCGGAGCCTCTTTCCCGCTGCGGGCTTGTGTCGAAAGTCTGCGATCTTGACGTAGCCCTTCTTGGCGAGGCGCTTGAGGTAGAGGTTGGTGAGGCCGAGGGCGACCCCCACCCGGTCGGAAAGAGCCCGCTGAGTCAGCGGCTGCTGCTCGCCGATCGCCGTGAGGAATTCGAGCTCGCGTCCGGGCTGGTGCTCGCGTGGCACGACGTGTTCAATGATTGAACATGTCGCGCGCTGGAGCAAGCGAAAAATCGGGTGTGATAGGCTGCCCCCCGTGCCCCGGCCGGTAGTCTTCCGTTGGCTCATCGCCGCCTG
>DAIRVP010000268.1:0-5992 GCA_036802765.1 Candidatus Rokuibacteriota bacterium
AGCGTCACGATGTTGTTGGTCATCTGCACGTCGAGGAACTCGGCGTCGATGCCCTGCGCGATGGTGATCTCGCGCTCGCCGGCGGCCCACGCCGGCGCTGTGACGAGCAGGGCGAAGAGCAGCGCGAGCGGACGGAGCATGGCGGACATGATGGCCTCCTTGACTGAGGTCGGCGCGAGATCCTATGTCCCCCGCGGACAACGTGTCAACGCTGTTATACTGCGCCGCCATGAGCGGCGCGCGACGGCTGAATATCTACGAGCCCTTCCGGTCCATCTTCTATGCGCCGCAGTTCGTCGCGCTCTACGGTCGGCATTTTGCCGCCGAAGGCCTCGACGTCGAGGTGATGACCGCCGGCGCGGGCGCGACGACGACGGGCGCGCTCATGGATGGCCATGCGGAGATCGCGCTCGGGGGCATCATGCGCAGCCTCGATGTGGCCGACCGCGGCGGACCATTTTTGGTTCACTTCGCCGAGGTGAACTCGCGCAACGGGTTCTTCTTGCTCTCACGCGAGCGCCGCGCCGATTTTCGCTGGAGCGATCTCGTCGGCAAGACCCTCGTCGACTTCGCCGAGGCGCCGACGCCGTGGCAATGTCTGCTCACCGTGTTGCGCAAGCACGGCGTCGATCCGGGCGCTGTTCGGATCGAGCGCACGCTGCCGCTGCCGGAGGCCATCGCCGCATTCCGGCGCGGCCACGGCGATTTCCTCCAGACCGGCCAGCCCTTCACCGAAGAGCTGATCGGGGACGGAACGGCGTACCTGGCCGTCTCGATGGGAGAGGCCACCGGCCCCGTGCCGTTTTCGTCGTACATGACGACCGGCGCGTTCCTGCGTGACGGCCGCGACGTGCTCGTGCGGTTCACGCGCGCTCTCCATTCGGCCCAGCGTTGGATGGCGCGTGCGGACCCGAAGGACATTGCGGCCACGATCGCTCCGGCGTTCGCCGAGGTCCAGGCGGACATTCGACAGCGCGCCGTCGCCAGGTATCTGACTCAGCAGACGTGGGCGCGCGACCCGATCATCCGCCGGCCCGGCTACGAGTACTTGCAGCGGATCCTGCTCGACGGCGGATTCATCAAGCGCGCGCATCGGTACGAAGACCTGATCGACACGAGCGTCGCCGAGCAGATCGTCGGCGCCGCCTGATCGGGCGCCGCAGGAGGACATGATGGCCAACGTGCTGGTCGCTCGCGTCGCGCTGCCGTCGGGGCCGGCGTGGGGCGTCGTCGCCGACGACCGCATCGAGATCGTGGCGAGCGACGCCGGAACCAACGGCGGCTTTCTCGCGTCGCTGCTGCAGCTGCCGCGTCCCGCGCGCGTGCTGGCCGAGCGCCGCCGCGGCGCGCCAAGTCTGAAAATCGCCGACGTGTTCGCCGCGCCGTCCAGCGCCGCGGCGCCCCATCTGCTGCCGCCGCTCGACCTGCAGGAAGTCTGGGCCGCCGGCGTCACGTACGAGCGCAGCCGCGTGGCTCGCATGGAGGAGACGGCGGGCGCCGAGGATTTCTACGACAAGGTGTACACGGCCGAGCGCCCCGAGCTGTTCTTCAAGGGCGCCGCCTCGCGCGTGAGCGGCCACAACGGGCCGATCCGTATCCGCCGCGACGCGTCGTGGAACGTTCCAGAGCCCGAGATCGCCGTGCTCGTTTCCGCGCACGGCGAGATCGCCGGCTACACGATCGGCAACGACGTGTCGTCGCGCGACATCGAAGGCGAAAACCCGCTCTATCTGCCGCAGGCGAAGATCTATCGCGAATCCTGCGCGCTCGGGCCGGTGGTGTGGCTGACCGACGAAGACAAGGCACCGGTCTTCGACCTCTCGATCGCGATCCAGCGGCGTGGCGCGGTGGTCTACGAGGGCAAGATCTCGACGTCCGCGATGCGGCGCTCGTTCGCCGATCTCGCGGACTGGCTCGTGCGCGACAACGTGTTTCCGTCCGGCGCCTATTTGCTCACGGGCACCGGGCTCGTGCCCGAGGCCGGCTTCTCCTTGATGCCCGACGATCGGGTCACGATCGCGGCTCCGCGGATTGGAACGCTGTCGAACGTCGTGGTGCAGGGAGGCTAGACGCGTTCATCCTGGCGCGGATCGTCCGGGCGCGGCCGCGGCTGTTCATTTCGCTGGCTCTCGGTGTGCTCGTGGCCATCGTGCTCACCACACTGACCGACTGGCGACTCGTAACCCGCCTGCTCGTCGGCTGGGACATCTATGTCGGCCTCTATCTGGTGTTGGTGGCGCATGTCGTGTCGGTGTGCGATGTGCATCGCATTCGTGTCCGCGCCGCGCGTGAGGACGAGGGGCAGCTGACGCTCCTGGTGCTCACGGTGACGGCCGCCGTGGCGAGCCTGGGCGCGATCGTCGCCGAGCTCGGCTCGTCCGCCGGTGTCACGCGCCGGCCCTCGCACATCGCCCTCGCGGCGCTCACCATCTTGTTGTCGTGGGCGTTCATCCACGCGATCTTCGCGTTGCACTATGCGCACGAGTTCTATGACGATGACAACGGCGGCGGCCTGGCGTTCCCCGGCGGCAGTCCCGAGCCGGACTACTGGGACTTCGTCTACTTCTCGTTCGTGATCGGCATGACGTCTCAGGTGTCCGACGTCGGCGTCACCAGCACGCGCATCCGCCGCACCGTCACCGCGCACGGCGTCGTGGCGTTCGCGTTCAATGCCGCGCTGCTGGCCTTGAGCGTCAACATCGCGGCCAGCGTGATCTAGCCGCGCCGCTTGACACCCCACCGAGGCGTCTCATAATCGCCTTTCACGATGGGCAAGCCGCGCGTGGTGATGGATCCGCAGAAGACGTTTCGCCGCCTCGTGCCTGTCGATCAGCTCGCGTCGCGCCTCACGCCGACCGACGACGTCTACGTCATCGCCCATATGGGCATCGCGCGGGTGGATGCCGCTCAGTGGCGACTCGACGTCGACGGCCTCGTCGAGCGCCCCTTCGAGCTCGACTATGACACCCTGACGGCGTTGCCGGCGACCGACGTGACGGCGGTGCTCGAATGCTTCGGCAATCCAGTCGAGCCCGACGTCGCGACACGCCGAGTCGGCAACGTGGTCTGGCGCGGCGTCCGGCTCGCCGAGCTCCTCCAGCGCGCCGGCGTGAGACCCCAAGCGCGCCACGTGTGCCTCGAAGGGCTGGACTCGGGGACCTTCGCCAACGTGTACAGCGAGCGGTACGTCAAGGATCTGCCGCTGGCTCGCGCGCTGGAGCCGGACGTCCTGGTGGCGTGGGCCATGAACGGCGCGCCACTCACCGCCGAACATGGATTTCCCGCGCGCGTTTTCGTCCCGGGGTACTTCGGCACGAACGCCGTGAAGTGGCTCGCGCGCATCACGCTCACGGCCGAGCGGCCCGAGAGTCTGTTCACGACGCGCCTCTACAACCGACGTGTCGACGGCGAGCTGCGTCCCGTGCGTGAGCTCGATGTCCATGCCGTCATCGTGACGCCGTCCGACGGCGCGCGCCTTCCGCGCGGCGTGCGGACCATCGGCGGCTGGGCGTGGAGCCACTGGCCCGTGACCGCGGTCGACGTGAGCACCGACGCCGGAGCCTCGTGGCAGTCGGCCCGCGTCGCTCCGCGCGGCGCCGATCATCAATGGCAGGCGTTCACTCACGTGTGGGATGTCGAGCACCCCGGCGCGTACGAGCTGCAGGCGCGGGCGGTCGACTCGCAGAAGCGGGTGCAGCCGGCAGCCGGACGCAACCGCATCCATACAATCCAGGTCGTGGTGGAGGAACGAGATGGTCAATGATCTCGGTCGGCGTGAGTTCCTCGCCGGGCTCGGCGCGGCACTCGGCGTCGGCGGCGAGTTGACCGTTGCGGGCGTCGCGACGGCGCAGGACACGGCCAAAGGCCGGGTGCCCGAGACGCCGGTGAAGTTCGGTCACATCACCATCCAGTCGGGACCGGGCGCCATTCTCGGCCTGCCATCGCTCAAGGGCCACACGCTCGCCGCGGAGGAGATCAACGCCGCGGGTGGATTGCTCGGCCGGCGCAGGATCGAGACGATCACGGCGGACGAGGCCGCGGGGCCCGAGGCGACGGTCAAGGAAGTGAAGCGGATGAAGCTGGTCGAGAAGATCGACTACTTCTCGGGTGTCATCGCGGCGCACAACCAGCTCGCCGTCGGCCCCGTCGTCGAAGAGCTGAAGCTGCTCACGATCATGACCGAGGGCTGCATCGACCGTCTCTTCGAGATCGAGGTGCCGAACCCGCACTATCTCTTCGGGATGACGAATATCCTGTCCGCCGACGGCGTCACCACGGCGCTGGCCGTCGCCAAAGCCTGGCCCGACGTCAAGCGCATCGCCGTGATCAATCCCGATTACGCGTTCGGGCGCTGGTTCCAGCTGCACTTCGACGCCGCGCGCGAAAAGCTGCTGCCCGACTCGGAGATCGTATCGGAGGTCTGGGCGCCGTTTCCCAACACCACCGACTTCACCTCGCACATCACCAAGACCATCGCGGCCAAGCCCGACGTCGTCGTGACGTCGATGTGGGGCGGCATGTACGTCGCGTTCTACAAGCAGGCGTTGGGCCAGGGACTGTTCCGCCGAGCGCGTCTGGCCGGCAACATCAACTTCGGCGTCGTGCCCCAGGCGATCGGAAAGGACCATCCGGAAGGTGCGATCGCGGGCGTGCACTCGAATTATCACTTCACCTACGCGCCGACTGCGGCCTCTGTCGCCAACAAGCGGTTCGTCGACGCGTACCGCAAGCGCTGGAACGAGTATCCGACCTACGCGGCCGAGGCAGCGTACACGGGCCTCTACCTCTTCAAGACCGCGGTGGAGAACGCCAACAAGCAGGCCGGCGGCGGCTGGCCCGACGACGACGCGATCATCCGGCAGCTCGAAGGGCTCAGCGTCGAGGCGCCGTCGGGGCTCGTCACGATCCGCAAGGACGATCATCGCGCCTACAAGGACGTCAAGGTGGGCTTCAGCAAGAACCTGGCGGATTACCCGTTCCCCGTGTGGGATCCCGAGCGGATCATGACGATCCCCGTCGCGCAGATGACCGCGCCGCCCAGCTGGCCCAAGCCCGGCAAGGGCCACAGCGATCCGTCGGCGACGGTGAACTGGATCAAGACGACGTGGAAGAAGGCGGGCGCGTGATGCCGACCGCGTATCCGGCTTACAAAGTCGCGGCCGCACACGTGGCGCCGGTGTTTCTCGACGCGGAGAAGACGGTGGCCAAGGCCTGCCGCCTCATCGAAGAGGCCGCGCGCCACGGCGCGGCGCTGATCGCGTTTCCCGAGACGTACGTGCCCGCGTTTCCGCTGTGGTCCGCAGTCGTCGCGCCGATTCACAACCACGAGTGGTTCAAGCGCCTGGCCGCCAGCAGCATCCGCTGTCCGGGCCCGGAGCTCGACCGCATCGGCGCCGCCGCGCGGCGGGCCGGCGTGGTGGTCTCGCTCGGCTTCAACGAGGGCACCGCCGACAGCGTGGGCTGCGTCTGGAACAGCAACGTGCTCATCGGCGAGGACGGCGCGATCCTGAATCATCACCGCAAGCTCGTGCCGACCTTCTGGGAAAAGCTCACGTGGGCCAACGGCGACGGCGCGGGCCTGCGCGTGTGCGACACGCGTCTGGGCCGCATCGGGATGCTGATCTGCGGCGAGAACACCAACCCGCTCGCGCGCTTCGCGTTGATGGCGCAGGGCGAGCAGGTCCACGTCTCGACCTACCCGCCGGTGTGGCCGACGCGCGACCCGCGCGGCGGCGGCAACTACGACCTCGGATCGGCCATTCGGATCCGCGCCGGCGCGCATGCCTTCGAGGCCAAAGCGTTCAACATCGTCGCCGCCGGATTCATGGACGCCGCCATGCGCGACGAGCTCGCGACGCTCGGCCGCGAGGCGGTGCGCGTGCTCGACGAGAGTCCGCGCGGCGTGTCGATGATCATCGGCCCGACCGGAGAGCCGATCGGCGACGTCGTGTCGGATCGCGAAGGCCTGCTCTACGCCGACATCGACACGCGC
>DAIRVP010000269.1:0-5881 GCA_036802765.1 Candidatus Rokuibacteriota bacterium
CGGGCTCGGGCTCCGCCAGGAAGATGCCCCAGCGGTATTCCGGCATCCGCACGTAACCGAACTGCGCCCAGCCCTTGGCGTCGACGCTGATCGCCGTTCTCAGATACACGTCGCGCGCCTGGAAACCGTCGGGGCCCATGTCCTTCCACCACTCGAGGAATTTTGGCTGCCAATCCTCGAGCGCGCGCTGCAGGCGACGATTGCTGCCGAGGTCGACGTTGTTCGGGATCCGCTCGAGATAGTCGATGCCAGCCATCACACTCTCCTGCGATCGAAATCGCTGCGCTCACCGGTGCCGTACACCTGCAACGCGCCTTTCGGGCCGACGGCGTTCGGGCGCTGGAAGATCCAGTTCTGCCAGGCCGAGAGGCGGCCGAAGATCTTGGTCTCGAGCGTTTCGGGGCCGCCGAAGCGCAGCGAGGCCTCCATGCCCGTGAGCGCGTCGGGCGAGAACGCGGCGCGCGCCTCGAGCGCTTGTCGCACCTCGTCCTCCCAGTCGATGTCGTCGGGCGTGAACGTCACGAGCCCGGCCTCCGCGGCGGCGGCGGCATCGAGATCCTGGCCCACGCGTCCCTTGAGGTCGTCCACCCGACCGGGCTCGGCGAGAAAGCGGCTGGCGAGCCGCGACAGCCCGTTGATCATCGGATAGGCGCTGAAGTTGACGGCGGTCAGCCGTACGGTCGGCGCCGGCTTGTCGTCGGTCGTGCCGTCGAGCATGTACGACCGGTCAGCGGCGAGCGCGAGCTCCAGCAGCGTGCCGACGAAGCACGACCCGGGCTCGATGAGCGCAAACACCGAGCGCGACGAGACGTCGATGCGCTTGAGCGCGCGCTTGAGATAGAGGCGCACCTCACGCAGGAACCAGTCGCCCTGGTGCCCCAGCAGCAGACGGTCGTGGGCTTCGACGGCATCGGCGTCGCCGCTGGTGCCGAACACCCACACGCCGATCGCCTCCTCGTTCGTACGCAGGTGCAGCACGAGATCGTCGAGCTCGCGCGCGAGCGCCAACGGCCAGAACGCCGCGCCCTGCGCCACGGCGGCCGCGGCATCGGCGGGCGCGGGCGTCGTCGGAGCGGCGACGGTGATCTCGGCCACTCCGCGACGGCGGTCGATCGCACACGTGACGTGTGTATATGTGACGCGGTCGCCCTCGAGCGTGCGCGCCAGCGGGGTCAGCGCGACGCCGTGCGCGTCGCGCGGCCGATCGGTGCGGGCCGCCCGCTCCGCGGCGCGCTGCCGCACGGCGTCCATCAATCGCGAGCGCGGGACGACTTCGTCCACGAGACCCCAGTCGACGGCGCGCCGCCCCTTCACGCCTTCCTCCGTCGTACAGAAGAAATCGGCGCGGTCGCGGCGGACTTTTCGCTTGTCGACCAATCGCGTGAGCCCGCCGGTGCCCGGCAGCACGGCGAGCAGTGGAACCTCGGGCAGCGACACCGCCGTGTTGGCGTCGTCGGCCATCACGATCCACTCGGTAGCGAGAGCCAGTTCGTATCCGCCGCCCGCGCACGGCCCGTTGACCGCCGTGAGCCAGACTTGCCTCGATTCGTTCGAGGCCTCCTCGATCGCGTTACGCGTCTCGTTGGTGAACTTGCAGAAGTTCACCTTCCACGCGTGCGCGGACTGGCCCAGCATGCGGATGTTGGCGCCCGCGCAGAACACGCGGTCCTTGCCCGACGTGACGATCACCGCGCCGACCTCCGGATGTTCGAAGCGCAGCCGCTGCAGCGCATCGTAGAGCTCGATGTCGACGCCCAGATCGTACGAATTGAGCTTCAGCTCGTAGCCCGGCCGGAGGCCGCCGTCCTCGCTCACGTCCATCGTGAGCGTCGCGATCGGCCCGTCGACGTCGAGCTTCCAGTGCTTGTAGCGCGCGGGCTCGGTGCGAAAGTCCACCGGAGCGTGAGGGCTCGTCGTTTCCGCCATGGCCTATCCCAAAATGACCCAGAGAACCCGGGCCTTCTTCGTTCCGAGGTTTTCCCAACCGTGCGGCTCGCCACCGTCCAGCAGCGCGCTGTCGCCACTCTCGAGCGTCTGCCGGTCGCCGTTGTAGTGCAGCGCCACCGTACCGTCGAGCACGTAGAAGAGCTTCATCTGACCGGGCTTGATGACCACGCTCTGCGTCGTCACGCCCTTGGAGCGCGCATCGAGCGTCGAAACTACCGCGCGGATCTTGCCCTCGAACAGTCCGGCGCCCAGGACACTCCAGCGCTCGGAGGTGCCGTCGAAGGAAACGACAGGGTAGTCCTTCTTGCGGCTCACCTGGATGCGCCCCGCGGGGTCTCCGTCGAACAGCGTGGCGATCGGCACGCCGAGCGCGGCGGCGATCCGGCCGAGCGTGTTCAGCGACGGCGTCAGGCGCCCCGACTCGATCTGCGACACCATGCTCGGCGTCAGATCGGCCTTCTCGGCGAGCTGCCGCTGCTGCAAATCGCGCTCGAGCCGCAGCGCTTTGATACGGGAGCCCAGCGCCGTCATGCGTCTGCCCCACTTTCAAATGACGTTGGTCCTGCCTCCAGGCCGGCGAGCCGCGCCAACGCGCGCGCCACGTACACGCGCACGAGGCGCTTGCGATAAGGATGCGTGAAATCGGTGTTGTCGAGCGGCTTGGCCGGTCCCGCTGCCGCCTCTGCAGCGCGCGTGATGGTCTCTGACGTCAGCCGTTCGCCGACGAGCGCGGCGGCCGCGGCGGGTGCCTCGCGCGGCGTGGAGGCGACAGCGCCCAGGACGATGTGCGCCTCGCGAACCACGTCACGCTCTCTCCGCAGGGCCACGGCCACGCCGAGGACCGGAAAGTCGAACGAGCCGCGGCGTCGCAGCTTGAGATACACGGAGTCCCAGCCATCGGCCTCCGGCAGCACGAGCGCCGTGAGAATCTCGTCACGCCGCTTGGCGAGATAGTCGATGCCGTCGTCGCGATAAAGCGCGGACACGGGCACGGTACGCGCGCCGGCCGGTCCGACGAGACGCGCGCTCGCGCCGAGCGCCCACAGCGCGGGCGCCGTGTCGGACGACGACACCGCCCAGCAGCGATCGCTGCCTGGCGCGACGAGACAGATGTCACCGTCTTTCTTCATGCAGAAGCCGACCGCTTTGCGCCACTCGTACGACTGGTTGTAGTAGTTGCAGCGGGTGTCGACGCATACGTTGCCGCCGAGCGTGCCGGCGTTGCGCAGCTGAGGCGAGGACACGAGGCCGGAGGCGGTGGCGAGCGCGGGGTAGCGACGCGCGATCTCAGGATGGCTGGCCACCGCGCTGAGTGTCGTCGCCGCACCGATGACGACGCCGCGTTGCGCGTCGCCGCTGACGCCCGCCAGTTCGCGTATCGCGCGAAGGCCGATCAGTGTCTTCGGCTCGAACTGGCCGCGCTTCATGTTCGGAAAGAGATCGGTGCCGCCGGCAACGAGCATCGCGTCTGCGCCGCGATCGGCGAGACATTTCACGGCGTCGCCGACGGTGCGCGGCGCCAGATATTCGAATGCGGGCAAGCGGATCATGGTTGTGGATCTGCAAAGGGCCGCACGGCGATCGCCTCGGCCGGCGCGCCGAACGCCGATTCCACGACGAGCGGCTCCTTGAACGTGAACAGCGGCACTCGATCGGGCCCGACGCGTGGGCTCTTGCCCTGACGCTTGAGCTCCAGCCCCTTCAGCACCTTCTCCGACGTGATCGGAATTTCGTCGACGCGCACGCCGACCGCCTGATAGATCGCGTTGGCGATCGCCGGCATCACGGGAAGCAGCGGCCCCTGCCCCGCTTCCTTGGCGCCGAACGGCCCTTCCGGATCGTCGGTGTCGACCAGGATGGTGTGGATCTCCGGCGTCTCCAGCGTCGTCGGGCTCTTGTACTCGAGCATCGACGGCGCCTTGTGCACGTTCTTGCGGAAGACCTGCGCCTCCATCAGCGCCTCGCCGATGCCCATATAAATGGAACCCTCGACCTGGCCTTCGGCCAGCAGCGGGTTCAGCGCGCGGCCGATGTCGTGCGCGATCCACACGTCGTGAAGCTCCACCTCGCCGGTGTCCTCGTCGACCGATAGCTCGACGACGCAGGCCGAGTACGAGTAACAGGGCGACGGACCGACGCCGCCGCCCTTGTACTTGCCGGCGCGCTTGGGCGGCGCATACGAGCCCGCGAAGGCGAGCACGCCGTGCATCGCCTCGCCGAGCTCTACGGCCTTCGCGAAGTCCACGGCCTTGTCCCAGTCGTTCGGCGCACCCACCTTGCGCTCACGCGCAACCAGGGTGTCCTTCGACACCTCGAGCTTGGCCGCCACCGCGGTGAAGATGGCCGCGCGCAGCCGCTCGGCGGCCTGAATAGTCGCCTGACCGCACATCAGCGTCACGCGCGACGAATACGAGCCGAGATCGACCGGCGTCAGGCTCGTGTCGGCCGGATGGACGTGCACGTCTTTCGGGTCGAGCCCGAGCACCTCGGCGACGAGGTAGGCGAGGATCGAGTCTGAGCCCTGACCGATGTCGGTGGCGCCGCACAGCACGGTGACGCCGCCGCTGCGGTCCGCGCGCAGGACGACACCGGAGTGCGGCATGCTGTTCCAGTAGATCGCAGTGCCGGCGCCGGTCATGTACGACGAGCACGCGATGCCGATGCCGCGGCGACGCCGCGGCTGCCAGAGCGGTTTCGCAGGCTCGATCTCGGCGGCGGTGCGATAGCGCGGATGCTTGTCGCGCCAGCCAGAGGCCTCAACGACCTTGTCGATGCATTCCCCGAGTCCGATCGTCGTGACCGTGAGGTGATTCGCCGTCTTCGTGAATGGCTCGACGAGGATGCGGCGCCGCATGTCCGCCGGATCGAGCCCGAGCTGCTCGGCCGCCTTGTCGATCTGCACCTCGAGCGCGAACCGCGGCTGCGGCGTGCCGTGGCCGCGCTTGGGGCCACACGGGGGCTTGTTGGTGAAGATCCGCGCGCCCTCGAACTTGTAGACCGGCATCTTGTACGTGACCGGGTTGATCACGCCGGTATAGAACGTCGACGCGACACCGTAGGAGCCGTACGCGCCGCCGTCAAGCCAGGTCTTGAGATGGCAGCCGGTGATGTCGCCCGCCTTCGTAAAGCCGGTCTTGATCCACATCAGCACGGGATGCCGACCGCGATGGATGTAGAAGACTTCCTCGCGCGTGCACGCGATCTTCACGGGGCGGCCGATCAGCTGCGAGAGCCGGCACGCGGCGATCTCGTGGGCGAACGGATCGAGCTTGCCGCCGAAGCCGCCGCCGACCGGCGCCGCGATCACGCGGATGTGCGCCGCGGGCATGTCGAGAATCTTCGCGAGCAGGCGATGCACGTAGTGCGGCGTCTGCGTCGACGACCAGAGCGTCAGCTTGCCGTCCGGCGTCGCGTGCGCCACGGCGGCGTGCTGCTCCATCGGCAGGTGCGTGTTGCCCTCGTAGAAGAAGACGTCCTCGCGCACGAGATCGGCAGTGGCAAACGCCGCCTCCACGTCGCCGAACTGCAGCGCGACGTTCTTGTGCACGTTCGGGCCGTCGCCGTATTCGTGGATGCGCACCTCGGGATGCGCGAGCGACTCCTGGATCGACATCAGCGCGGGCAGCGGCTCGTAATCGACCTGGATCAGACGGCACGCGCGGTCGGCCGTCTCCTCGTCGATCGCCGCCACCGCGGCGACCGGGTCGCCGACCATGCGAACCTTGTCGGTGCACAACGCCTCTTCGTCCTGCGAGACGGGCAGGATGCCGAACTTCACGCGTGGCAAGTCCGCGCCCGTGATCACCGCGTAAACACCCGGGACTGCCTTCGCCAGCGTGGTGTCGACCCGCGTGATGCGCGCGTGCGCGTGCGGGCTGCGCAGCAATTTGCCGAACGCCATGCGGGGCAGCACGAGATCGTCGGCATAGCGCGT
>DAIRVP010000270.1:0-5820 GCA_036802765.1 Candidatus Rokuibacteriota bacterium
CACTCGCAAGATCCTGATCCAGTTCACCGACACGCTGACCGTGATCAATCCGAAAGACGGCAAGGTGCTGCCCGGCCTGGCGGAATCGTGGGAGGTTGCTCGCGACGGCAAGAGCTATACGTTCAAGCTCAAGCGCAATGTGAAGTTTCACGACGGCACGCCGTTCAACGCCGCCGCGGTAAAGGCGACGTTCGACCGCATCCAGGAGCCGCTCGGGGCGCCAGGCGTCGCGCGCGCATTCCTCGGTCCGTACGACGGCGCGGACGTGGTCGACGCGCACACGGTGCGCGTCCGTCTCAAGCAGCCGTACGCGCCGTTTCTCCGGATGGTCGCGCTCTCGCCGCTGGCGCCGCTGTCGCCAACGGCTGTCCAGAAGATGGGGCAGGACTTCTCGCGCAAGCCCGTCGGCACCGGCCCGTTCATGGTGAAAGAGTGGATTCCGAAGAGTCACGTGACCCTCGTGCGGAATCCCGACTACGCGTGGCCACCGTCGATCGCAGCCCATCGTGGCCCGGCCCATCTGGAAGAAATCACGTGGCGGTTCGTGCTCGAGGCGACCACGCGCACCGCCGTGCTGCAGACCGGCGAGGCGCAGATCGCCGAGGATCTTTCATACGCCGACGTCGCCGCGCTGGAAAAGAATCCCGACGTGCGCATCGTGAAGGGCGTGCCCGCGGGTACACCGTGGACGATCTTCCCGAACGTCCAGAAATTCCCGACCAATGACGTCGCGGTGCGACGGGCACTGCACCTCGCGATCAACAAGGACGCCATCGTGCGCGTCGTATTCCAGGGCCAGAGCCAGGCCGCGGGCTCGCTGCTCCAGCCACCCACGCCCGGCTTCGCGCCCGTCAACCGAGAGCTGGCTCCATACGATCCGGCGCGCGCCAAGAAGATCCTGGACGACGCGGGTTGGAAGCCAGGCGGCGACGGCATCCGCGTGAAGGACGGCAAGCGGCTGGAGATCCTGTGGATCTTCGGCACCAACAACGGCTACGAGGAGATGGCGCCGCTCATCCAGGGCATGGCGCGCGAGGTCGGCATCGACATCCAGCTGCGCGAGGCGCCGCGCGTGCAGATGTACGAGGCGTGGCGCAAGGGTGAGCACGGCATCGGCGAGCTGAACTGGTGGTTCCCCGATCCGTCGATCCTGACGAGCAACTTCCACACGAGCCGGCTGCAGGCATTCAATCCGCCGCGCCTGTCCGACCCGGAGATCGACAAGCTGCTCGACCAGGCGGCCGCCATGACCGACGAAGGCCCGCGTATGGAGCTCTACAAAAAGATCCAGCGGATGCTGGTGGACATGGGCGCCGGCATCGGCCTGGTCGATCAGGTGACGATCGTCGGCACGCGCAAGGACGTGCAGGGCTTCGCGTTCAATGTGGTGACGTTTCCGGTGCTGTACGACGTCGCCCTGACGAGGTAGCGCTCACTGCTGACATTCATCCGGCGCCGGATTTTGCTGTCGGTGCCGGTCATCGTCGGGGTGTCGGTCGTCGTGTTCTCGATCGTTCACCTGCTGCCCGGCGACCCCGTGCTCGCGATTCTCAGCGGCGCCAACGCCACGCCCGAGCAGGAGCGCGAGCTGCGCGCGCAGCTGCGCCTGGACGATCCGCTGCCCGTGCAGTACGCGCGCTTCGTCGCCCGCGCGGTCGTCGGCGATTTCGGGCGCTCGATCTTCACGCGCCGCCCCGTCATCCAGGAGATTGCCGAGCAGCTGCCCAGCACGCTCGAGCTCGCGGCAACGGCCATCGTCATCGCGGCCGTCGTCGGGCTCGCGCTCGGCCTGGTGGCGGCGGTGTGGCACGACACGTGGATCGACCGCGCGGCGATGCTGGTCGCGCTCGGCGGCGTGTCGATGCCGAGCTTCTGGCTCGGCCTGCTGCTGATCTTCGTCTTCTCGCTGCAGCTCGGCTGGCTGCCCGCCACCGGCCAGGGCGGCTGGAGCCGGCTGCTCCTGCCTGCGGCCACCATCGGGCTCAACTACTCCGCCGTGATCGCGCGGCTCGTGCGCTCGAGCCTGCTCGAGGTGCTCGGCAACGGCTATATCAGCACCGCGCGTGCGAAAGGACTCTCGGAGTGGGGCGTGACGCTCAAGCACGCGCTCGGCAATGCGCTGATCCCGGTGACCACGATCATCGGCGTGCAGCTCGGCAATCTGCTGGCCGGCACGATCATCGTCGAGACGGTGTTCTCGCGTCGCGGGATGGGTCGCCTCGCGGTGACGGCGGTGCTCGACAAGGACTATCCGCTCATTCAAGGCGTCGTGCTCGTGAGCGCGCTCGGTTATGTGCTCACGAATCTCCTGGTCGATCTGTCGTACTCGGCGCTCGATCCGCGCATCCGGCATCGCGAAGCGGCGAAGGCCTGATGCTGCGACGGGCGTTACGCCGACGGAAGTCAGCGCTCGCCGGCGCTGTCGTCCTGACGGTCATCGTCCTGACCGCGCTGCTCGCTCCGGCACTGGTCCCGTACGATCCGATCAAGATCGCGCCGGCCGCGGCGCTCGCGCCGCCGTCGCTGACGCACCCGTTCGGGACCGACCAGTACGGACGCGACATCCTGAGCCGCGTGATGACCGGTGCACGGCTGTCGCTCGCGACGGGCCTCGGCGCCGTCGCGGTCGCGCTGGCGGCGGGCGTGATCGTCGGGCTCGCGTGTGGCGTGATCGGCGGCTGGACGGATCTGCTCGTCATGCGCGTCGTCGACATCATGATGGCGTTTCCCGGCATCTTGATGGCGCTGGTCGTCGTCGCGGTGCTCGGGCAGGGAACCCTCAACGTCATGCTCGCGGTCGGCGTGTCGCTGATCCCGACCTTCGTGCGGCTGGTGCGCGGCGACGTGCTGTCGGTGCGCGAGAACGCTTACGTCGAAGCGGCGCGCGCGCTCGGCTCTCGGCCCACGCGCGTGGCGCTGCGCCACGTCCTGCCGAACGTCGTTGCGCCGATCATCGTCATCTCGACCGTCGCCATCGCCTGGTCGATCATTCTCGGCGCGTCGCTGAGCTTTCTCGGGCTCGGCCCGCGGCCGCCGATCCCCGAGTGGGGGATCGATTTGAGCGGCGGCCGGAATTATCTGCTGCGCGCGTGGTGGATCGCGTCCGCGCCCGGCTTCTGCATCATGCTGACGGTGGTGGCGGTCAACCTCGTCGGCGATGCGCTTCGCGACGAACTCGACCCGCGGCTGCGGTCGCTCGCGAATCTCTGAGCGGCGCGCTCACATTCGTCGGACGCGCTCGACCGTCTCCCTCATCTCCACGACTTTCGACCACCGCGACAGCGCCTCGGCCAGTGCCGGCTCCGGCGCGGCTGCCGCGATGGCGGCCACGGTGTCCTCGGCGAGCCGCGCCGCACCGCGCGCGTCGTCGGCCGCGCCCAGCGCCATCTGAGCGCGCGCGAGGAGATCGGCCGCCTGCCATATCAGGGTCGGATAGCCGATCCGCTGGCCAATGGCCATCGCGCGGCCAAGGCTCTCGGCCGCGGCGGCGGCGTCGTTGCCGCGCAGGGCGAGCTCTCCACGGCGGGCGTGGAACCAGCCGACATACTTCAGCGAATCGGTCTGCTCGGCCTCGGCGAGACCACGGTTGGCCTCTACCAGCGCTTCGCCGTCGCGGCCGAGCATCATCAAGGCGGTGGTGAGGCCGAACGCCAGATGGATCGACCAGCGCCAGCGGTGCGCGCCGAACGCCTTTCGGGCGCGCTCCACCGTTTCCTCGAAGAGCGTGAGGGCCGTCTGAGGTCCATTGATCGCGAGCTCGCTGAAGCCGAGGTCGATCAGCCCGCTGATCTCGACGTTGCCGTTCTTGATGCGTTGTCCGATATCGCGGCTCTCGCGGTTCAGCTCGACCGCGCCGGTAAAGTCGCCGTACTCCTGCCGGAGCCATCCGAATGTGTTGCCCATGCGGGCATAGATGAAGTGGTTCTGGCGCTCCCGCGCCAGGGCGCGGCCGCGGGCGAGCGTGTCCCAGGCAGTGCGATAGTCGCCGCGGCCGATCAGCGCAAAGCACCGGTTCGACATCGCGAGCACCTCGTTGAAGCCGTCGTGGAGATCGCGGGCGGCGGCCTCGGCGCCCACGCAGACGGTAATGGCCTCGTCGAACCGTCCCTGCCAGTTCCGCTGCAGGCTGAGCAGCGTCTCGAGTTGCAAGACGATGTCTCGCGAGCCGCTGCCGACCAATCCCATCGCCTCGGTGAACTTGTCCTCCGCCGCCCCCAGACGGGCCTGCATCTGGTCGAGCGAGCCGAGCAGGAACAGCGTTCGCGCGATGAGCCGGTCGTCGCCCAGCTCGCGCGCGATCGCGTGCGCCCGGCTGGCGTGCGCCTCGAGATCGCCAACGTGGTCCCATGAGAGCGCGATGTAGTGGCAGTACGAGATCTCCGCGTGCGCCTCGGCCTCCAGACGGCGGTCGCCCTCGGCCTGCGCGTACTCGAGCATTTTCATGGCCTCGGCCCGCGCCTCCTCCAGCCGCGCTACCGTCGACAGGATCTGCGCCCGCCGCTGGTGGATCTGCGCAAGCTCGCGGCGCGAGACCGGCGGCGTCACGCGCGCAGCGGCATCGAGCGCGCGCGCATACCAGTCGAGAGCGGTGGTGTTCGCGAACGCCTCGCGCGCACGATCACCGGAGCGCGTGAGGTACTCGAACGCCTTCGCCCACTCCTCGCCCTCCGAGAAGTGATGGGCGAGCTCCTCGTAGTGCTCGGCGAGCCGATCCGGATAGAGCTCCTCGAGCGCGAACGCGACGCTGCGGTGCAGCTCCCGCCGATGCTCGCGCAGCAGGCTCTTGTACGCGACATCCTGGATGACGGCGTGCTTGAAGACGTACGCGGGCTCGGGCAGGAGCCCCTGCTGGTAGACGAGCTCGAGCGACTGCAGCTCGCGGAGCAGGCCATCGACGGGCTCTTGGCTCATGCCCGAGACCCGCGTCAACAAGCGAACCAGGAACTGTCGTCCGATGACCGACGCGAGCTGGACGGCCCGCTTGCCATCGTCGCCGAGCCGGTCGAGGCGCGCCATGATGATGTCGTGAATCGTCTCGGGGACGTCGATGCTTTCGGGTCCAGACACGAGCACCAGTCGGTCGCCCTCGCGGCGCACCACGCCGAGGTCCAATAGAGTCTTGGCGACCTCTTCGATGAACAGCGGCACGCCCTCGGCCTTCTGCCTCAGCGCGTCGAGCACCTCCCGCGGCAGATCGGCAGCGCCGAGCACGCTGCGCGCCACCGCCAGCGTTTCGTTTTCGCCCAGGGTCGTCAGATTGATCGTCGAGTAGTAGCTCCTGGAGCCGAATGGCGGCGCGTAGCCCACACGGTAGGTGAGGATCAGCATGATCGCCACGCCCGCGACCGATTCCATCAAGGAGCCGAGGAACTCCTCGCTGCCGGAGTCCATCCAGTGCAGGTCCTCGACGACGAGCACGACCGGGCGCAGCTGCGCGCCGCGCACGGCCAGCGCCCGCAGCGCGGCGAACGCGAGGCGCCGGCGGTTCGGCGCGTCCATCGTCGCCACGGCGGCGTCGCCCGGATCGACCGACAGCAGGTAGCGGATGAACGGGACGTGCTCCTCGAGGCCCCCCATGCGGCGCGTGACGCCTTCGACCTTGGCGATGATCTCCGGCTCGCCGTCGAATTCTTCGACGCCGAAGTTCTTCCGCAGCAGATCGACCAGCGGCAGAAAGGGGATCGACTGACCGAACGAGACGCACTGCCCTTCGACCCAGCTGACGGCCCGGCCGGTCTCCGCCAGCTGCCGGCGGAACTCGTACAGCAGGCGCGACTTGCCGATGCCCGCGTCGCCGACGATGAAGACGACCTGGCCGCG
>DAIRVP010000271.1:0-2630 GCA_036802765.1 Candidatus Rokuibacteriota bacterium
AGGTACACGAGCGGGATGTTGAACGCGTTGCAGAGCCAGATGAAGCGCGCGGCTTTGTCCGACGAGTCGACCATCAGCACGCCGCCCTTCACCTTCGGTTGGTTGGCGATGATGCCGACGGCTCTTCCGTCGATGCGCGCCAGCCCGACGATCACCTCGCCCGCGAAGAGCTTCTTGATCTCGAACCACGAGCCGGTATCGATGACGCGCTCGATCACCTCGTACATATCGAACCACTTGCGCTGGTCGTACGGCACGATCTCGTCGATCGAGCGGCCCGGCTTCGGCTCCGCGGCCGCCACCCGCGGCGGCGGCTCGGCGAACGACTCCGGCATGAACGCGAGATAGCGCTTGGCCAGCTCGATCGCCTCTTCGTCCGACGCGGCCAGCACGTCGCCACAGCCCGAGACCTCGCAGTGCATGCGCGCGCCGCCAAGGGCCTCGAGCGTCGTCTTCTCGCCGATGGCCATCTCCACCATGCGCGGGCTGCCGACGTAGAGCGACGCCTTGCCGTCCACCATGATCACGATGTCGGTCAGGGCCGGCAGGTACGCGGACCCTGCCGGCGATGGGCCGAAGAGGATGCAGATCTGCGGAACGACGCCCGAGAGCTGGACTTCGTTATAGAAGATGCGGCCGGCGTGAAAGCGGCCGGGGAAGATCTTGATCTGCTCGGAGATCCGCCCGCCGGCGGCGTCGACCAGGTACAGCATGGGCACGCGCAGCCGTGCGGCCTTTTCCTGGATGCGGACGATCTTGAGCACCGTCTTTTCGCCCCAGGAGCCGGCTTTCACGGTGTAGTCGTTGGCCATGATGCACACGGTCTTGCCGCCGACTCTGCCGACGCCGGTGACGACGCCATCGGCCGGCGTGTCGGCCTCCTGATTGCGCGCGAAGAGCCAATCCTCCTGGAACTCTGTGCCGGGATCGAGCAGCAGCTTGAGGCGATCACGCACGAACATCTTGCCTTCGGCCCGCAGCTTGTCGCGATACTTCGTGTGGCCCTGCTCGATGCGCGCGCGCTCGGCGTGATAGCGCTCTTCGCCCTGACTCATGACGCGTAACTCATGTCGCTATTGTACGGGGCTTTCCGCGTATGGGATCGGTCCCGCATACTCCGTGCGCAGAGGCGCCCAGCGTTGCGCGCCGAGCCGTGCCAGCGTCGCGGCGAGCTGAGCGAGGTGCAGTCGATCATGCGTCACCCACGCCGCGAGTAAATCGAGGCCCGACAGCGTGCCGAGGCGGGGATGTGCAACGGCGTGACGCAGGTGGTCCCCGGAGAGCCCCGCGAGGAACGCCAGCGTCGCCGCGCGCCGCTCGACGAAAGCGGCCAGCGCCGTCGCCGGATCGGTGTCGCGATACGCCCGCTCCTCGACCCACCGCGCCGGATCGATCGCGGCGAACGTCGTCGCGCGGTCCACGACGACGTGCAGCCGCGCGCCGAAGTCTTCCGTCTCTTCGTCACGGAGGTGGCAGACGATTTCGAGCGGTGACCACTCGCCGGCGGCCGGACGCTGCCGCCACGTCGGCGTATCGACGCCGTCGAGCAGCGCGTCGAGGATGCGCGGCAACCGTGCGAGATCGGCGCGCGCGCTCGCCAGCAGCGTGGCCGGCTCCACCATGGCGGGGTATTGTAGGCTAGGGGCGACGGGAGGCGCCGCGATGGGTTTCGACTACGCGAAGTACTTCGGCGAGATCCGCCTGACGCACGATCTCACGACACGTGCCGACGAGCGCACGTGGCGGCTGATGGCGCCCGAAACACGGCCGGCACGGAAGTCGATCGTGCTCTATCTCGGGTGCAACGTGCTAAGGACCTCGCACATGATCCGGACGGTGACCGCGATCTTCGACCGCCTCGGGTTGGAGTACATCGCGGTCGGCGGGCCGACGTACTGCTGCGGCATCGTGCACCACCGGGAGGGCGACACGGCTGCCGGCGACGGAATGGCCAGGCGCACCCTTGAGCTCTTCAAGCGCTACGAGCCCGACGAAGTTGTGATGTGGTGTCCGTCGTGCATCTATTTCTACGACGAGGTCCTGCACGCACAGACGCCATACCGCGTGCGTCACACGACCGAGTTCCTTCTCGCGCAGGTGCCGCGGATGGAGTTCACCGCCCGCGTCGAGCGCAGCGTCGCGGTGCATGCCCACTGTGTGGGCGAGGCGCGGCAGCGTGAGGCACGCGCCTGTCGCGACCTCCTCGCGGCGGTGCCCGGTCTGCGTGTCGTTCCGCTCGAGCCGGATCCACGCTTCGGCCGCTCGTGTGCGCCGGCGATTCCGATCGCGCTGGGACAGGACGTGTGGGACGGGCTCGTGCGCGACGAGATCGAACGAGCGCGCGCAGCTGGCGCCGACACGCTGGCCGGCATCTATCACGGCTGCCAGCGCATGATCTGCGGCTTCGAGGCCGATGGCCGGCTGACGATCGAGCACTACCTCACGGTGTTCGCACGGTCGCTCGGCATCGAGTTCGAGGATGAGTACAAGAAATACCGGCTGTGGGGCGATCCCGAGCGCGTGCTCGAAGATGCCACGCCCTGCATGCAGGCGAATGGCGTGGATCCCGAAAGAGCGCGCGCCCTGGTGATGGCCACGTTCGCGCGGCGGCCCGCGGCCGGAGGAGCCGC
>DAIRVP010000271.1:2730-5810 GCA_036802765.1 Candidatus Rokuibacteriota bacterium
GTGGCGCGTCTCGTCAGCGCTCTCGAGGCTGCGGGTTGGCGTTGGCCCAGACGATGATGACCAAGACGCCATCCGCGTAGCGCGGGCCACCGATGACCGCCGGGCTACCGCGCGCGGCCTGAATAGTCGTAGTGACTTCGTTCACAGCACCTCGTTGCAGGCGAACGCGCATGTAGACGGTGTCGCCGTCGACGCGGTCGGGCACCACCTCGAGCGTGCGATCACCGGGCACCGCCCACTGCTGCACGGAGCCAATCGGCACTTCGGCACGATAGCGCTCGAGCGATGTGTACTCCTGATAGCCCGTGAGCTGGCGCAGTCGCGGCAGGAAGGCCTGCAGGCGCTCGTCCGGCCCGGGGGGCGCCAGCCGCAGCGTCGTCGACGTCGACGGCTTGTCGGTCGCGAGGAGCACGCGCGCGCCGAAGCGCACGATCTGCTGCGCATAAACGGCCGGCGCCGCCGCGAGGGCGGCGATCGCCAGGATCAGCGCGAGCATCGGGCCGAGCGCCGCCTTGAGCCGTTTGCGTGCATTGTGCAGTCGCGACATGACCGTTCCCATGGGAATCTCCAACACGTCCGCGATCTCCTTGTACGACAGCCCTTCGATATCACTCAAAACCACGATACGCCGATGATCCGGCGACAGCGTGGACAACGCCCGCTCGATGCGCGCGCGCTGCTGCGCGCCGGCCGCCGCCGCGTCGGGCCGCGCATCCACCGGCTGGTCCACCAGAACACGATCCCAATCCTCTTCCGGAATCCGCTCGGTGCCGAACGCGCGCCCCCGCGCCGCGCGAGCGCGCGCCCGGTCCGACGCCACGTTCATCACGATCCGAAAGAGCCATGTATAGAACGCCGACTGGCCGCGGAAATTCGGCAGCGCCTGCCACGCCCGCACGAACGCCTCCTGGGCGACGTCCCAGGCCTCCTCCCGATCGCGCAAGACGTTGTAGGCGAGGCGCCATACGCGCTGGCGGTACTTCTCGACCAGCGGCTCGAAGGCCGCGATCTCGCCCGCGCGGCATCGCTCGATGAGGGCGGCGTCGTCCGTTTTCACGCGCTGTGAGCAGCGGCCCCTGCATCCAGGCAGTTAGACGCGAGAGTCGCCGCGTTTATTGGGTTGATTGTGATTATTGTAGCGATGATTGTAGCGGTGATTGTAGCGACGACGCGTGCACGGGTAGAACCGTGGGTGGCCTGATCTAGACGGTCAGCGGTTCCGTCTCGCCCGATTAACCGCAAGGCTTAAGAGCGCGTCGAGGCCGAGCACGTAGCTCTGCGGCCCGAATCCAGAGATCTGGCCGCGCGCAGCGGCGGCGATCACTGACCGGCTGCGAAACTCCTCACGCGCGTGCACGTTGGACAAATGTACCTCCACCACCGGCACGTCGATCGCGGCGACGGCATCACGCAGCGCGATCGAGTAGTGCGTGAACGCGCCGGGATTGAACACCACACCGAGGAAGCCTTCGCGCCGAGCGCCCTGTAGCCAGTCCACCAGCTCACCTTCGTGATTCGACTGCCGGCACTCCACGCGCACGCCGCGCTTGCGTCCGTGCTCGCGGATCAAGCGGTCGACCGCCGCAAGCGAGACGCGGCCATAGATCGCCGGCTCGCGGGTGCCGAGGAGATTGAGGTTCACTCCGTGCAGAACGAGCGCGGCGGCCACGCCTAGTGTCCGAGCAGCTCGGAAAATGCCCAGTCGACGACGACGAAGAAGAGCAGACCGCCGAAGACGGTGTAGGCCAGCCCCGGCGCGTTGTCCTCGCGATTGACCTCTGGAATGAGGTCCGACGCGGCGACATAGATGGTGACGCCCGCGGAGAGCGCGAGCGCATAGCCCACATGATGCTGTGCGATCAGGCTCGTGGCCAAGGCGCCCGCCAGCGTCAGCACGCCGAGCCCGGCGCCGGCCGCGAGCGCCGCGCCGCGCGAGTGTCCACCCGCGAGCATGATCGACGCGATCGTGAACCCCTCGGGCAGCTTGTGCAGCATGACGGCGATGAACAGGATCGCCCCCAGCGACGGGCTGACCATGAAGCCGGCGGCAATCGCGACGCCGTCAAACACCGTGTGCACGCCGAGGCCAAAGACCGCGAGCCATCCCGCCGAGGGATGTAACAGCGCCTCGCGATGGACCTCCTCGCCAAAGTGGAAATGCGGCGCCACGGTGTGCTCGAATAGATGAACACCAAAGTATCCGAGGAGCACGAACAGGAAGGCATGCGGCACCTGGGTGCTCTCCGGCAGCATGCGAATGAAGGCGGCGGCCAGCATGAAGCCCGCGCCGCCGGCCACGAAATACCGCAGGCGCGCATGGCCGTGCTTGTGGGCCGTGGTGACGATGACCGCCCCAGCGACGTCCGCGGCGGCGGCCACGGCCGCGAACGCCAAGTATGCTAACATCGTCGGGAGCATAGCATGGCCATTGGAGCTCCTCCCCGTCTCCTTGGCGAGATTCTCGTTGCCGAAGGACTGACCACCGCCGCCGCGATCGAACGCGCCCTCGCGCGCCAGCGGAACACCGGTGAGTTGATCGGCGAGGCCCTCGTCGCTCTCGGCGCCATCAACGAGGACGACGTTGCGCGCGCGCTCGCCGTGCAACAAGACCTGCCTTACGTCTGGCGCGAAGAGCTGCCGTCGACCGTGCCCGTGCTGAAGAACATCTCGGCGAAGTACCTGCGTCAGTATCGCGTCTGCCCGCTCACCATCGAAGGTGGGGTGCTGACCGTCGCCTCCGCGGATCCGCTCAACGCGATCGTCGCCGACGACCTGCGACAGGCCACGGGGCTGACCGTGAAATTCGTCGTGAGCTCGGCCACCGGGATTCTCGAGACGATCGATCGCAACTATGACGGCGCCAACGCGACCGCGCTGCAGCGCATCGTCGAGGGTATCGACGAGGATCGCGGCCCCGAGGATGGCGACACGGACGTCAACCACCTGCGCGACATGGCGTTCGAGGCGCCGGTGGTGCGGCTCGTCAATCTCTTGATCGAGAACGCGATCACAGCCGAAGCGTCGGACATCCACATCGAGCCGTTCGAGGACACGCTGCGGATCCGCTACCGCATCGACGG
>DAIRVP010000272.1:0-5805 GCA_036802765.1 Candidatus Rokuibacteriota bacterium
GACTTCTTCCGCGTGCCGCGGATTATTGAAGAATGACGATTCACGAGCTCACTGACGCGTACCGGCGCGGCGAGACGACGCCGAGCCGGGTGACCGACGAGTACCTGGCGCGCATCGCCAAGCTCGACGACAAGGTCGGCGCCTACCTCACGGTGACCGCGGAGCAGGCGCGTGCCGCCGCGCACGCCGCCGACGAGCGCTATCGCGCGGGGCGACCGCTGGGCCCGCTCGACGGCGCGCCGATCACGCTCAAGGATGTGTTCTGCACGAGGGGCGTACGCACGACCTGCGGGTCGAAGATCCTCGAGAATTTCGTTCCGCCGTATGACGCGACGGTCGCCGAACGCCTCACGAAGGCCGGCGCGGTGATGCTCGGCAAGAGCAACATGGACGAGTTCGCGATGGGCTCTTCAACCGAGCACTCGGCGTTGAAGGTCACGCGCAACCCGTGGGATCTCTCCCGCGTTCCGGGCGGATCCTCCGGCGGACCCGCGGCCGCGGTCGCGGCGGGGCTCGCCGCGGGCTCGCTCGGGACGGACACCGGAGGCTCGATCCGCCAGCCGGCCGCGTTCTGCGGCGTCGTGGGACTGAAGCCGACGTACGGCCGCGTCTCGCGCTACGGACTCGTCGCGTTCGCGTCGTCACTCGACCATCCGGGGCCGTTCGGCCTCGACGTGCTGGACACCGCGCTGCTGCTGGGCGCCATCGCCGGCCACGATCCGATGGACGCCACGTCCATCGACGCCGCCGTGCCCGATTACGCGGCCGGGCTCGAGCAGGGCGCGCGGGGCCTCCGCCTGGGCGTGCCCGACGAGTATTTCACCAAAGGCATGGACGCGGAGGTCGAGAGCGCTGTGCGGGCAGCGATCGAGGTGCTGAAGGGACTGGGCGCGACCGTCGAGCGGGTATCACTGCCCGCGACGCCGCACGCGCTGGCCACGTACTACGTCATCGCGCCGGCCGAGGCGTCGTCGAACCTCGCGCGCTACGACGGTGTGAAGTATGGTCTGCGCGTGGGCGGCCATGATCTGATCGACATGGAGAGCAAGACGCGCGCGGCCGGTTTCGGCGCCGAGGTGCGGCGCAGGATCATGCTCGGCACCTACGTGCTGTCCGCCGGTTACTACGACGCGTATTACGGGCAGGCGCAGAAGGTGCGCACGCTCGTACGCCGCGATTTCGACGCCGCGTTCGGCCGGGTGGATCTCATCGTCGCGCCGACGACGCCGAACATCCCGTTCAAGCACGGCGAGAAGACGGATCCGGTACAGATGTACCTCAACGACGTGTTCACGATCCCGGCGGACATGGCGGGCGTGCCGGCCGTCTCCGTGCCGTGCGGCTTCACGAAGACCGGGTTACCGATCGGCCTGCAGATCATCGGCCGCACCCTCGACGAGGCGACCGTGCTGCGGGCCGCGCGCGCCTATGAGCGCGCCACCGACTGGCATACGCGCCGGCCGCAGCTCGGGTAATGGCGAAATACGACGTCGTCATCGGCCTCGAGGTCCACGCGCAGCTCACGACGCGCACCAAGATTTTCTGTGGCTGTCCGACGACGTTCGGCGCGCCGCCGAACACGCAGACATGTCCGATCTGCCAGGGGATGCCGGGCACGCTGCCGGTCATCAATCGCCGCGCCGTCGAATACGGGGTGCGCACGGCGCTGGCCTTCGAGTGCCGCGTCAACGCCGCGTGCCGCTTCGCGCGCAAGCACTACTACTACCCGGACATGCCGAAGAACTTTCAGATCAGCCAGTACGAGGAGCCGCTCGCCGAGCACGGCGCGCTGGAGATCGATCTGGCCGATGGCCACTCCCGCCGGATCGGCATCCAGCGCCTGCATCTCGAGGAGGACGTCGCCAAGCTGGTTCACGAGGGCACGCTGGAGACGGCGCAGTCGAGCCTCGTGGACTTCAACCGCGCCGGCGTGCCGCTCATGGAGACGGTCAGCAAGCCCGAGATCCGGTCGCCCGAGGAGGCCGCCGCCTATCTGCGCGCGTTCCGCGCGGTGCTCGTCTACCTGGGCGTCTGCGACGGCAACATGGAAGAAGGCTCGCTGCGCTGCGACGCGAACATTTCGCTGAAGCCCGCGGGCGCCGCCGAGCTCGGCACCAAGGTCGAGATCAAGAACATGAACTCGTTCCGCAACGTCCAGCGCGCGCTGGAGTTCGAGGTGAAGCGCCAGGCGGACGCGCTGGACCGCGGCGAACGCATCGTGCAGGAGACGCGGCTCTGGGACGCCGAGCACGGCTACACGCGCTCGATGCGCAGTAAGGAATTCGCGCACGACTATCGCTATTTCCCCGAGCCCGATCTGGTCCCGCTGAAGCTCGACACGGCGTGGATCGCCAAGATCCACGGCGCGCTGCCCGAGCTGCCGCGCGCGCGCCGCCAGCGCTTCGTGACCGCCTACGGCCTGCCTGCCTATGACGCGGCCCTGCTCACCCAGAGCCGTGCGCTGGCGGAATACTACGAGGCGGCGGTCCGCGAATTCCCGCAGCCGAAGATCGTGTCCAACTGGGTGATGTCCGAGCTGCTGCGTGAGCTGCCGGGCGACGACGAGCGCGCGATCGAGCGGGCAAAAGTGACGCCCACGCGGCTCGCCGGCATGCTGCGGCTGATCGACGACGGCACGATCAGCGGCAAGATCGCCAAGACGGTCTTCGACACGATGATTCGAACCGGCGAGGACGCAGCGGTGATCGTGCGCCGCGAGGGATTGACCCAGGTCGCCGACACCGATGCGCTCGCCGCGATGGTGGTCAGCGCGATCGCGGCCAACCCACAGGCGGTCGAGGACTACCGCAAGGGCAAGACCGCGGCGGGTAAGGCAATTGTCGGGCAGGTGATGAAGGCTAGCAGCGGCCGTGCCAATCCTGCCATGGTCAGCAAGCTCGTCGAGGAAGAGCTGGAGAAGCTCACGAAACGGTAGCGCCGCCGCTATAATCGTCCTGCCTCGATGATTGAGTTTCACCGGGTCTGGAAGGTGTTTGCCGTAGGACCGGTGAAGGTCCCTGCGCTCAGCGACGTGTCCTTCCGGATGGGCAAGGGCGAGTTCGTCACGCTCCACGGCGCCAGCGGCTCGGGCAAGACGACCCTGCTCAGGCTCCTCTATCGCGAGGAGCTGCCGACCGAAGGCGAGATCGATGTGCTGAACCTCGACGTGCCCTCGCTGCGCGGGCGCGAGGTCGCGGCGCTGCGCCGCTCGATCGGCGTGGTGTTCCAGGACGCCAAGCTCTTGCCCGGCCGCACGGTCTACGAGAACGTCGCCTTCGTGCTGCGCGTGCTGGGCACGCCGCGTCGCGAGATCACACCGCGGGTGTTCGACGCGCTTCGCGCGGTGGGCCTCTCGGCTCGTGCCCAGGCTTACCCCGCACAGCTCTCGCAAGGCGAAGCGCAGCGCGCGGCGCTCGCCCGTGCCATCGCACGCAAGCCGCTGCTGCTCCTGGCCGACGAGCCGACCGGTAGCCTCGACGAGACGATGGCCGCCGAGGTCATCGACATCGTCAAAGACATCTGGGCCGGCGGCACCACCGTGCTGTTCGCGACCCATCAGGCCGCGCTGGCGGCCACGCTGCGCCAGCGGACGCTCACCCTCGTGAGCGGCCGCCTCGTCAAGGACGAAGGCTAGGTGCTCGGGTTCCTCATCGGTGAGGCGGTGCGCGACCTGCGACGAGCCGGCCGCGTTGCCGTCGCCGCCATCCTGTTGATCACGCTGTCGCTCGCCGCCCTCGGGGGCTTCTGGCTCGTGTCGACGAACGTCGGGCAGGCGGTGGCGCACTGGCGCGATCGTGTGCGCGTCATCGTGTACCTCAAGCGCGAGCCGGCGCCCACCGACGTTCAGCCGCTCGTGGAGCGCGTGCAGGCGATGCCGGGCGTGGCGACCGTGCGCTTCGTCAGCAAGAGCGAGGCGCTCGGCACGCTCAAGCAGGTGCTCGGCAAGGACGCCAGCGTCGCGGAGCAGCTGCCCACCAATCCGCTGCCCTCGTCGCTCGAGGTCACGCTGACGGAGGACGGCGCGACGCCGGACGGCGCGCGCGCGCTGATCGCGCGGCTGTCGGCGCTGAGCGAAGCCGACGACATCGGCGGCGGCATCGACTGGATCGAGCGACTCGCGCGTGGCCAGCGGCTGCTCGAGGTCATCGGCCTGAGCGTGGGCGCGGTGCTTGCGCTGGCCGCCATCCTGACAGTGACGACGGCGACGACGCTCGTCCTGCACCTTCGCCGCCAGGAGCTCGAGATCATGCGCCTCGTCGGCGCGCCCGAGCTGGTCGTGCGCATGCCGCTGCTGCTACAGGGCATGCTGCAAGGTCTGCTCGGCGCTGTGATGGCGATCTGGGCGCTGATCGTCGTCTACACCGTCGCCGGGCCGCGGCTCGAGCCGCTCGTCAGTCAGACGCTCGGGCTGGAGCGGCTCACGTTCTTGAAAACGCAGACGGTCGTCGTGCTGATGCTCGCCGGAACGATGCTCGGCGGCTGTGGAGGCTGGTTGGCGCGAGGACGCAGCGAGCCGTGAGCGGGCGCGTCGCGCTCGCCATCGGCCTGGTGGCTGCGGTGGTCGCCGGCACCGCGGCAGCCCAAACCGCGTCGAAGAAGGCCGAGGATTCGATCTCCGCCGAGCAGAAGAAGCTGCAGCAGACAGAGCGGCAGCTGCGCGAGGAGAGGCAAAAAGCCGCGGAGGCGCGCGCACGCGAGACGTCGGTGATCGCGGAGATCGAGGCGATCGAGCGGCGTCTGGCCGACAAGCAGCGCGACGTCGCCCGCCTCGATACACGCATCAAGCGCGCCGCCGCCGACGTCAAATCGCTGCGCGGCGAGATCCAGTCGCTGGAGGCGCTGCGTGGCGGACAGCAGGCGGCCCTGGGCCGTCGTCTGCAGGCGATGTACAAGGTGCACGTCCAGGGCGGCGCGCTCCCCATGCTGCTGGCCGGTGAGGATCCGGGAACGCGCGCGGCGGCGGTCCGTCATCTGACGAGCCTCGCGTCCCTGGACGCCCGCCTCATCCAAGAGTATCGTGGGACGACGGAACGCCTGGAGGATCGCCGAGGTCGGGAAGAGAGCCGTCAACGGGACCTGGCGGGCCTTCGAGCCGACGCACAGCGGGAGCAGAGCGAAGTCGATCGGGACGCCGCCAAGCGCCGTATACTATTGGCGAAGGTTCGCGATGAGCGCGCGTACCACGAGCGGATGGTTGGCGAACTCACCGAGGCGGCCCGACGACTGGAGGCTTTCATCCGCGACCTCCAGGCCAAGCAACGACGCCTGGCCAAGATCCCGCCGCCGAAGCCGGGCGCCGACACTCCTCCGGCCGTGGGATTTGGTACTCTTCGCGGGCGGCTGCCGTGGCCGACGGAGGGCCGGGTGGTGAGCGCGTTCGGCGCTCAGGTGCATCCGCGGTTCGGCACGCGGACGTTTCGTAATGGCGTGGATATCGAGGCCGGCGAGGGTCGTGATGTTGCGGCCGTGTTCGCCGGGCACGTCGTGTACACGGGATGGTTCAAGGGGTATGGGAACCTGATCATCCTGGATCACGACAACGAGTACTTCACGCTGTATGCACACGTCGCCGACATCCTGGTAAAGGAGGGCGACGACGTGAAGCAGGGACAGCGCATAGGGACAGTGGGGGACACCGGCTCGCTCGAGGGGCCGCGCCTCTATTTCGAGGTGCGGTACCAGGGTAAGCCGCAGAACCCCGAACAATGGCTCCGACAACGGGGCTGAAAGGGTCCGGGACCTGGGGGATTCCATGAAGAAGGCGTTTGTGATCGGCTCCCTGCTCGTCGTGCTCACTCTGTCGCT
>DAIRVP010000273.1:0-5755 GCA_036802765.1 Candidatus Rokuibacteriota bacterium
GGGCCGGGGTCGAGATCGATCCGCAGCTCGTCGGGATGCTCGAGGTCGTCGGCGCGCACAGGGTGGGGATTGAGGTCGATGCAGCCGAGATTCACGACCCACAACAGCTGCGCCGCGTCACGGACGACGATCTCACGCGCGGTGCGGCCTGACGGAAACCGCAGCTCGACCGTCTCGATCCAGTCCGGATGGCGTTCGGGCGCGCGCTTCTGAAAGAACGGCTCGCCCTCGGCGCCGTCGACGTAGCGCTTGAGGACGAACGGCCGGCCGGCGATGCCACGCAGCGCGCCGTCCGCGACGGCGGCATAGTACTTCGCGAGATCCAGCTTCGTGTGCCCGGCTCGCGGAAAAAAGATCTTGTCCGGGTTGGTGATCGCCACCTCGCGGCCGGCGATTTCGACGACAGCGCTCCGGTTGCTCGTGGGCGCCGCCGTCAGACTCCCGCGCGCTTGAGCGTGAGCCCGATGTTCTCGGGGGCCTGCTTGCGCTCGCGACGATCGATCTCGCGCATCGTTTCGGCGACGGCCGCAGACACCGGCGTCGGCACGCCGACCTCGCGGCCTTTTTCGACCACGTAGCCGTTCATGTAGTCGATCTCGGTCGGCCGGCCTTTGGCCACGTCCTGCGCCATCGACGCCTTCCAGTTGCGTCCGCTCGCCGACTTGGGTGTCAGCATCTCGTCCAGCGCCTGCCAGGTCTCGCGACGGTCCGCGTCGGCCCACTGCTCGGCGGTCGTGCCGTTGATCTTGGGAATCGTGTACCCGAGTGCGAGACCGACGCGCGCGGACTCCGACGCGAGATGGATCGTGATCGCACGTCCGACCTCGCTCGAGGCGACTTCGAACGAGCCGAGCCCCGACATGGCCTGCACGGGATTGCCCATCGCGTTGGCGCAGAGCTTGGACCAGCGCTCGCCCCACAGGTTGTCGGTCGGCTTCGAGCCGTCGATGACCTTGAGCATCTCGGCGATCATCTGCGTGCGCGGCGTGATCGTGCCGTCGTGCTCGCCTGCGCGGAAGACGTCGTGGCCGGTGGTGCCACCGCGCTCGTGACCGCGCTCGACGTGGCCCGCCTTCCATGACGCCACGCCGATCTTCGACATGATGAGACCGATCGAGCGGCCCTTGCCGGCGATGGAGGCCACGATCGGATCGGGCCAGCAGTTCTCCGCGGCCACCACGAACCCTTCGGGCTTCAGGTGACGCAGCGCGAGCTGGGTCGCCCATGCCGTGTCGTAGACTTTCATGGCCACGAAGGCGACGTCGAAGTCACGCGGCAGCCGCTGGGCCTCGTGGAGGTGATAGATCGCCGGCCGCGCCTCGAACGGGTCGTGCGGTCCGGTGACGCTGATGCCCTTGGCGCGCACCGTCTCGACCTGCTCGGCCCACGGATCGATGAGGGTGACGTCCTGGCCCGAGCGGGTGAGGAATGCGCCGATGTAGCTGCCGATCGCGCCTGCGCCGACGAAGAGAATCTTCATCGCACTCGACCTCCTTATGAGGACGCCGAGTGTACCACCGCGACTCACCAGCGCGTGTCGAACACCTCGATCACGGGCGCGGTGCGCGGGCGGCGGAAGAGCGCGACGAGACGATCGGCGAGCGGCACGACCTGCATCGGCACGCCGACGTCCGCCGGCAGGGCGCGCCGCATCGCGCGGGCGAGGTCGAGATCGACGACGACAAGTGAGTCTTTGCCCCAGAGCGCGACGAAGCGGCCGTCGGGGCTCACGCCGATCCGCCGCGCGATCTCGAACACCGCGACCGGCCGCGTGGGTCCCGTGTCGAGCCCGAACCGCCAGATCAGGGTGCGCTCGTGCCGGTCACCTACGCAGACGACGTCCGCCGTGCTGTGCGTCACGAGGTGACACCCGGCGGCCGTCGGCCACACGGCGAGCAGCTGCTGCGCGTTGCCGTTCAGCCGCCACACGCGCGTCTGCCGGCGTCCGCCGCGGTCGTAGATCCAGGTCCCCCAGGGCAGGCGCGCCAGCGACGTGACGCCGCTGATGGCCCGAATGCCGCGGCCGTCAGGCAGGATCTCGACCATCTCCGAATCGACGCTCTCGCTGTCGTCGACCGGCCACCGATAGCGGTTGACGCCAGGGCTTCCGATCCGGCCGGCGAGCCCGACGAACTCTTCCGCATCGCCGTCGTAACCGACCACCGCCCATCCCGAGCCCTTGACCGAGGACACCGTCGGCGACGTCAGCGGCGGCAGGGCGATGCTCCATCCCGCCGACGCAGTCGACTCCGCCAGCTCGAGATGCTGCAGCACCGTGCGCGAGGACGACTCGTTCAGCGTGAGCGCGTTGCTCTCGTCGACGAACCGCAGGTCGCGCGCCTCGATGTCGGCGCGGCTGGCTTCGGGGCCGAGGATGAGGAAGTGCTCCGGAGCCCGCGGCGCCTCGCGCGTCATCACCGCGGCGCGCGTGCCGGTGGGCGACACACGCAGCGCGCCGCTGCGCCACGGCAGGTCGAGCTGTGTCGTGCGGGCCAGCGTGCCGCGCTCCGTCTCGCGGGCGAGCGTCGGTCGCGAGGTCAGCAGCGTGTCGATGATCTTGAGGCCCGGGCCCGTGAGGATTCCCAGCGCCA
Source organism: Candidatus Rokuibacteriota bacterium (assembly GCA_036802765.1). Taxonomy (GTDB): domain Bacteria; phylum Methylomirabilota; class Methylomirabilia; order Rokubacteriales; family CSP1-6; genus AR12. The sequence continues at coordinate 2,592 of DAIRVP010000273.1, forward strand.
GCAGCGTGAGGCTCGCGCGGCGCGCCGCGCGGCCGGGTTTCGTCAGCAGCGCGGTCGCGAGCGCGAGCAGCGCCGCCCACAGAATGGGCGCGCCCCCGAGCAGATGCACCGCGACGGCCGAGGGCTTGCTCGTGCGCACCACGTACGCAAGCAGCGGTCCCCACGTGACCGCGACGACGATCGCGAGCATGCCCGTGACCGGCACGTAGTCCACGGGGCGCCCCTCGAACGTGCGCGGCTGCACGGCGAGCCACGTCGCCATCACGCACACCGCGCCGGCCGCGGCGGCGTAGGCGAGTGTGAGCCAGGTCGGATTCCGCACGCCGAGATCGCTGGCGAAGGCGAGCAGGCACGCGCCGGCGACGCCGGCGACCGCCGCCAGCGCCGTGCGGCTCGGCCGAACGAGCGCGACGATCGCCGTGAGCAGCCCGAGCGTCAGCAGGCCTTCGACCAACGTCGCGACGACGCCGAGCGCCAGGGCCGTGAAGCGCCCCAGGGCCGGCGCCGGCTCGGGCACGACGCTGTCGAGCGCGAGGCGATGCTCGACCGCGTCGAGCTTACGCTGCAGCGCGGCGACCTCGCTCGGCGGAATGCGCGCCGCGCGCGAGGCGCCGCTACGATCGCGTGCGACGAGCGAAGCGCCGCCCCACCAGAAGGCGCGCACGCGCAGCTCGACCAGCTCGTCGTACGGCACCGACCACCGCGAGCGCGCCGTCCGGCGCAGGATTTCGGGGTTCCGCTCGTCCGGATCGCGCGCCTCGACCCACGACACGCCATCGCGATCGAGAATGACCAGCGCCGTGGCGCGCGTGGTGGCGACCACGAGCGTGCCGTCGAACGGCATCACCGGAATGGCGGCCACGCGCCGGATCGCGTGCAGGCGCCGCGCCAGACTGGGATGCGACGAGCCGTGCTCGAGCTCGGCGCTCCACCGGCGCGGCATGCGTCCGGCGATCGTGAGCTTCGTCAGCCCGCTGATCAGAGCTTCGGGATCCTCGCACAGCGCGAGCGCACGAACGTCGCTCTCGGTCTCGTGCGTCTTCTGCCGTGAGGCCTTCCACGCGAGGCCGATCACCAGCGCCATCGACCAGATCGCGACGACCGGGACGGACGGCAAGCGATCGAAGACGAGCGCGGCGCCGAGCGTGCCCGCGAGCACGAGCCCTGTGGTGATGCTCGACATGATCCGACTGCGCCGGCGATCACAGTGCTCGAGGTGCGCGACCTCGTGCGCGAAGATAGCCGCCTGCTCTCGCGCGGTGAGCAGCTGCAGCGCGGGCACCGTGAACAGCACGCTCGGCGCATCGGGTGAGGGAAACGCGAAGGCGTTGACGAAGCGCCCGCCGGGCACGGGCATCTCGAAGAGCGAAGGACGCGCCGCCTGGGAGCGGTCGATGATCGGCTGCCACTCCGGGCGCCACAGTCGCGCGCGCGCCCGCACGAGCCAGAGGAACGTCTCCGTGTGGCGCAGCGCCCACAGACCGAGCACGATGGCCAGCGCCGCGGCGACGTACCAGCGCCAAGCGTCGGCCGCGAGGATCACCGCCGGGGCCAAGAGCAGCGCGAACCAGAAGCCGAAGTGTGCGGCGTTGAAGCGGAGCTGCCAGCCGAGATAGGTCGCGGGTCCCCATTGCTCGTCCAGCAGCACGCGGCGCGACGGATAGTCGCCGACCCACAGGCCGACGACGAGCCCGAGCACGGCGAACCAATAATAAGGTCCGGCTGCGAGTGTCAGCGCGGCGCAGCTGACGATCATCACCCGCTGCGTGTGCTCGGCGCGAGCCAGCAACCGCTCGGCCAGCGCCGGATCGTCGCGCTGGAGCACCAGGCGACGTCCACTCCACCAGGCGAACACGCCGGGGACGAGCACGAACGCCAGGAAGGGCCACGAAAGCCGCACAAGCATCGACCAAACCACGTTAGGGCGTTTGCCGCCTCAGCGTCAATTCCGACGTGGCGGCTGGTGATGGCGTAGACTGGCCCGCACAATCAGGAGGGCTTGGCATGGCGACCATGTACCGCTATCAGCTGCCCGTGGAGCAGACCGGTTGGATGCTTTCGGGCGAGACCCAGACGTCGTTCACCTGGGAATACGAGGACGAGCGTGCCAAGCTCCTCGCGCTGTACGACAAGGGCAAGAAGCAGCAGTGGGACGCGGCGACGCGCATCGACTGGTCGCAGGACCTGGACCCCGAGAATCCGCAGGAGATCGACGACCGCCTGATCCCCATCTTCGGCTCGCCGCTCTGGGACAAGCTGACGAATCAGGAGAGGGTCAAGCTTCGCCACCACCAGCAGGCGCAGAGCCTCTCGCAGTTCATGCACGGCGAGCAGGGCGCGCTCATGGCGGCGGCGCGCATCGTGCAAACAGTGCCCGAGCTCGACGCGAAGTTCTACGCCGCCACGCAGGTGATGGACGAGGCGCGCCACGTCGAGGCTTACGCCCGCCTGCTGAACGAGAAGCTCGGCATCGCGTACCCGATCACCCCCGGGCTCAAGGCGCTGCTCGAGACGGTGCTCACCGACCGGCGCTGGGACATGACGTACCTCGGCATGCAGATCCTGATCGAGGGGCTCGCGCTGGCGGCCTTCCAGCGCATCCGCGACTACGCGAAGAATCGCCTGGCGGCCTCGGTCAACGCGTACGTGATGCAGGACGAGGCGCGTCACGTGGCGTTCGGCCGGCTCGCGCTGCGCGACTTCTATCCGCAGCTGACCGACGCCGAGCGCGGCGAGCGCGAAGAGTTCGTGGTCGAGGCCTGCTATCACATGCGCGACCGGTTCAATCAGAGGGAGCTCTGGGAGAACCTCGGCCTGCCCGCCAAGGAGGCCGTCGAGGCCGCCATGACCTCCGAGAGCATGCGCATGTTCCGCAAGCGTCTGTTCAGCCGCATCGTGCCCACCGTGAAGGACATCGGCCTCTGGGGCGAGAAAGTGCAGAAGGCGTTCGCCGACATGGGCGCCATCGAGTTCGCCGACGTCGACAGTGACGCGCTGCTGGAACAAGACGCCCGCGTCGCGGCCGACTTCGACGCGGGCGTGTTCGTGCGCAAAGCGCTGGCCTAGCCGAAGCTAGCGGATCGCCGTCGGCGCCACGGTGGAGCCGGTGAAGCCACGGAGCTTCAGCGGCTGCATCACGAACGCGAACTCGTAGACCTTCTTCG
>DAIRVP010000274.1:0-5543 GCA_036802765.1 Candidatus Rokuibacteriota bacterium
TCCGTCGAACTCCGCAAAGATCACCGACTGGAACCGGCCGAGGGTCAGCTCACCGTTGTTGACGCCGAGCGCCACCGAACGGCCCAGGAGGGCTGCGCGCAGGTGCGAGTGGGCGTTGCCGCGCTCGCAGTCGGAAAAGCGCGGGTCGTCGTGACGATAGCCGCCCCGCTCGGGGACCAGCTTTTCGGCCAGCCCTTTGAGGTCGTCCATCAGGGCGCTCTGGAACTCGTTGATGAAGACGGCACAGGTGGTGTGCAAAGTGTTGATCAGCGCAATCCCTGCCGAGATGGGGGACTGTTGGATGGCTTCCCTGACGAGCTTCGTGATATCGGTGACCTCGGTGCCTTCCTCACTGTTCAGCGTGAACGAGGTGTTGAAGACCTTCATCCGCTTTCTCTCCCTCGAGGGAATCAGCCGTTTTAGCTAGCGGAAGCGCCAGCAGGCCCGAGTCAGAACCACTGGTAACGATAAATGTACCGTCACACGGATGTCAACCTAACGCAGTCCGCGGATCGAGCAGGTCCCGCAGACCGTCGCCGAGCAAGTTCAGCCCCAACACGGTCAATGCAATCGCCGCGCCGGGGAATACGGCGAACCATGGGTTCATGCCAAGAAAGTTCTGCGCCTCCTTCAGCATCAGGCCCCACGAAGGGTGCGGCGGCTGTGTCCCGAGACCCAGATACGCGAGCGCGGCCTCGGAGAGGATCGCGACGGGAAAACTCGTCGTCGCCTGCACGATCAGCGGCGCGAGCGTGTTGGGCAGAATGTGGCGCAGCACGAGCCGCCGATCGCGTGCGCCGAGCGCGCGCGCGGCGACGACGAACTCGCGATCGCGCAGCTCGAGCACGGCGCCGCGCGTGACCCTCGCGAAGGCGGGCACGAACGCGATCCCGATCGCGACCATGCTGACCACCGTGCCCGGGGTGAACACGGCTGTGAAGAGCAGCGCGGACAGAATCGCCGGAAAGCCTTGGACCGCGTCGACCACGCGCATCAGACCCTCGTCGGGCCAGCCGCCGACATAACCGCTCACCAGGCCGAGCAGCACGCCGGCACCCGCGCCGATACCGACGGCGATCACGCCGACCGCGATCGACGTCACCGCGCCCGTCATCACGCGCGAGAGCACGTCGCGCCCGAACTGGTCGGTGCCGAATGGATGAGCGTGCGAGGGGCCCTGCAATCGCCCGGTGATCGACATGGCGAGCGGATCGGCGGGCGTGTACACGAAGCTGAGAGCGGCGACGACGATCAGGGCAAGCGTGATGGCCGCTCCGAGCGTGAACGTCGCGTGCCTCAGCGGGCGAACTCTCATCGCTCGTGCCTCAGCGGCCGGCCTCTCATCGCGCGAGCCCGAAGCCGAGCAACCTCATCGCTTACTCGTAGCGGATGCGCGGGTCGAGCAGGCCGTACGCGAGGTCGACGGCGAAGTTGATCACGACGATCGTCGACGCGATGAAGAGGCCGACGCCCTGCACCACCGGAAGATCGCGCGCGCTGATGGCCCCGAGCGCCAGCCGGCCGAGTCCCGGCAACGCGAACACGCTTTCGAGGATGATCGCGCCGGCCAGGAGCTGTCCGAGCTGGACGCCCGCAACCGTCACGATCGGGATAAGCGCGTTGCGTAGCGTGTGTCGCCCGACCACACGCCGCTCGCTCAAGCCTTTGGCGCGCGCTGTCCGCACGTAGTCCTCGCGCAGCACGTCGAGCACGGCCGAGCGCGTGGCGCGCACCAGCACGGCAGCCTGGAACAGGCCGAGCGCGATCGCGGGCAGGACCAGCGAACGCAGCGCGGCGGCCACACCGCTCGACCAGCCTTCGAAGCCTCCGGACTGCACCCAGCCGAGCGTCACCGAGAAGACCAGGATCAGCAGCAGGCCCGCCCAGAATTGTGGGATCGAGATGCCGACCTGGGAGACGACCATCGCGATGTAATCGCCCGCGCGCCGGTGACGTGTGGCGGCATAGAGCCCGAGCGGCACGGCGGCGGCGATCATGAACACAGCCGCCATGAGGGCCAGCGGAACGGTCACGGAGAGACGACTCGCGATCAGCTGACCGACCGGCAGGTCGTACTGCAGCGAGCGACCGAGGTCGCCGCGCAGCGCGCCGCTCACCCAGTCGACATACTGCACGACGAGCGGACGGTTGAGCCCCATCGCCTCGCGCAGGCGATCGGCTGCCTCGCGGCTGCCCTCGGTGCCCATGATGATCGCCGCGGGATCGCCGGGCAGGACCCGGACGACGACGAAGACGAGCGCGGAGACGAAGAAGAGCGTGACGACGAGCGCTCCCACCCGTCGCGCGGCGTAGCGGCGCACGCGCTCAGACGCCGATCATTTGGCCGGCGCCCACGACACCTCGGACAGATCCGCGGCCGAGACCGGGAGATCCTTCCACAACCCCTGCACACCCTTCTTCGCGACCGCCAGCCGCGGGTGCATGAACAGCCACACCACCGGCGCGTCCTCGACCATCAGCTTCTGCATCTGCACGTAGAGGTCCCGGCGAGCCTTGTCGTCGACTGTCGCCTCGGACTTCGTGAACAGCTCCTGAAACTTCGGGCTGTCGTAGCGGAAGTAGTACTTCGGGTTTGCGTAGTTCTTGATGTCCCACGCCTCGGCGTGACCGATGATCGTGAGGTCGTAATCGGCCTCGCGGAACACGCGCGAGAGCCACTGCCCCCACTCGATCTGCTCGATCTTCACGTTGACGCCGATCTTCTTGAGGTTGTCGGTGATGATCTCGCCCGAGCGGACGGTGTAGTAATACTGCGGCGAGACCTTCAGCACCGTGTCGAAGCCGTTGGGATAGCCCGCCTCGGCCAACAGCTTCTTGGCCTTCGCCGGGTCATACGGCATGGCGTTCGACATGTCCACGTAGTAGGGATTCAGCGGATCCACGTTCGTGCCGAGAATCTTGCCCATGCCGAACATCGCGCCCTTGAGCACGTCCTGCTTGTTGATCCCGTGTGTCAGCGCGCGCCGAACCCGGACGTCGCTGTAGGGCTTGCGCGAGTTGTTCATCGCCAGGATCACGTCGTTGGTCGTGTCGCCGACGAGAACCTGAAAGCGCGGATCCTTCTGGACGTCCTGGACGTGCTCGGGGCCGAGACCGAACAATGACACGTCGACGTCGCCCGCCTTGAGCGCGGCGAGCACGGCGTTGGGATCGGTGATGAACCGGTACGTCACCCGCTCGAGCTTGGGGAGACCTTTGACGTAGTAGTCGGGGTTCCGCACGAGCACGATGCGATCGCCGCGCACCCATTCCTCGAACCGGAACGGTCCGGTCCCGATGGGCGCGCTCTTCATCGTCTCCACCGCCTCGCGCGGATAGATGACCGAACCCGACCGCGCGACGTTCTGCAGGAAGCTCGCGTTGACGCTCTTGAGCGCAAACGTCACCGTGTAGTCGTCCTTGACGATGATGTCGCCGATCGCTTCGTAGTCCTTCGCGTACGGATGCTTCGTCTCGGGGTTCATCGCGCGCTCGAACGCGTACTTGACGTCGGCCGCCTTGAGCTCTCGCCCGTTGTGAAAGCGCACGCCCTTCTTGAGGAAGAACGTGTAGTTGCGATTGTCGGCGGTGTGCCAACGCTCGGCGAGCCACGGCACGAGCTTGCCGTGCCGGTCCACCTTCACCAGCGCTTCCTGGACGTTATAGAAGATGACGCCGGAGGTGGCGGTGGCCGGTGTGGCGGTCATGTCGAGCCCCGGCGGCTCGGTCTGACTCTGGACGATGAGCCGGTTCGGCGCCTGAGCGGGCACGGAAGCGGCGGCGACGAGCACGATCGCGAGCACGACGACGAGAGTGACGGTTCGACGCATGAGGCGATCCCTCCGGGCTATCGCGTGAAGAAGTCGACGGTACGGCGGAGCCCCTCGTCGAAGTCGACGAGCGGCGTGTAGCCCATCAAACGCTTGGCCTTGTCGATGTCGGCGAGCGTGTGCGGTACGTCCCCGGCGCGGCTCGGCGAGTGCTGGCGCGGCAGCGCCCGCCCCAACAGCTTTTCCAGCCGGCCGATGATGTCGAGCAGGCTCACGCGATCGCCGCAGCCGACGTTGAACACCTCGCCCGAGGCTGCGGACGCGCGCGCGGCGAGGACGTTGGCCTCTACGACGTTGTCGATATACGTGAAGTCGCGCGACTGACGGCCGTCGCCGTGCACCTGCAGCGGCTCGCCGCGCACGGCCCAGAGGATGAAGCGCGGGATGACCGCCGCGTACTCCGAGGTCGGGTCCTGGCGCGGCCCGAACACGTTGAAGTAGCGCAGGCCAACGGTCTCGACGCCGTAGAGCTGCGTCCAGACCGTCGCGTACATCTCGTTCGCGGCCTTCGACACGGCGTACGGCGAGATCGGCGCCGGCGCCTGGTCCTCGCGCTTTGGCAGCTCAGGGCTGGCGCCATACACCGACGAGGAGGAGGCGTAGACGACGCGGCGCACGCCCGCGCGCCGGGCGGCTTCGAGTACGTGCAGCGTTCCGTTGACGTTGTGATCGTTGGCGCCGAGCGGGTCGTTGACCGAGCGCGGCACCGAGCGCATCGCCGCCTGATGGAAGATCACCGACGCGCCGCGAGCCACGCGCTCCACGGTGGCCAGGTCGCGCACGTCGCCGCGCACCACCTCGAGCCGCGTGCCGGCGGCGGGCGCGAAGGAGAGGTTCGCCATCGAGCCCGTGGAGAAATCGTCGAGAACGCGCACGCGCGCGGCGGGATCATCGGCGAGCAGGCGCTGTGCGACATGACTGCCGATGAAGCCCGCGCCGCCGGTGACCACGAAGACGTCCGTCACTGCGCGGATTGTATCAGGCCAGCGTCGCGGCACCGAGTCCGGCGCCCGGCCGCCGATACTCCTCGCGCGGGGGCGCGAAGATGTCGAGCACCACGCAGCGCACACCGAGCGCGCGGCCACCGTGGGAGACGTTGGGCGGTGTCTGCCAGAACTCACCAGCTTTCACGTGATGCTCGACCCCGTCCTGGACGCGGATCCACTCGCCTTCGAGGCACACACCCCACTGCTCGTTGGGGTGCGCGTGGACCGGCGACACGGCGCCGGGCTCGAGTGTGACGACAGAAAGCATCGCGTGGACACCGGGGAAGACCCGCGCGGTCACGCCAGGCGCCAGCTCCCGCTCGATGCCGCCCGACTTCAGATCGTGAAAGCACGACGCGTCGCTCATTCGTCTCTCCTTCGATGATCGGCTGTGTTCATCGCAGCGCGATGGTCGATTCGCATTGCCTCGCGCGATCCGACCCATTACACTATGCCCCTCGATCGCGCCGGCCGTCACGGTCCTGTGGATTCTGAGGAGAGCCGCCATGCCGTCTCCGGCCTTCTACGCCACCGACTTCAAGGTGTTCAGTGAGTCAGGCTTCCGCGCGCGTATGGCAGCCATTCGCGAGCGCCTTCGGCCGAAGCTCGAGGCGATCGGCCACAGCCTGACACCCGCCGTGAGCCGCGCGACCGGCGCCGATGCCTTCGCGCACGTCGCCAAGCACGCGCGCCGCACGGTGAACCCGCCGGACGACACGTGGGTCGC
>DAIRVP010000275.1:0-5526 GCA_036802765.1 Candidatus Rokuibacteriota bacterium
TCGACCGGCGGCGTCGCGAAGCCGACGCCTTCTATCAGTCGATCACCCCGCCCGCCCTCACCGCCGACGCCGCGATGGTCATGCGGCAGGCGCTGGCGGGGATGTTGTGGAGCAAGCAATACTACGAGTACGACGTCGCACGCTGGCTCGAGGAGCACGGCGTCGATCCCTACGTCGCCCGAAATACGAGCCTGCGCAACGCGGCGTGGTCCCACATGCACAATGCCGACATCATCTCGATGCCGGACAAGTGGGAATACCCGTGGTACGCGGCGTGGGACCTGGCATTTCACACGGTCGCGCTCAACGTCGTCGATGCCGATTTCGCCAAGGAGCAGCTGCTCCTGGTACTCGAGCAGCGCTATCTGCATCCGAGCGGCCAGATGCCCGCGTACGAGTGGAACTTCAGCGACGTCAATCCGCCCGTGCACGCGTGGGCGGCCTGGTTCATCTACAACCAGGACCTGAGGCGACGCGGGACCGGCGATCTCAAGTTCCTCGAGACCGTATTCCAGAAGCTGCTGATGAACTTCACGTGGTGGGTCAATCGCAAGGACCCATATGGGCACAACGTGTTCGAGGGCGGCTTTCTCGGGCTGGACAACATCGGCGTCTTCGATCGCAGCGGGCCGCTGCCGACCGGCGGGAGGCTCGAGCAGGCGGACGGCACGGCCTGGATGGCCTTCTACGCGCAGACGATGCTGCAGCTCGCCGTCGAGCTGTCGCTGCACGACCCCGTCTACCAGACGATGGCGGTGAAGTTCTACGAGCACTTCTTGTGGATCGCGAGCGCCATGGATCGCGGCGCCGGCGAGATCGGCTTGTGGGACGATACGGACGGCTTCTTCTACGATTTGCTGCGTCTGCCGTCCGGCGAGGCGGTTCGTCTCAAGGTGCGCTCGATGGTCGGCTTGCTGGCGCTCTGCGCCTCCACCGTCTTTCCGCCGGCCACGGGCGAGCGCCTGCCGCTGCTCGTGCAGCGGGTCCGTGAATTCACACGCCAGCGGCCCGCTCTGACCTCGCGCATCCCCTCGCCGATGCGCACCGGGTATGCCGACAGGCACATGCTCGCGCTCCTGACCGACGAAAAACTTCGTCGAGTTCTCGGCTATCTACTCGACGAGGACGAGTTCCTGAGTCCGTTCGGGATCCGCGCCGTGTCCAAGGTCCACCGCGACCACCCGTACGTGTTCGACGTCCACGGCGCCTGCCATCGTGTGGATTACGAGCCTGCGGAGTCGACGAGCGGAATGTTCGGCGGCAACTCGAACTGGCGCGGCCCGATCTGGTTTCCGATGAACATCCTGCTGGTCCGCGGCCTGGGTAATCTCTACTCGTACTACGGCAACGATTTCACGGTCGAATGCCCGACCGGCTCGGGGCGCTTCATGAACTTGTTCGAGGTCGCGCAAGAGATCACGCGGCGGCTCGTGTCCATCTTCCTGAGGGACGAGCAGGGCGCGCGGCCGGTCCACGGCGGCGTTCGGAAGTTCCAGTCCGACGAGCACTGGCGCGACCTCATCCTGTTCTACGAATATTTCCATGGCGACAACGGCGCCGGGATCGGAGCGAGCCACCAGACGGGCTGGACCGGCCTGGTGGCGCCGCTCATGCAATTCTTCGGCTCCGTCGACGCCGAGACGTATCTGCACGCCGAGGCTGGACGCGCACCCGTGTACCAGGCCACGGCGAAGATAGCGAGCTGATGATGGACCAGGCACGACGGCCGTCGCTGCTGCAGATCAATACCCGGGCTCGTCTATCGGAACATGGTCAAGCGCTCGGGCGCGCGGCCACGCTCGACGACATTCCCGACGCGGACCTCGACCACATCGCCGCCGACGGATTCGATTGGGTGTGGCTACTCGGCGTCTGGCAAACCGGGGACGCCGCCCGCGCCGTCTCGCTGTCGCAGCCGGAGTGGCAAGCCGAATACCGCCATGTCCTCATCGATTACACGCCGGCCGACGTGGCGGGCTCGCCGTTCGCGGTGCGCGAGTACGTGGTGCATCGCGACTTCGGCGGCCCGGCGGCGCTCGCCCGACTCCGGCAGCGCCTGGACAAGCGCGGCGTTCGCCTGATGCTCGATTTCGTGCCCAACCACACCGCGCCCGATCACCCGTGGGTCCGACAACATCCCGAGTTCTACGTTCACGGCACTGCGGACGACCGGAACCGCGAGCCCCAGAATTACGTCGCGGTCGAGACGGCGCACGGACCCAGCGTGCTCGCTCATGGCCGCGACCCGTATTTCCCCGGGTGGCCGGACACGCTGCAGCTCAACTATCGGCATCGCGGGCTGCGCGAGGCGATGGCGCACACCCTCGAGGACATCGCCCAGCAATGCGACGGCGTGCGGTGTGACATGGCGATGCTTGTGCTGCCCGACGTGATCCAGCGGACCTGGAGCGAGCGTGCGCGACCAGCGGACGGCAGCGCGCCCGTCGACGCCCCGTTCTGGCCCGAGGCGATCGCGCGCGTTCGCCGGCGGCGGCCGGATTTCGTCTTCATGGCCGAGGCGTACTGGGATCTCGAGTGGACCCTGCAGCAGCAGGGCTTCGACTACACGTACGACAAGCGGCTCTACGATCGCCTGGCCGAGCAGCACGCCGCGGCGGTCGCCGGCCACCTGCACGCGGACGCCGAGTACCAGCGGCGATCGGCGCGGTTCATCGAAAACCACGATGAGCCGCGTGCGGCCGCGACGTTCCCGCCGGCCGTGCATCCCGCGGCCGCCGTGGTCGCGCTGCTCGTGCCGGGATTGAGCTTCGTCCACGAGGGACAGACGACCGGGCGCCGGCTCCGCACGTCGAATCATCTCCGGCGGCGCGCGCCGGAGCCGGTCGATCGTGAGCTGGAGACCTTCTACGAGCGGCTGCAGGGCGTGATGCGCCGGCGCGTCGCTCGCGAAGGCGACTGGCGTCTGGCGGGCGTGGCGCCGGCGTGGGACGGCAACCACACCGCCGAACAGTTCATAGCGTTCACGTGGCAGCGGGACAACGAGCGGCTGTTGATCGCCGTCAACTATGCGCCGCGCGCCGGACAGTGCTGGGTACGGCCGGCGTTCGGCTCTGAGCTCGAGCGCACGCCCCTGGTCCTGCGCGATCTCCTCGATCCGACCGTCCGCTACGAGCGCAACGGCACGGATCTGGCCGGCAAGGGTCTCTATCTCGACGTTCCGCCGTGGCACGCCCACGTGTTCGACGTCGGCCCCGAAGCCCGGTCATGAGCTGCGGATAGCCCCGGAGGCCGTTGCCATGTGCACGCGCACCGTCTATCTCGGGCTCGACGACATGGTCGTCACCGGCCGCAACATGGACTGGGCGGAGGATCTGAGGAGCAATATCTGGCTCTTCCCGCGCGGCATGCCGCGCGACGGCGCGATTGACGCGCAGAGCATCAGCTGGCGAAGCCGGTTCGGCAGCGTCGTGGCGGCGAGCTATGACGTCGGCACGGCCGACGGCATGAACGAGCAGGGCCTCGTGGCCAACCTGCTGTATTTGACCGATTCGGACTACGGCGGCTCCGACGGAAGCAGACCGACGCTGTCGGTCGGAGCATGGCCGCAATATGTGCTCGATCAGTATGCAACGGTCGCGGAGGCCGTCACGGCACTGCGCTCCGAACCCTTCATTGTGGTCGCCCCCGCGCTGCCCAATGGAAGTGCGGCATCGGTGAGTCTCGCGATCTCCGATGCGTCGGGAGACTCGGCCATCGTCGAATACCTCCACGGCACGTTGACGATCCACCATAGCCGGGCGCACCAGGTGATGACGAACTCGCCGGTGTTCGAAGAGCAACTCGCGCTGAATGCATACTGGCGGCGGATCGGAGGCATGACCATGCTGCCCGGCACGGACCGAGCCGCCGATCGGTTCGTTCGGGCCTCGTTTCTGATCGACGCCGTCGGCAAGACGGCGGACGGTCGCGAGGCCGTCGCGACGTCGTTCGCGGTGATGCGCGCGCTCAGTGTTCCGCCGGGGATCACCGTCGCGAATGAACCAACCATCCTGAACACCGTGTGGCGGACCGTCGCCGACCACAAGAATCGCGTCTACTACTACGAGCACGTCCTGAGTCCGGGCGCGCTGTGGGTGAAGCTCAACGAGCTCGACTTCAAGCCGGGCTCGGGTGTCCGCACGCTGAGGCTCGCCCACCGCTACGACATCATTGGCGACGCCACCGGACGCTTCACGCGGGCGCGGCCGTTCCAGTTTCTGGCTCTGGCGGCGTAGCCCGAGCTGCCTTTACGCGCTTCCTTTATATGGCGCCTCGGGCGGATATATAGGGCCCAGAAGGATATTTAGCGCCCCGAGGGGCAGGCAGTTGCCTGCCCCTCGGGTCCAAAGGCCCGCCTTCGCCCGAACCGATCAGTACGGGTAGCGCGGCGGGTAATAAGGATACGGCGGATAGGGCGGAGGATACGCGGCCGCGGCAGCAGCGCCGGCCGCCGCGCCGTACCACGCCGCGCGTCGCGCCGTGCGACGTGCCACGCCGGCGAACGAGAGCGGAGTCCACGGCATGCCAATGATGTCGATGAAGACCGCCGCCGGCCCGTCCGCGCCCGTCAAGTCGCCCTCCAGCACTCGAACATCGAAGGTCAGACGGTCGCCTTCGAGGCGCGGACTGCGCAGCTCGACGACGGCATCGCGCAGAGACGAGCCGTCCTTGGAGGTGGCCGACACCGTGGCGTTCGGCGGGTCCTTCGCGAAGCTGCCGTCCGCGGCCGTCCATTCCTGGAGCAGATCCGTGGTCAGCACGTGGCCGGCCGCCCGCACGGGGCGGTCGGCAAAGATGATCGCGTTGGGCATCACGCCGGTCAGCGTCAGCGTCTGACCACTGATGGTGGCGCCGCGCGAATTCATGACGAACAGCGACGGGACCAGCTCCATCTTCACCGTCGCGTTCCCGATCTTCGGCGGCGTCGCGGCGTTCGTCTTCGACGATGGCGCGGCGCTCTGCGCGAAGGCCAGGGCAGGCATGCACAGGACGGCGGCAACGGTTACGAATCTCATGGCGACTTTTCTCCTTTCGCCTGGACTACCGCCAGTACGCACGCCGGGCTGTACGACGCGCCACGCCGGCGTAGGACATTGGCGTCAACGGCATACCGATGATGTCGATGAAGATGGATGCGGGGCCGTCCGCGCCTGTCAGGTCGCCCTCCAACACCTGGACGTTGAAGGTCAGCCGGTCACCTTCGAGACGGGGGCTGCGTAATACGACGACCGCGTCGCGGAGCGCCGAGCCGTCCTTGCTGAGCGCCGACACCGTGGCGTTCGGCGGATCCTTGGCGAAGCTGCCGCTCGCGTCCGTCCACTCCTCCAGCACGTACGCCGTCCGCACCTGTCCGGCGCTCCTCACCGGGCGGTCCGCAAAGACGATGGAGTCCGGTGTGACACCGGTCAACGTCAGCGTCTGACCGCTGAGGGTGGCGCCTCTGGAATTCACAACGATCAGGGAGGGCTCCATCTCGAGCTTGACCGAGCTTCCAATCGGGGCCGTTTTAGCGGCGGTTTGGGCGAC
>DAIRVP010000276.1:0-1045 GCA_036802765.1 Candidatus Rokuibacteriota bacterium
GGTCGAGGGCGTCCACGACCATGCGGATGTCGGCGGAGTTCTTGCCGCTGTAGCGACTCTGAGGAACGTCGATCAGCTCGATAGCCCACTCGTGGAAGGGACGCTTGTATTCCGTGAACCGGTTCCAGTCCGCGTAGGCGCGCCGCACGATGATCTTGCCTTTTTCCAGCAGCCGCTCTAGGACCAGCTTCAACTCGAACTGCTTGTACTGCGCTTCCTTGACGCCGCGGGCGATGTTCTCGAAATCCATGAACATCGCCAGCTTCCGCTCACCGTTCATCCATGTCGTCCTTTCATCCGCGCTCCTTTCCCATGAGGGGGCCTCGGCTGCTTCCATTATATGTCCGGGGTTTGGGGCCACCGGGCAGGTTTATGATTTGCCTCATGAAAAAGCCCGATGCCGCCGTCGCCGCCCGAGTGCCGCCCGGGCAGGCGCTGACCGAGAAATGGCCGGTGCTGACCTACGGTCGCACGCCGCGTTTCGATCCCGCGCGCTGGACGTTTCGCTGCTTCGGTCTGGTAGAGCGGCCGATGTCCTGGACGTGGGCCGAGTTCCAGACGCTGCCGCGCGTGACCGTTCGCTCCGACATCCACTGCGTCACGCGCTGGTCGAAGCTCGACAACGAATGGGAAGGCGTCTCCGCGCGCTTCATCGCCGAGCAGGTGAGACCGCGCCCGGAGGCCACGTTCGTGCTTCAGCACGCAGATCCGGACTACACGACCAACACGGCGCTCGCCGATCTGCTCGACGACGACGTCGTGTTGGCGCTCAAGCACAACGGCAAGGATCTCGAGCCCGATCACGGCGGGCCGATGCGGCTCGTGCTACCGAAGCTCTATTTCTGGAAGTCGTCGAAGTGGCTGCGTGCGTTCGAGTTCCTCGACGTCAATCCGCCGGGGTTCTGGGAACAGAACGGTTATCACATGCACGCCGACCCGTGGACGGAGGAACGCTACTCCGACCAGGAGACGCGGGCGATGCAGCACATGCGCGCGGAGGCGGCGCGCAAGCTGAGAGAGCGGTAGTGCGAGCCGCAGGACGTCG
>DAIRVP010000276.1:1145-5516 GCA_036802765.1 Candidatus Rokuibacteriota bacterium
TGGGGCTGGGGTCCCACCGTCCGAGGCGAGCGAAAGACGAGAAGTGCGAGCCGCAGGACGTCGTGGGGCTGGGGTCCCACCGTCCGAGGCGAGCGAAAGACGAGAAGTGCGAGCCGCAAGACGTCGCGGGGCCGCAGTGCGAGCCGCAGCCGAAAGGGGAGGTGAGTCTGTGATCAAAGTCCCACCGTCCAATGCGAGCTTAGGATGAGCGCCGTCCGCGTGGAACGCGCGGGTGCGGTGACCACGATCGTGCTCGATCGTCCCGAGGCGCGCAATGCCGTGGATCGCGAGACGGCGGCCGCGCTCGCGGATGCGTTCCGGGCGTTCGAGGCCGATGCCGAGGCGCGGGTCGCCGTCCTGTGGGGGGCCGGCGGCACGTTTTGCGCCGGCGCCGATCTGAAGGCCATCGGCAGCGACCGCGGCAATCGTCTCGACCCGGAGGGCGATGGTCCGATGGGGCCGTCGCGGATGCTGCTGTCCAAGCCCACCATCGCGGCGGTCGCCGGCTATGCGGTCGCTGGTGGGCTCGAGCTCGCGCTCTGGTGTGATCTGCGGGTGCTGGAGGAGGACGCGGTGCTCGGCGTGTTCTGCCGGCGCTGGGGCGTGCCGCTCGTGGACGGCGGCACAGTACGCCTGCCTCGCTTGATCGGCCTCTCCCGCGGGCTCGATCTGATTCTCACCGGTCGTCCCGTAGACGCACGGGAAGCCGAGCGTATCGGCCTCGCCAATCGCGTGGTCCCGAAGGGCCAGGCGCGCACCGCCGCCGAGGTGTTGGCCGCGGAGATCGCGGCGTTTCCACCACGCTGCGTGCTGAGCGATCGGCGCTCCGCGTACGACAGCGACGGGCTGACGCTGCCGGCCGCGCTGCGCCGCGAATTCGAGCTGGGCAAGGCGACGATCGACGCGGGCGAGAGCCGTGAGGGCGCGGCGCGGTTCGCGTCGGGCGCCGGCCGGCACGGGAGGTTCTAGGGCGCGAGGCTTACCGCTCGACCCGCAGGAGCCACCAGTGCACGACGGCCGAGCCCACGAGCACTGCCATGCCGAGCACGACCCAGTGGATCTCGCCGCGGGGCTCGGTGCTGCGATAGTGCACCAGGCCGACGACGATCAGCGCGCAGCCGAGGACGGCGGCGGCGTTGCGCGCGCCGCGCGCGAATTTGAGCAGCGCCGGCTGCGTGCTGCCGGCGGCGAGCGCGACGGCCAGGATGACGATGGCGGCGATGCCAACACCGCCGGTGAGCAGGCCGAGCGCGAACATAGCGGTCGTCTCGGCCGCGGTCTCGACGGGGCCCATCCACAGCAGATGGGCGACGAGCCAGAACCCGACGAGGCCCAGCGCGAGAATGCCGAGCGGGCGGGTCATGGCGCGGATTCTATCATCCGCGCTGCGACCTGATACGATCGCGACGATGCACGCGCACGGCCACGATCGCACCACCGCCGCCGCGCGCTCCCGGTCCGTTCTCGTCGTCACGCTCGTCCTGACCGCCGGCACGATGCTCGTCGAGTTCGTCGGCGGCCTCTGGACAGGTAGCCTCGCGCTGCTCGCCGACGCCGGGCACATGCTCACCGACGCCACCGCGCTCGGCCTGGCGCTCATTGCGACCTGGCTCGCCGCGCGTCCACCGACGCCGGCGAAGACCTACGGTTATTACCGCGCCGAGATCCTGGCCGCCCTCGCCAATGCGCTGCTGCTCTTCGGCGTGGCAGGCTCGATTCTGGTCGAAGCCTGGCACCGCGCGCGCTCGCCGGCGCCGGTCCTGGCGGGCCCGATGGCGGCCGTGGCGGCGCTCGGCCTCGGCGTCAACCTGCTCGCCGCGTGGCTCTTGCACCGCGGCGCCCGCGACAGCCTCACGGTGCGCGCGGCGTATCTCGAGGTCCTCAGCGACGCGTTGTCGTCGCTGGCCGCGCTCGTCGCGGCGGCGGTCATGCTGCTCACCGGCTGGACGGGCGCAGACCCGTTTGCCAGCGCGCTGATCGTGTTGCTGATCCTGCCGCGCACGTGGCGGCTCCTACGCCAGGCGGTGAACGTGCTGCTGGAAGGCACGCCGGCGCACCTCTCGCTCGCCGAGATCGAGCAGGCGATCACGCACGTGGCCGGCGTCCGCCGCGTCCACGATCTGCACGTGTGGACGCTGACGTCAGGGCGTGAGGCGATGAGCGCGCACGTCGTGGTGGAGGACGTGCGTGAGAGCGAGCGTCTGCTGGGCGCGCTGCACGCGGTGCTTCACGCGAAGTTCGGAATCGACCACACGACGATCCAGCTCGAGGAAGCGCCGCCGGAGATTCTGACGATCAAGGCGCCGCAGGGATAGGGCGGACTAGCGAGCGCGGTACGACGCGGCGACGCTGAGCCCGTTGCGTCGCAGCATCTTCGCCAGTCGCGGCCGATCGATCTCGAGCTTGACGTGGGTCACATACTCCGTGACCGTCATCTCCATCTGATCGGCGAACAGCCGGGCGAGACGAGCGCAGGAAAGTCCGACGGTGGCCGCCACCGCCTCGATGCTCGTCCGGCCGGCGCGCGCGCACACATAGGCCAGCACGCGTGGCACCGGGCCCACGAAGCCGCGCACGTCGGCGTGGCGGACCGAGAACGCGTCGACAATCGCACGCAGCAGCGTGTCGAAATCCCGCGCCTCCTGGGCGACAACCATCGGCACTGTCGGCGCGTGGCGTCCGATCTCAGCGGCTACGGTGTCGTCGCCTGCTACCACGACATCGGTTTGGATACGTGCCAGCACGGCGAGCGCGGCCCGTATGTCGGCGACGGCATCCACACGGCCCCGAGTCCGCAGCGCCACGGCCAAGCCCGCGCGCAGCCCGGCGTTGTCGCTGATGATGAGCGCGTGTGGCAGGGCGCGGTCACGATGCGACGCGGCCTCGTCCTCGGTGAGCCGGCGGATGACCCGATGCAGGTGCGCGACGTCGAACGGCTTGCTGAGATAGTCGCTCGCGCCCAGGCGAAGCGCCTCGAGCGCCGTGAGCGTGTCGTTCATGCCGCTCACCATGACGACGTTCGTCTCGATACCAAGGCGCTTGAGCGCTTGCAGTACCGCGAGCCCGTTCATCCCGGGCATCAGCATGTCGAGGAGCACCACATCGATGGTGCGAGTTTGTAATATTTCGAGCGCCGATCGTCCATCAGGAGCGGTGAGGACTTCGCAGCGGGCTTCCAAAATCGCCTGGTACGCGTCGAGCACACGCGGATCGTCGTCCACGGCGAGTACAACGGGACGGATAGCCATCGGCAATCCGAATATAGCAGGGCTCCCCCGCGGCGTACACCAGGGTATATTTGAGGGCCCATGGCGACTCCGGCTGCCCTCACGGACCGCGCGATCGTGCTGAAGCCCGAGGACGACGTCGCCGTTGCCAAAGCGCCCCTCGACCGCGGGCTGGTGGTCGAGGACAGCGGCGGCCAGATCGAAGCCAAACAGGACATCAAACCCGGCCACAAGATCGCCCGTCGTGCCATCCGCAGGGGTGACCCCGTACGGCGATACGGCCAGGTGATCGGCTTCGCCACCCAGGACATCGCGGCCGGGGAGCACGTGCACACCCACAACCTCGACATCGGTGAGCTGTCCGCGGACCGGTACGAGGTCGGCGTCGACGTGCGGCCGGTGACGATGTACCCCCCGAGCGAGATGCGCCACTTCGACGGTTACAAGCGCGAGGACGGGCGGGTTGGCACGCGGAACTACGTGGCAATCATCTCGGGTGTCAACTGCTCGGCCAGCGTCAGCCAGTTCGTGAAGGACAAGTTCCGCGACGTCCAGCGGGACTGGCCGAACATCGACGGCGTGCTCGCGATCACCCACAAGTCCGGATGCGGCACGAAGCTGTTCGGCGAGGACCATCTAGCATTGCAGCGCGTGCTGGCGGGCTACGCCAAGCATCCGAACGTCGCCGCCTACATCCTCATCGGCCTGGGCTGCGAGGTGAACCAGGCGGCGGTCATGGTCGAGCGCCAGAAAATGTCGCTCCCCGGCCACGCCGAGCGCAAGCCGTTCCTGGTCAACATCCAGGACGCTGGTGGTATCCGGAAGACGGTCGAGCGCGCCGCCGCCGAGGTCGCGCGGCTCTTACCGATCGCCAACAACGTGAAGCGTACGAAGCAGCCGGTGTCGGAAATCTGCCTGGCGACCAACTGCGGCGGCTCCGACGCCAACTCGGGGATGACCGCGAATCCGGCGCTCGGCTGGGCGGTGGACGAGCTGGTGAAGTACGGCGGCACCGGCGTGCTCGCCGAGACGCCGGAGATCTACGGCGCCGAGCACCTGCTCATCCGGCGCGCGATCAACGAGGGCGTCGCCAAGAAGCTGATCGATCGCTACAAGTGGTGGGAGTGGTACTGCCGCGGCATCG
>DAIRVP010000277.1:0-5510 GCA_036802765.1 Candidatus Rokuibacteriota bacterium
GCGGTGTGGCATCCGCGCGGTCCGCACCAGACCGAAGTCTGGCGCTGGTATTTCGTTGACGCCGACGCGCCCGCCGAGGTGAAGGACTTCCTGCGGCACTACTACATCCGTTACTCGGGGCCCTCGGGATTGACGGAGCAGGACGACATGGAGAACTGGAACTACGCGCACAAGGCCAGCCGCGGCACGATTGCGCGTCAGCATCCTTATAACTACGAGATGGGCCTCGGCCGCTCGACACGGGCGTTCGAGGATCACGGCCTGAAGCTGCCGGGCGCCATCACCGACGTGAGCGTCGCCAACGCGAGCGAGCACAACCAGCGCGGCTACTACCGGCGCTGGCGTCAGTTCATGGAGGCGGCGAGCTGGGACGCGCTGACGTGAGTGACATCGATCGGCTGCTCCTTCGCCAGGAGGTCGAAGAGTTCCTGTACCGCGAGGCCGAGCTGCTGGACGAGCGCCGATACGAGGAGTGGCTCGATCTGCTCACCGACGACGTCCGCTATTTCATGCCGATGCGGCGCAACGTGCCACACGACGAGCCCGAGCGAGAATTCACCCGTGAGGGCACGGACGTCAGCTGGTTCGACGAGGGGAAGGACACGCTCACGCGGCGTGTGCGGCAGATCTTGACCGGCATCCACTGGGCCGAGGAGCCTCCGTCGCGCATCTGCCACATGATCTCGAACGTCCAGATTCTCGACGCGACCCCCACCGGGCCCGCGCCCAGCGAGATCGCGGTGAAGAGCCGCTTCCTCGTCTACCGCAATCGCGTCGAGACCGAGACCGACGTGCTCGTCGGCAAGCGTGAGGATGTGCTGCGGCGGGTGACCGGCGGCCTCAGGATCGCCAGGCGCAAGATCGTGCTCGACCAGAACGTGCTGCTGGCGAAGAACCTCACGTTCTTCTTCTGATATGCTGTGCGCGTCTATGCTGTGTGCGTCAGGAGGACGTCCATGAAGCGAGCCGTCGCAGTCCTCGGGATCTTTCTCCTGCTCTTCACGACGATTCTTCCGAGCCCCGCAGCGGCCGGAGGCTGGCACCACGGCGGCCGCGGCGGCTGCTGCCACCACGGCGGTGGTTGGTGGTGGTGGCCAGGCGCGCTCGTCGGCGGCCTGGCGCTGGGCGCCGTCGCCCTCGCGACGGCTCCGCTCTGGGCGTTCACGCCGCCGCCGCCCACGCCCGTCATAGTCCAACAGCCGCCGGTGGTGTACTCGCAGCCGACGTACGCGCCTCCTGCGTATTCGGCGCCGGCGTACTCGGCTCCCGCGTATTCCGCGCCGGCGCCCTCTGCGCCAGCCTATTCCGCGCAAGCGACCTATCCGGTTCCGCCGGCCAATTCCGCTCCGCCGGCATACGCTCCGCCACCGGGTTCCGCGCCGAGCGCTCAGAACGCCAACGCGACGATGGAGCCGCCGGCCGTTCGGGGCGAAGTGGTCTACGAACACGGCCGCTATCTGCTGTTCGGCGACGGGGTGCGGCATCCGTGGCAGTGGATCTGGGTGCCGGCCGCCACGACGACACAGGCGTCGCCCGCGCCGTCGCGCTAGCTCCACGCGGCGGTTTGTGATTTCAACAAATCGCCGGCTTGCGAAGAGACGGCTCCGGCCTTGCGTCCAAGGCCCGGAGGCAATTCATGGACGACCGCGAGCGACTTCAACATTATCTCGAATGGCGCGAGCGCACCGACCGGCCGGCACAACGTGCGGTCCATCGGCGCCGCATTCGTAGCGCGCTCGTGGGCGCCGCCGTTGGCGTCGTCGGCATCGCCCGGTTTCGCCTGGATCTCATACGGCACGCGCGGCTCGGCGTGGCTCGCGCGGCACGATGCGCCAGCGACGGCCGGGCGAGCGACAGACGTCGCTCGTGCCGATGTCGCGCCTGATAGCGACGTTGCGCGTGATAGAAATGGCGCCGCCGAACCGCAGTCGCCGCCGGCAGTGACCCCGCCGCCGCCACTCGCATCGACCACGCCGCCGGTCATCGAGCGCGCGCCCGCCGCCCCGCCCGCACCGCGGACTGCAGCGCGCCGCGCCTCGCGTGCCGCCGTTCGCACGCCCGCTCGCGGCGCTGCGGCGCCACAACCCGTGGCGGACGAATCGACAGCGCCCTCGGCCGCGGCGTCTGAACGCGTGGCGATGGCGCCAGACGCGACGCCGGGCGTCGGCGGCGACTCCACGCCGACCGTCGTGATTGCGGTACCGAGCACCCCGCCGCCGGCCGCCGCGCCGACCGCGCCGCCGCTGTCCGCGGCAACGCCGACCATGCCGCAGCCAATGGCCGAAGCGCCGTTACAGCTGCCGCCGTCCGCTCAAGACGCGCCGGACGCAACGGTAGTCGTGAGCGTGCCGCTCGCGCCAGGAACGATCACGTCGATCGAATCCAAACCCGACTGTCCGGACGTGTCGGCCGCCGACTCGTCGGACGGTCGCACGCGCGGCTGGCTGAAGGGCCAGTCGCAAGAGTTCCGCGACGGCGTCACGCGCCAGGTGGGAGACTTCCGCACGGGCCTCGATCGCGTGGGCCGCGGGCTGCAGTGGCTCGGATCGAAACTCCGCCGTCCAGAATAGGAGAGCGACATGGCGGGTGTCGTCGGATTCATCGGGCTCGGCAACATGGGACGGCCGATGGCGCTCAACCTCGCCAAGCGCGGCGTCCCGCTGGTCGTCCACGACATCGACGCCTCGAAGGTGGTGCCGCTGCGCGAGCGTGGC
The DNA here is from genome assembly GCA_036802765.1 of Candidatus Rokuibacteriota bacterium. GTDB lineage: Bacteria > Methylomirabilota > Methylomirabilia > Rokubacteriales > CSP1-6 > AR12. The sequence continues at coordinate 2,715 of DAIRVP010000277.1, forward strand.
GCTAAGGTCGCCGACTCCCCGGCGCAGGTCGCCGAAGCCAGCCAGCGCACGATCGTGATGGTGGAGACCACCGCGCAGGCGGAATCCGTCATAGCCGGCGAGCGGGGCATCGTCACGACCGCCGGAAGCGGCCACATCGTGATCTGCATGAGCACGATCGATCCCTTTGCGCTGCGGCGGCTTGCTGGAGTGCTCACGGCGCGCGGTGTTGCCATGCTCGACGCGCCCGTCAGCGGCGGCACCGAACGCGCGACATCGGGCGAGCTGTCGATCATCGCCGGCGGCGATCCAGCGACGTTTGAGGCGTGCCGCGATCTCTTTACCGCAATGGGCACTCGGCTGTTCCACGTCGGCGGTCTCGGTCAGGGCCTCGCCATGAAGCTCGTGAACAACATGCTGATCCAGGTCAACCGCGTGGCGGTGGCAGAAGCGCTCGTGATGGGCGTGAAGGCCGGGCTGGATCCGCGGACGATTTACGACGTGGTGCGCGTCAGTACCGGCACCAGCTACGCGTTCGAGACCGGTGTGCCGAAGATCCTCGCGCGCGACTTCTCACCTGGCGGCACCGTCGACATCACCTACAAGGACCAGGAGCTCGAGACCGCGTTTGCAAAGCAGCTCGGCGTGCCGCTGCTGCTGGCGAACCTCACACAGCAGCTCTATCAGATGGCGCGCGCGGCGGGGCTGAACAAGGAAGACGGCCTCGCGGTGGTCAAGGTCCTCGAGCGCCTCGCCGGGGTCCAGGTCAAGGGGTGAGCTCGTTCGCAAGCATCTGGTCGAAGCTCTGGCGCTGTCTGATCAGTCGCAAGCTGCCGTTAGAGTCCAGCATGACTTCGGCCGCTTGCGGGTACGAGTTGTAGTTGATGGTGGACATGGCGGCGCAGTAGGCGCCGGCGCCGCCCACCACAACCAGGTCGCCCACGCGCGGTCGCGACACCGGCCGCGGGCCGAGCGCTTCGGGATCATTCGGCGCCGGCGTGAGAATGTCACCCGACTCGCAGCACGGCCCCACGAACACGACTTCTGCCTCCTCGCGGTCGGTGGCCATCACGTCGATCGGATGTTGCGCGCCGTAGAGGGACGGTCGCGTGATTTCCGTCATGCCCGTGTCGAGCTTCGCGAAGACGTATCCGTCCTTCCCGGTGTCGACGACGTCGATGCACGTCGCGACGACGGCGCCGGCCTGAGCCACGAGATAAGTACCCGGCTCGAGCTCGAGATGAAGCGCGCGTCCATCGCGCGCGCGGAATGCCTCGAGCTCTCGCCGCACGTGCACCGCGACGGCATCCATGTCCGCCGTCGGCTCCCCGGGCATCCGTCCGGTCTTGAAGCCGCCGCCGAGATTGACCACGGCGACATCGGGAAGCTGTGCGGCCAAGTCGAGGCTCATTCGCGTGACTCGCTGCCAGACGTCTGGATCCGTCCCGGAGCCGATGTGGGTGTGCAGTGTGCGCAGCGTCAGCCGATGACGCTCGGCGAGCGACTTCACCTCGCTCAGATACTCATGCCAGATGCCGAAGCTCGAGGACGGACCGCCGGTGTTCGTCCGCTTCGTCGAGCCGCTCCCGAGCCCGGGATTCAGCCGCACGCCGATCGCCTGCCCCGGCGCCGCCCGACCGATCGCGTCCAGCTGATGCAGCGAGCAGGCGTTCAGGCGCACACCCGCACGAACGTGCTCGGCAATCCGCGAGGACGGCATCTGCGAGCTCAGCTGGATCCGTGAGGGCGCGAACCCGGCCCGCACGGCGCGCTCGACTTCCCAGTCGCTCGAGGCGTCGATGTGCAGCCCGAGATCGCGGAAGAGCGCCAGGATTGCCCGGCTCGGATTCGCCTTCATCGCGTAGCGAAGCGTGAAGCCGAAGGGCGCCCGCAAGGTGAGTAAACGCCGCGCCGTCCGCTCGAGCGTCGCGCTGTCGTACACGTAGCACGGCGTGCCGAAACGCGCGCGGACCTCGGCTGCCTGCTCCGCCGTGACCAACGGCTTCAAAGCTTGAGCAGCGCCTCGAGGTTCCTCCAGAGAATCTGGTCCTTCTCCTCGCGGCTCAGCGACGCGAGTCCCTGGACCCACGCCACCGGCGAGGGGTGCCATGGCACGAACGGCCAGTCGCTGCCGAGCACGACGCGGTCGGCGCCCACTTCGTCGAGGAGGAAGCGCAGCGCCTTCTCGCTGCCGACGACCGTGTCGTAGTACAGGCGGCGCTGATAGCTGCTCGGCGGCTGCGGAATGGTTCGACGCTCCGGCGGCATGCCGCGCCAGCTGCGGTCGATGCGTCCCATCGCGAAGCACGCCGGGCCGCCGCCGTGCGCCACGCAGATCTTCAGATCCGGGCAGGCGTCGAGCACGCCGCCGAAGATCAGCACCGCGACGACGATGGCGTCCTCGACGATGACGCCGAGGCTGTTGTTGAGCCCGTAGCGCGTCGTGCGCTCCAGCATGAAGTTGTTCTGCGGCTGCGGGTGGAAGAACAGCACGGCGCCCATCGCCTCGGCCGCCTTGAAGAGCGGCAGGAATCGCGGCTCGTCCCAGTTCTCGCCGTTGACGATCGTGTCGAGCTCCGCGCCTTTGAGCCCGAGCACCGTCACGGCGCGCTCGAGCTCGTCGATGGCGAGCTTCACGTCCTGCACGGGGAGGGTGGCGAGGCCCGCGAATCGCGTCGGCCACTGCTTCGTCATCGACGCGATCTCGTCGTTGACCTCACGCGCGAGGGTCCGGCCTTGCGCCGGGTCGAGATGGTAGCCGAAGAACGGCGTGTGGATCGAGACGACCTGCACGTCCACGCCCTGCGCGTCCATGTC
>DAIRVP010000278.1:0-5485 GCA_036802765.1 Candidatus Rokuibacteriota bacterium
ACGTCACCCAGGAGTTCGCGACGACGAGGATCGCGGTGCCGAAGAGATTGCTCAGCACGCCGAGGCCGACATGAATCCATTTCCGCGACCCCGACAGCCAGTTCCACCCGTAGTACCAGAGATAGACGGTGAACGTCTCCGCGAAGAACAGCATCGCGTAGACCCAGTACGTCGGGAAGAAGATGGACGTCATGTACGTCCAAAACTTCGGGTAGTAGCCGACGAACAGGAAGAGGAGCAACGCGCCGAGGAGCGCCGTGGTCGAGAAGGCGGCGAAGGTCAGCTTCACCAGCTCGTGGGAGAGCCAGTCGTAACGCGCCTCACCGGTCCGCCAGCCGATCGCCTCGATGATGACGGCGAAGATGGGAACGCCCAGAATGAACGCGGCGAAGTTCAGGTGCAGCTGCGCGACGGCCCACACGGCCAGCCGCGAGCCGAGCAGAGGAAACGCGCGGTACGCGGGATCCTTTGACGCGCTCTGAGTGGCCGTCTGCGCGTCAACGGGAAGAGCAGCAAGTACGGTGAGCGTCAGGCCGACGAGGACGATCAGCCAGACGGCACGCCGAGCCAAGGTCACGATGGGAAAACCCTCTCGAAAGACGAGCTTGTTCCCGAAGTCACATGAGTGCCGACGGATGTTGTATGGCCAACTCCTTGGTGTGTCAAGGGAAATGTACCCCCACAGGTTTGACACACCCCGACGCGGGGCTTAGCATTATCGATCGGAACCCCCCGATGAAGCCGCGGATGTCCCAGCGCATCCAGTTTTCCCTCGCCTACCTGCTGGTGGCTGTCATCGTGCTCTCGTTCTTACAAAGCTGGCTCCTCTCGCCGCGCACGGTCGAGATCCCGATGTCGAAGTTCCTCGACCTCCTCAAGGCCGACAAGATCGAAAAGGTCGCGATCACCGAGCGCGAGATCCGCGGTATCGCGAAGCCGGGCGCGCTGCCCGTGCCCCCGACCGCCGCCGGCGATCGGCTACGAAAGATCCTCGGCAGCGAAGAGGAGACCCGCGTCTTCGTGACGACGCGCATCCCGCTGGTCGACGATCAGCAGCTGCTACAGGAGTTGCGCGCGCACCACGTGGAGTTCGCCGGCCGCATCGAGACGACCTTCTGGAAGGACCTGCTGTTCGGCTGGGTGATCCCGCTCGCCGTCATGGTCGCGATCTGGATGTTCCTCATGCGCCGGGTGGGCGGCGGTCCGACGCAGGCGCTGTCGTTCGGGCGCAGCAAGCACAAGATCTTCGACCGCAAGGAGCTCAAGACGACCTTCGCCGACGTCGCCGGCGTCGACGAGGCGAAGGCCGAGTTGGTGGAAATCGTCGACTTTCTGAAGAATCCCCGCAAGTACCAGCGGCTCGGCGGCCGCATCCCGAAGGGCGTGCTGCTGGTCGGCCCGCCGGGCACCGGCAAGACGCTGCTTGCGCGCGCAGTGGCTGGTGAGGCCGACGTGCCGTTCTTCACGCTGTCCGGATCCGAATTTGTCGAGATGTTCGTCGGCGTCGGCGCCGCGCGCGTGCGCGACCTGTTCGAACAGGCCAAGGACAAGGCACCGTGCATCATTTTCATCGACGAGCTCGACGCCATCGGCAAGTCGCGCGCAGGCGCGAGCGGGTTCGTCGGCGGACACGATGAGCGCGAGCAGACGCTGAATCAGCTGCTCGCCGAGATGGACGGCTTCGACTCGAGCAAGGGCGTGATCATCATGGCCGCCACCAACCGCCCGGAGGTGCTCGACCAGGCCCTGCTACGCCCGGGCCGCTTCGACCGCCAGGTCGTCGTCGACAAGCCTGACGTGCGCGGCCGTGAGGCCATCTTGCGATTGCATGCGCGCGCGGTCGTGCTGGCGCCGAACGTCGAGCTCGCCGTGATCGCCGCCCGCACCCCGGGCTTTGCCGGCGCCGATCTGGCCAACATCGTGAACGAGGCCGCGTTGCTCGCCGCGCGCAAGGAAAAGAACGCCGTAGAGATGGCCGATTTCGAAGAGGCCATCGACCGCGTGGTGGCCGGCCTCGAAAAGCGCAGCCGCGTGTTATCCGAGAAGGAGCGTGACATCGTCGCGCACCACGAGATGGGGCACGCGTTCGTCGCCACCTCTGTCGCGCATGCCGATCCCGTCCACAAGGTGACGATCATCCCCCGCGGCATCGCCGCGCTGGGGATGACGTACCAGCTCCCGACGGAGGATCGCTTCCTGCTGACGCGCGGCGAGCTGGAGGACCGTATCGCCGTCCTGCTCGGAGGCCGCGTGGCCGAAGAGCTCGTCTACGGCGAAGTCTCCACCGGCGCCCACAACGATCTGGAACGCGCCACGGAGCTGGCGCGGCTGATGGTCACCAAATACGGCATGTCCGAGCGGGTTGGGCTCGCGACCTATGGCGACCGTACCCCCCTGTTTTTGAGAGCCAACGGCCTGAGTGGCGGCGAGCGCGATTTCAGCGAGGCGACCGCGCGCACGATTGACGAAGAGGTGCGCGCCATCCTCGACCGCACACACGATCGGGTTCGCGGGCTTCTGACTACGAAGAAATCGGCGCTCGTCGCCGCGGCAAGCGAGCTCAAGCGCGTGGAGACGCTCGAAGGTGAGCCTCTGCGCCGTCTGCTCAGCGGCGAGGCGGCCACGACGAAGGCCTGAAGGAGGCACGAATTCCATGATGCATCTCAAACGAACCTATTTCGTCGCGGCGCTCGCGCTGATGCTGGTGGCGGGCGTGACGCTGGGCGCGGTCGCCGCCGGCCGCTCGGAGCGCAGCCCACAAGTCGCGGCACCGACGGCGCCCGTGCTGCCGGTACAGATGCCGCTCAACACCGGCAGCTTCGCCGGCGTGGCGGAGGCCATCAAGCCGGCCGTCATCAACATCAACACGGTATCCAAAGGAGGGCCGGGCGGTCGCACGCCCTTTGAAGAATTCTTCGGCGAGGATTTCTTCAAGCGCTTCTTCGGCGACGCGCCGGAGCGGATCCCGCAGCGGAGCCTCGGCTCGGGCGTGATCGTCGATGCGACGGGCATCGCGCTGACGAACGCGCATGTCGTCGAAAAGGCGACCGAGATCGAGGTCATCACGCTCGACGGCAGCAAGCACCGGGCGAAAGTCGTCGGCGCCGACAAGAAGACCGATCTGGCGGTCCTCAAGCTCGACGACGGCAAAGCCCAGTTCAAGTTCGCCCGCCTCGGCGACTCCGATCGGATGCAGGTCGGGGACTGGGTCATCGCCGTCGGCTCGCCCTTCGGGCTTCAGGCGACCGTGACGGCCGGCATCGTCAGCGCCAAGGCGCGCAACATCGGTCAGGGCCCGTTCGACGACTTCATTCAGACGGACGCCGCCATCAATCCCGGCAACTCGGGTGGCCCGCTCGTGAACATGCAGGGCGAGGTGATCGGGATCAACACGGCGATCGTCGCCGGCGGGTCGGGCATCGGCTTCGCGATCCCGTCGAACATGGCGAGAAAAATCTACACGGAGATCAATAGCAAGGGCCGCGTGACGCGAGGCTGGCTGGGGGTCTCCATCCAACCGCTCACGCAGGAGCTGGCGAAATCGTTCAACGCAAAGGACACCAAAGGCGTCCTGATCTCGGACGTCATCCCCGAGAGTCCCGCGTCCAAGGCCGGGCTGAAGCCCGGTGACATCCTCCTCGAGTTCGACGGCAAGAAGGTGGAGGCGCCGGCCGATCTCCAACGGACCGTCGGCTTGGCCCAGCCCGGCCAGGACGCCAAGATGAAAGTCTGGCGCGACCAGGGTGAGAAGACGATCGACATCAAGATCGGAGAAGCGCCTGACGAGAAAGAAGCGCAGCAGCGCCCGGCCCGAGCCACCCCGAGCAGCCTCGGACTCGAGGTGCGGCCGATCACTCCCGATCTCGCACGGCAGCTCAATCTGAAGTCGACGGACGGTGTCATCGTCGCCCGCGTGGAGGAAGCAAGCGCGGCCAGTGAGGCAGGGGTGCAGCGGGGAGATGTCATCCGGGAGATCAACCGCCAGAAGGTTCGCTCGATGGCCGACTACGAGCGTGTCACCAAAGACGTGAAGGAAGGCGACCGGCTCACCGTGCTGCTGCAACGCGGTCAGATGTCCTTGTACGTCGCCTTCACCGCGTCCGGACGCGGCTGATCCCGGGCCGGCGTTATTCGAGGGGGGCCTCGGTCTGAGGCTCCCCTTCAAATTTAACTGTCATTGAGTGGCGGAGGCTCAAATGACCTGCTATATTGCATGTAGGATTTAACAGAATGGCCGTCGAATTCAAGGATTACTATCGGATTCTCGGCGTCGACCGAAACGTTAAAGACAAGACCATCAAGTCCGCGTACCGCAAGCTCGCCCGCAAATACCATCCCGACGTCAACAAGGGCCAGGACGCGCGCTTCAAGGAGATCAACGAGGCGTACGAGGTTCTGTCGGATCCCGAAAAGCGCCGCCGCTACGACACGCTCGGTCCGGATTGGGAGCGCTACGCCCACCAGGCGAGCGGCCCAGGTGGTCAGCAGGGCGGTGGCTTCACGGTCGAGTATGGCGACGCCGGCGACTTTTCCGAGTTCTTCCGCTCGATCTTCGGTGATCTCGGAGCCCGCACGGGGACCGGTGCGCGCGCAGGGTCGGGCGGATTCGAGGACCTCCTTGGAGGGCGCTTCGGCCGCGCGAGCCGCCGACGGCGCGGTGAGGACATTCAGGCAGGCGTCGAGATCTCGCTGGAGGAGGCGTTCAACGGAACGCGCAAGTCGCTCGCGCTGGAAGTCGACGAGCCGTGTGCGACGTGCCAGGGTAGCGGCAACGTCGGCGGCAAGCCGTGCGCGACCTGTCACGGCACCGGCTGGCAGCGCGTTCGTCGCGAGGTGGACGTAAAGATTCCCGCGGGTGTGCGGACGGGGCAAAGGGTGCGAGTGTCCGGCGAAGGCGGCGGCGGCGCCGGCGGCCGTGGTGATCTCTATCTCGTCGTTTCCGTCGCTCCACATCCGCAATTCGAGCGCAAGGGCGACGACCTTCATTCGACGCTGCCGATCACCGCGCCCGAGGCGGCGCTGGGCGCGACGATCCAGGTGCCGACGCTGCGGGGCAAAGTCTCGATGAAGGTCCCGCCAGCGACATCGAGCGGCCGGACGTTTCGCCTGCCGGGATATGGCATGCCGCGGCTCAAAGGGGGTGGCGCCGGCGACGAGCTGGTGACCGTGCGCATCATGATGCCGTCCGAGCTGACGGCGGCGGAGAAAGAGCTGTACGAGCGCCTGCGGGCGCTGCGAACCGATTCACCACGAGGGTATGCGCAAGGATAAAGGACGGCACGTAGTGATTCGCCGACCGTCGGGCCGTAGTGCGAGCCGCAGGCGAAGCCGAGGCGAGCCCGCGTGGGTCGCCCTGCGAAGGTGCCCCGACGGCAAATAAGAAGAGAACAGAATGAGACTCGACAAACTGACGGTGAAAGCCCAGGAAGCGCTGCAAAGCGCGCAGTCGCTCGCAAGCGAGCACGGCCACCAGGCGATCGAGCCA
>DAIRVP010000279.1:0-5462 GCA_036802765.1 Candidatus Rokuibacteriota bacterium
CTTTGCACCAAACGATGGTGTGATTGAGTTCGACCATAAAACCTCCTTAAGAGGCATACACCAACCGGCTCTGCGCGACCGCCGCCTCGATGAAGGAAGCGAAGAGCGGATAGGGCGGATTTCAGCTCCGGATGGAATCGTACGCCCACGAAACAGGGATGGCGAAGCAGAGAATGGACTCGAAGCGGCGTCTCGAGCTGTTCCATCGCATCAACCGCATCGTCGTCGACGATGCGGCCTCCATGCCGCTGTACCAACAGCTCGACCTCTACGGCGTGAACAAGCGTCTCGTCTGGAAGGCTAAAGGAGACACCACCTCGAATGCCTCGGTCGGATCGGGACTGTCGAGCTAGGACGAGTTGTGAATGCCAAACCTCAATGGCGATCCGCTCCTGTTCTGTGATCGTCACGGCGCATCCTACAAGGATCGGGCCGCACGGTCAGCGAGGATCAGCCAGTGCTCGGATGTACCGTCTCTACTTTGAACAGTCCCGTTCAGAAGCGTGTTTTAGTCGCGGGCAGGTTTTTCGAGGCGACCTCGTCCTATAACCCTTTAATTCGCTGGCGAAAACTTGGCGCGACCATGACACGGGTTCGAATCCCGGTATCATTTTGAATAGTGAACTGGCGTCGACTCCCGCATCGACCACCGCGACCTCCTTGCCGAGAGGGCCCCGGGGTTCAACGTGCCCTGACACCAAGGGCATGCGTCTTTCGCTGCGTTAGGGCCGACCGGCCTTCCCGCGTCGAGACGCGCGGTTGGATGACGCTCATGCTGGGCCTAGCCGTGGTTCTGGCAGGCTGCTCTGCTGTCCAACCCTCGACGAGCATGCCGGCGCCCTCGATCCCGAAGGGAGCGGCGAGCGTCGAGCCGGACGAAGACCGACAAAAGGACGGGACGTCGTTAAGCTCGGGACCAGCGCGTCCCCAACCCGATCGGAGCGGCCGGCACGTCGTCGAGATTGCCCTGAAACATGTCGGTACTCTTTATCGCTGGGGCGGAGCGAGTCCAGACGGCTTCGACTGCTCTGGCTTCGTCCGCTACGTCTACAGTCGGGTCGGTGTCTCGCTGCCTCACAACGCCGCCAAGCAGTACCGGTACGGCACACCGGTACCGAGAGATGAACTGCAGCCCGGGGACTTGGTCTTCTTCGACCGTCTTCGCCACAACGGGATTTACATCGGCGGCGGGAAGTTCATCCACGCGAGACAAACGGGCAAACGCGTGAGCGTCGCGAGACTCGACGACGAGTGGTACGACACACATTGGGTGGGCGCACGCCGGCTCTGAACACGGGTTCGCATCCTGTAGCTCGAGACCGCGGATTCCAGCTCCCGTCACTCGAACAGGGCGAGATCGATCGCGTCACCCATCGCGCGATAGCCGAGGTCGCTCGGGTGCAGGTGGTCGTCGCAATCGTAGATCGGCAGCATGCGCGTGGCATGGTCGGGATCGCGCAACGCCCGATCGAAATCGACGATCGCGTCGAAGGCGTCGGTCTTGCGCATCCAGTCGTTGACCTCCTGGCGGATCGCCTCGCGCTTGGGGCTCCACGCGCCGGGCAAGAACGTCTCGTTCTCGAACGGCGTGAGCGTGGCGGCGATCACCTTGATGCCGCGCGTGTGGCCGCGCACGGCGAGCTGCTTCAGCCCGGCGATCATCTGCGGCGCGGTGACTTCTTCCTCGGGCTTGCGCCAGCGGTTTCGCAGGTCGTTGGTGCCGAGCATGATGATCGTGTGCGTCACGCCGGGCTGCGCCAGCACGTCGCGGTCGAAGCGACGCAGACCGCTGTCGCCCCGGATGTCGTGCAGGATGCGGTTGCCGCCTAGTCCCTGATTCATCACGGCCATCGGCCGCCCGCCGGACCGCCCGATCAGCCGACGCGCGAGCTGCGAGGGCCAGCTGTGATGGCCGTCGTGCGTGGAGATGTTCGCGTCGGTCAGCGAATCCCCGAGCGCGACGATGGCGCCCGTTGCTTGCGGCGCGACGACGTCGACACCACAGACGAAATACCAGTCGTCGGTGAGCTTGCCGACCGGCATCGCGTCTGAGGCGCTGAAATTTCCCGGCGGCGAGACGTAATTGGTCTGCCGCGCGTAGCGGCCGGTGATGCCGAAGCTCGCCGGCAGATCCTCCGGCAGGTACACGCTGACGGCCAGGTCCGACAGCGGCGGCACCGCCAGCTCGACGGGATCGCTGACGATGAGCGCGCCAGCGGCTATCGTCGCGGCCGGGTCTCCGCCGAACGTCAGCCGCCGATTCGAGCCCGGCACCACCGCCGGCCCCGCGCTGCGCAAGCCGACGAACGCGGCGCCGATCGCCAGCGGGCGACTGCCGCAGCCGTTGGAAATGCGTACTCGCACACGGTTGCCGCCAAGACTGACGCGCGGGATCATTCGCAGCGTATGGTTGCTGAAAGCCGCGCCCTCGGCGGGTGCGGGCGCTGCCGTCCAGGTACCGACCCAGTGCGTGCTGTCTGCCATAAAACCTCCTGGGGAGTTGACCCGGTCGCGCGATTATGAAATGACGCGGGAGCGGCTTCAAGGTCAAGGAGGAGAGACCTGTGATAAGCGACACCTGCCAGGAGCTGCAGTTCCTCACCGGCATCCGAGTGGTCGATTTCACCCAGTTCGAGGCGGGGCCCTCGTGCACCGAGGCGCTGGCCTGGCTCGGCGCCGAGGTGGTCAAGATCGAGAACCCGAAGACGGGTGATCCCGCCCGCCGGGTGCTTCCGGGAAAGGCTCCGGACGACCCGTGGTACTTCCACATGTTCAACGCCAACAAGAAGTCGCTGACGCTCGATCTCAAGTCACCGCGTGGGCTCGCTCTCGCGAAGGACCTGCTCGAGAAGGCGGACGTCACCGTCGAGAACATGGCGCCGGGGACGATCGAGCGCCTCGGCCTCGGCTACGACGACGTCAGGAAGCTCAACCCGCGTCTCATTTATTGCTCGATCCAGGGGTTCGGCACCGGTAGCAAGTATGAGAAGGGCCTCGCCTTCGACATGATCGCGCAGGCCGCGGGCGGCATGATGAGCGTGACGGGCGAGCCCGACCGTCCGCCTTGCAAGCCCGGGCCGAGCTTCGGCGACACCGGCACCGGCATGCTGATGGCGATCACGATTCTCGGCGCGCTGCACGAACGGCAACGCACCGGCAAGGGCCGGCGGCTGCAGGTGGCGATGCAGGACGCAATGCTTCACTACATGCGCACCTGCTTCGCGGTTCAGGCGCGCACCGGGAAAGCCGCGCCACGACGCGGGCCGAAGAGCGTCATGGGCGCGAACGCGCCGTCCGGAACCTATCAGTGCAAGCCGAACGGCGCTAACGACTGGGTCTACATCATCACGAGCCGCGCCAATCCCGAGCACTGGGCGCGGCTGATGAAGCTGATCGGGCGCGAGGAGCTGATCGACGATCCGCGCTTCGCCACCGGCGAGGCCCGGCTCCGGAACGAGGCCGAGCTGGATGCGATCATCACCGAGTGGACGCGCAAACACACCAAGGAAGAGGCGATGACGCTGATCAGCGGCGTCGGCGTGCCCGCCGGTGCGGTCTTCGACACGATGGAGCTGCACAGCGATCCGAGCTTCGAGAAGCGCGGGATCATGCAGGTCATGGACCACCCGGGCGGACCGTTCAAGATGCCGGCGTGGCCCGTGCGTGTCGACGGCGCGCCGCCACGGGTCACGGCGTCACCGCTCCTGGGCCAGCACAACGCCGAAGTGCTGAACACGTGGCTCGGCCTCGGCGCCGACGACGTCGCCGAGCTGAAGCGCCAGGGTGTGATGTAGGCCGGCTAGTACACGCGCCGGAAGAGGGCTTCGTAGTCGACGACGAGATCATCCGCGTCGACCACGAGCTCTGCGCTGAAGTCGCTGTCGAGACTCTCGAAGCGATAGCGCCGATCGGCCAGCCGCGTATACGCTTGGCGTGCCGGCCGAACGCTCAGCTCGGGCGCTGCGACCCATGCGACGACCAAGACGCGACGCTCACCGACGGCCATCGGATCGCGCCGGAGCGGCAACGTGTTCGTGAATGGCGTCGGCCAGATGTCGATGTCGATACAGCCGTCGAGCTGAGGCAGCGCGTGCGCTTCACCATCGCGCCAGTGGCCCTTGCCGTCGCTCTCGAGCTGCAGCGTCCGGGTCTCGTCCTGCGTGGTCACGACGAGCCGCGCATCGGTCAGGCGCCACGATGCGTCCCAGGTGAGCCGGTAGCCGAGGCGGAAGGGCCGCCGGTCCTCGTCGAGGGCGATGACGAGGCCGTCGGCGGAGCCGTCATCGAGCAACAGGTGCTCGAGCCCGTGCTCGCCATTGCCGATCCGCGTCCAACTCATCGTCCGCGTCATCCGGGTCACGCTATTGGGACACGTGGGCCCGGCGCCCCGATGCGCGACACGACGCCGGCGTTAACCGGCTTTGGCTGCCATTCGCTCGATGCGATCCCATTGCGCATCGGTGACGGGCATCACCGACAGCCGCGAGATGCGGACCAGCGGGAAGTCTTTGAAGGCTGCCTCCGCCTTGATCTCGGCGAGCGTGACCGGCCTGGGCAGGCGCTTGACCGGCGCGATATCGACCGCGGCGTACTTTGCGCTCGCGTCCTCAGGATCGGGGTAGGCGTCGGACAGCGCCTTCGCGATCCCGACCACCGCCTTCTCGTCGCCGGTGTGGTAGTAGAAGATGCGGTCGCCCTTCTTGATGGCGCGAAGATGCTTCTGCGCCAGCGCGTTCCTGACGCCGCTCCACACCGCCTTCTTGTCTTTCATGAGCTCGTCCCACCCGTAGTGGGTCGGCTCTTCCTTCACCAGCCAGTTCATGCTCGGCCCCGTCGTTCGAACGGCCGGGGGCGCCGGGAAGCCCCCCGACTTGAGCGTTCAGTGCGTAACGCCGGCCGCCTTATGCAGCTCCGCGAGCGGAACCATGCGACCGTGCAGCGGAAGGATCTGGTCGACCGCGAGTCCCTGCTGCTTGATGTTTTCTGCGAGGCTTACGTTGAAGGGGCTCGGCGGGCTCATTGGCGCCGCGTTTGGCGCCGGCGGCGTGTATGCGTCCGCCTGGATGAGGAACTTCTCCTTCGGCAGATAGACCATCAGCATGTCGTCGGCGTGCTGGATACCGGCGATCTGCCGGATTTCGACGGTCCGGGTCCCGTCGGTCAGCACGCGGCGATCGCGCACGCCTTCCACGGCGGCCTTCTTGCCGGACTTGGCGAGGTGATCCGGACTCACTGTCGCCGGCGCGGCCACGACCTTCTCGACGTACGCCTTGCTGGCGTCGTGCGTGATCAGCGTGATGCCTTCGCCCGCGAACGCGCGCACGCCACCCGAGTGATCGAAGTGATGGTGGCTGACGACGAGGTACTTGATCGGCTTGTTGGGCACGAGCGTGCGCGCTTCCTTGATGACCGCCAGCGCGCGGTCGTCGTTCAGCGGCCCCTCGACGACGATCAGGTGGTCC
>DAIRVP010000280.1:0-5349 GCA_036802765.1 Candidatus Rokuibacteriota bacterium
GCGTGTCCGAGGTGATTCAGACTGATCACGGCATACCAGCAGCACAACTGGGCGAGGAGAATGAGCGGCACGATCGACCATCCGAGCACTTGTAGCCACGCGTTCCCGGTCAGCGCCGACAGCTTCGAGATCAACAACGCACACTGTCCGGCGAAGCAGAGCTCCGCTACCGTCGCGACGCTCCGGCCCACGAAGATCGAAGACAGCGGGGAATTCCAAAGGCATTGTCGCTCGAGATCGACCCGCGGAAGTATGGATCGGAACGCGCAGGCGGCCGCGAAGATGCCAGAGAGCAAGAGTTGCTGGGCGACGTAGGCGTCGGAGAGGCGGTGCACTTCGCGGGCGATGATGACCCACAGGACGAGGTTTCCAGCCGAGACGAGCAACAGGAACGACCACCAGCACAGGATAGACTTGTCGGCTTCGCGGAGCGCCACTTGCTCCGGTGGTTTCGGCTCCGCCGTAACCCGGCGTCCATATCTCGTAACAGCGTCGTAATCGGAACGAAACATGACGATGAAGCTCAGATCCTCCGGCCATCGACTCAATTCGTCAAGCGAGTCAGCGGTCTCCCTCGCGAGGTAGATCGGTCACGAACATCTGCGCGGGCTCGTGGGTGATCATGTATTCGACCCTGGCCTTTTCCGCAACCGCCTGTGGTGTCACGCCGCAGGCCCAGAAGACCGGGATCTCACCGGCGTAGATGGGTGCCGGCTCGCCGTAATCAGGTCGACTCAGGTCGGCAATTCCAATCGCCTCGGGGTCGCCGACGTGGAGCGGCGCGCCGTGGGCGTGCGGGTAGCGGGCCGATAGCTCGCGAACGAAATCGACGCGCGCCTCAGGGATGGGGCGCATGGTGACCACCATCGGCCCATGAAAACGCCCTGCGGGAACGCACGCGATGTTGGAGACGAACATCGGGACCTTGGTGTCGAGCTCGACGTTTCTCGGGGGAAGGCCGGCATCGACCAGCGCGTGCTCGAAGGTGAAGCTGCAGCCTAGAAGGAACGCGACCAGATCGTCGCGCCACACGTCTCGCAGGTCGCCTCGCTGTTCGATCAGCTCGCCTTTCCGGTAGATGCGGTAACCAGGCACGTCCGTGCGGAGGTCGGCTCCGGGGGCTGAACGAGCGGGCTCTGGATCGCCCGGCGGAGTGATCTCGATGATCGGACACGGCTTAGGATTGCGCGTGCAGAACGCGGCAAACTCAGCGGCCACATCCTTTGGAAGGATCGCGAGGTTCACCTGCTGGTAGGCCGGGCAATGTCCAGCGGTCGTGCCACGCCATTCGCCACGGCGTGCGGCGGCCCGCACTTCAGCGGCGGATGTGATCACTGGCATCCCGCACCGGCACCGTGAAGGTGAACGTCGATCCCGCGCCAACCTGGCTCTTCACCCAGATCTTGCCGCCATGTAGCTCGACGAACTTCCGCGACAGGGCGAGGCCGAGCCCGGTGCCTTCTATTTTCTTGTCGCCGGCCCCGACCTGCCGAAACTCCTCGAACACCGCCTCATGGTCCTCGCGCGCTATGCCGACCCCGGTGTCGCTCACCGAGACCTCAATGCATCCGTCCACGGGTTTTGCCGCGACCTCGATGCGGCCCCCCTCGGGCGTGAACTTGATCGCGTTCGACAGCAGATTCAAGAGTACTTGCCGGATTTTCCGCCCGTCCGCGTGGATCTGCGCAAGTCGCTCATCGACGGCCGTGTGGAGCGCGATGCTTCGACGCGCGGCCCGCTCACGGACGAGCATCAGCGCATCGTCGATCGTCATCGACATGTCGCACTCGGACAGCCCCAGCTCCATCTTCCCCGCTTCGACCTTCGAGAGATCGAGAATGTCGTTGATGAGCGAGAGGAGGTGCTGCCCAGAGGCATGGATGTCCTTCAGGTACTCCTCCTGCTTCTCGTTTAGCTCGCCGAACATGCGGTCGATGAGAACTTCGGAGAATCCGATGACGGCGTTAAGCGGCGTGCGCAGCTCATGCGACATGTTGGCGAGAAATTCCGATTTGTGCTGGCTGGCGACAGCGAGCTCCCGACTCTTTTGCTCTATCTCGCGGAATAGCCGCGCGTTCTGGATCGCGAGGGCCGACTGCGTGGCGAAGGTCGTGAGAAGATCTACGACCGCAGGGGGAAATTCTCGAGGCGTCTTGGCATTGACTGTCAGCGCTCCGATCAGCTGATCCTCGAGCAACAGTGGCACCGACAGAATCGCACGATACCCGGATCGTACGATGACCTCGAGTCGACCCCGATACGTGGACTCCTCAAGGACGTCCGCGATCTGGATCGGTGCTCGGGTATCCGCGAGCCGCCCGACCGTCCCTTCACCCCGCTGCAGCGGAGTCGCTCGCAGCACAGAGACGATGTCCTCCTCGAGGTTGTCCGCAGCTCGGAGGTGAAAGACGTCCGATGTCGGGTCATACTCCCAGAGGGTGCCCGCGTCCGTCTCGGATAGCTGAATGGCGCGAGCCACAATGGTGGCCAGCACGGTGTCCAGATTCAGGGTAGAGCCGAGCGCGCGGCTCACCTCCGCAAGCGCCGTCAGCTCCTCCACCGAACGCGTAAGCTCGGCTGTCCGCGCTCCCAGCTCGTTGAACAACCGCACATTCTCGATCGCAATGACAGCCTGGTCGGCGAAGGTCTCCATCAGGGCGATGTGATTGTCCGTGAACGGCCGTACCTCGTCGCGCTGGATGCTGATCGCCCCCAGTAATTCGCCCGCGCGGAACATCGGGACGGCGAGCAGGGTCCGGAAGAAGAACTTCCCTCCGTACGTATATTCAGGATCCGCTTGGACATCATGAATATGGACTGTCCGCCGCTCAATCGCCGCCCGTCCCGCTCCGCTCCCGCGCCCCGGGACAATGGGATTCTGCTCGAGGACGTCGCGTTGCGCGGCGGGCAGGTTGAGGGTGACGACGGCTCGAAGAAGCCGGCCATCGAAACGGAAGATCGACGCTTGCTCCGCTTCGCACAGCCTGACAGCGCTCTCTGCGAGCGTTTTGAACACGGGCTCGAGATCCGACGTGGACCGGCCGATCACTTTGAGTAGCTCGGCGGTCGCCGTCTGCTGCTCCAGCGCCTGGGTGGCCTGTGCATGCGCGAGTATCAACGCCCGGTTCTTCTCCTGCAGCTCCGTGAACAGGCGCACGTTCTCTATGGCGATGACGGCCTGGTCGGCGAAGGTCTGCAGGAGTGCGATCTGTCTCTCGCCGAAAGGGCGGACCTCGGTGCGGCGGATTGTTATCGCACCGATCGCGATGCCCTCCCGAAGTAGTGGCACACTCAGTGTTGTCCCGTAACCGAAGCGCTGCGCCGCCGCGCGCGCCAGCGGGTAGTCCGTTGCCTCCGCCGCGTTCTCGACCTGAATGACACGCGCTTCTAGAATTGCGTGGCCACCGACCGTGCCCCGAAGCGGGTAACGCGCGCCCAGCTCCGTCTCAATGGGACCGCAGTGAGCTCGCTGTACAAAGTCGTCACCGTCCGCCAGCGCCAGAACAGCATCGAGCGCGCCACAGACCCGTGCTGCGTTGCGCACGATCGTGTCGAACACTGGCTGATCGTCTGTTAGCGAGCCGGACATCACCCGAACGATCTCGCGGCTGGCATTCTCGCGGGCGAGGGCCTCGGCCAACGCCCCGCGTGTGCCAGCCACGTCAGTACCCACAGAGGGCGTCCCGCATACCATGCAGAAATTCGCCTGGGGAGGGTTCTCCTGCTGGCACCGGGGACACTTCATGGGCGAGCCTCCAGTACCGCGCGGAGTGCAAGAGCACGGCGACGATAGCCCGCGCGTGGCAGCGGCGTCAACGGCCTCAGTGGGTCCTTCACGTTGACGCACGCGCCCGTGGCTCCCGTCGTGAGCATGCATCGGGGCACCTCCTGCGCGGACGATAGTCCAGTCACGGCACATGAGTCGAATGCATAGATGTTGTGACGGCCATTCGCTATGCTGATGGCCTGATGGAGCTCGACCAGGTCGAGGCCTTCGTGGTGATCGTGCGGCGGGGCGGCTTCACGCGCGCGGCGGGCGCGCTGCACCTCTCGCAGCCGGCGATCAGCCGCCGCGTCCATCTCCTCGAGCACGAGCTGGGGGCGCCGCTCTTCGAGCGCGTCCGCAGCGGCGTCATCCTGACCGACGCTGGGCGCGCCTTTCTGCCGCACGCGGAAGCGCTCCTCGCATCGATGCGCGACGGCATCGACGCAGTCGGCGCGGTGCGCGGCGCGACGCACGGCACCGTCACGCTCGCGATCGTCGGCACGCTCGCAAGCACGGGCTTGACCAAGGGTCTCAGCCGCTTTCGCGAAGCATACCCGACGGTCGATCTGCGGATCCGGACCGCGCTCAGCGCCGAGGTCAGTGAGCTCGTGCGGCGCGGCGACGCCACGCTCGGGCTCCGCTACGGCAACGATCCGCATCCGGAGCTCGTCTCCGCCAAGATCCACGACGAGCCGATGGTCCCGGTGTGCTCACCCCGTCACCGGCTCGCCCGCGCGCGCCGCGTGGAAAGGCGCGCGCTGTCCGGCGAGAAATGGGTCGCCTTCCCGCCGCGCGCGGGCACCGGTCGCGACCCCTACGTGTCCGCGTTGGCGCAGGCGCTCGCCGCCGCCGGGCTCGATGCGTCGGACATCGTTCCGATCGACAGCCTCACGGCGCAGAAGCGCATGGTCGAGGCCGGTTTCGGTCTGGCCCTCTTGCCGGCGAGCAGCATCGACGAAGAGCTGCGCGCGGGCACCCTGTGCGCGCTGCGCATGCCCTCCCTACGAATCAGCGTCGCCGTCGTCCTCATTCATCGCCGGCGCGCGTTCCAAAGCGGCGCGACACGCGCGCTGGTCGCTGTGTTGACCGACGGAGCCAATCGGACAACCAATTCCTGGGTGAAGTAGCCCCGTTACGGCTGGTGCGATCTCAGGAAGGCGCGCACCTGGTCGATCGTCTTCTCGAGCAACTGCTTCGGCTCTCTCCAGGGGAATACCGTCGACTGGGCCTTCGGCGCCAGCGCGGCAATGTCCACGGACGTCTGATAGGGATGCGCCGGCGTGTCGTCCGGCATCACGAGGAGCGGCGTCTGGCAAGACCGGACGAAATCGCGCGACACGCTGTATACGAAGTCCGGGCGTACGCGATACAGGTTGTGCAGGTACGCTTCGATGCTCTCAATGGTGATCTCAGGCCGCCGGGCGCGCAGCTCTGGTGCCCAGACATCGCGACCGGAGTTGTACATGACGTCGGGATTCTCCGGCCGATGCCCGACCGGCTGGCACAGCACGGCGGCCACGACGCGCTCGGGGGCCCGCTCGATGAGCTTGAGCCCGAACGGTCCGCCGATGCAGTAGCCCATG
>DAIRVP010000281.1:0-5331 GCA_036802765.1 Candidatus Rokuibacteriota bacterium
GCGCTCCTCCCTGCCTCCCCCCAACAACAAGGAATGCGCCGGCAAAGCCGGCGCTCGAACAAGCCTCACTATGGGCAACGCGGGAGCGTCTCGTTGTGACCGCGTCGCGCGAGCGATAAGGGCGATCGTGTTCGAGCGCCGGCTCCGCCGGCGCAATCCTGCTGCTGGGGGGAGGCACGGAGGAGCACGCCGCAGGCGTGCGACGACGGTCGGAAGGGGGGCGAAGCCCCCCTTCGAGTTGAACTCAATGCATGCGCTTGTCGTCGAAGCCGTGGCTGCCCTTGATCCGCTCCTCGGTGCCGGGAATGTACTTTTTCTCCAGCTCCTGGAAGTGGGCCACGCGCGCCATGACGTGATGGCTCTCGGTGGGGTGTCCGGCCTTCGTCTTTTCCAGCCGCCACTGCGCCTGCTCCTGGTCGCGCGCCAGCTCCTCCATCGCGTTCCACGTCGCGTACATGCCCGCGTGCGCGGCAAAGAGCGTGATGAAGATGAACTTGTAGCCGAGCTCGCCGAGTTCCTTGAATGTGAGCGGGTTGCTGTCGCTCGACCACTTGAACGACGAAGAGTAGTTGAACGAGAGTGGCAGATTCGGATGCGTCTTGCGCATCGCGTTCGCGAACTCGATCGCCGGCTCGCGGGATGCGTTCGACAGCTCCGCCCACACCGAGTCCACGCCGGCGTCCGCGTACATGCGGCCGCGCGCGATGGCTTCTTCCATGCTGCCGCCCACCGCGCCGTAGGCGTCGGTGCGCGCGATGATGAAAAAGTCGGGATCCAGGCGGTCGCGCACGTCGATGGCCGCGCGGTACTTGCCGAGCGCCTCTTCGCGGCTGACGATCGTCTTGCCCGCGATGTGGCCGCAGCGCTTCGGGAAGCGCTGATCCTCGAGGTGGATGCCCGCCACGCCGGTTTTGATCATCTCCTGCACCGTGCGCATCGTCGACAGCGCGTTGCCGTAGCCGTCGTCCGCGTCCGCGATGACCGGCACGTCGACGGCGCTCGCCACCATCGACGCGATGCGGGCCACTTCCGTCTGGGTGAGGAATCCCATGTCCGGCCAGCCGTTGGCCATGGCGACGGAATAGCCGCTGAGGTAGATGGCGTTGATGCCGACCTTCTCGGCGATCTGCGCATCCAGCGGTGAATAGACGCCGCCCGTAAACACGTAGGGCTCCTCGGCCAGCAGCCGGCGGAACGCTTTGCCTTTGCTCTCGATCATCGCGTGGATCTCCTTCGGTTCATAGGCTCGCCTCGGACGGCGGGGACCCCAGCCCCGCGACGCCCTGCGGCTCGCACTACGGTTTACGCGCTCCGCTTGAGCGCCGACGTGCTGGCGCACCAGCGGCAGTAGGTGGTCGCGTCGAACTCGAGCGAGCAGGACGCGCAGATCGTCGTCCCGCACTCCGCGCACGAAGCTTGACGATCCCGCTCGAGCGTCATTCCGCAATGACAGGTGCTCATCGTGATTCCTCCCCCGAGATGTTCAGTGCAGCTCGAAAGCGTCGGCCGCGTGCACGGCCGCCGTCTCGAGCAGCGACCCCGCGCACGCGCGGCAGTAGGTCGCCGACTCCAGATGAATGGTGCAGCCCCGGCAGCACGTCGTGCCGCATTCGAAACAGCCAAACAGCGCTCGCGCGCTGGAAACCTCGTGTCCGCATCCGCATCGGCCGTCCATCGTCGCCTCCATTGGCGTCGTGAGTATTCGCGTGTCGTCCTTACATCGACGCGCATCACTCACTGGTGCACTCACTGTGCCGGGGACCGTGTGCGGCCGGCAAACTCATTGTTTTTATCAGGCCGATAAACTTTCTCGATCGGAAAGATCTTTCACAGCCGGGTATAATCGGGTCATATCGGCACGAGCATGCTGATAAGCGAGGTGAATGGGTGGAGATCGGGCAGGTCGAGGCCTTCCTCGCGGTGGGAACGTTCGGGGGCTTTCGGCGCGCCGCCGACGCCCTGCGGGTGACTCAGCCCGCGATCAGCGCCCGGATTCGCGCCCTGGAGGAGTCGCTCGGGGTGCCCCTGTTCGTCCGAAGCCAGAGCGGCCTGACGCTCTCGGCGGCGGGACGCGCATTTCGGCCGCACGCCGAACAATTGCTGCACGCGGTGGCCCTGGCCCGTCAGGCCGTGCACGATCTGCGACCGGCGAGCGGCGGCGCGCTGCAGATCGCTGCTGCGCTATCGATCTGCACCTATCTGCTGCCCGACGTGCTCAAGCGGTTCCAGGCCGCGCACCCCAAGGTCATGATCACCGTCCGCTCCGGTCACTCCAAAGAAGTGCTGGAGATGGTGCTCGGCGGTCAGGCCGAGATCGGCCTCGCCCGCTCGTTGCATCATCCCGAGGTCGAAACGCTCAGTCTTCGTGACGACCCGCTCGTCCTCGTGGCCCGGCCGGACTCGCAGGTCGCGCGCACGCGACGCGTGCGGCTCGACGACATTGCGGCGCAGCCGCTGATCTTCTTCGATCGCGGCTCGAGCGACTGGACGCTCAGCCACGGTCTCTTCCGCCGCGCCGGACTCGTCCCGAACGTGGTGCTCGAAGTGGAGACGATCGAGACGGCCAAACGCATGGTCGAGCGCGGGATGGGGCTCGCGTTTCTTCCGCACCTCGCGGTGGTGAACGAAATCCGGCGACGCCGGCTCGTCGGGCTCGAGGTCACCGACGCCGAGCCGCTCAGCCGCAGCCTCGACGTGATCCATCCGCGCCAGCGGCCACTGAGCCACGAGGCGCTCGGGTTGTTGAAGACGCTGCGCGCGGCGGTGGGCGAAGAGGCGGACTCGCCGCGGCGGCGGATGCGAAAGGCCGAGCGCTAGGTCGACCTCAGGACGAGGACCGGTCGCGTCGTGTGAGCAAGGCGACGATCACGACCACCAGCATCCCTGCGAGCAAGGCCAAGCCTCCGAAGAGCAGCGCGGCCGCCATCGGGCTCCAGCCGGCGGTGCGGATCGGCCCGCCGTGATCCGCCCACGCTTCGCGCGTCAGCAGCGTCATGACGCCGACGAGAGCACACAAGAACTTCACTCGCAGACCTCCTCAGCGGCGCCCGAGCTTTTCGATCGACGTGAGCGCCAGATTCGGGGGGACGCCTCCCAAGGTGAATCGTACGGCATCACCGACTCCGACACCGTCGTAGACCTTCGGCGATGTCGCACGGAATCCCATCGTCATCGCCGGCATGTAGCCGGCGATCTCGTCGTGAGTGATCACGACGACGCCGATCTCGGGAAGGACCGCGCGGATCACGCCCTCCGAATGAAACTCACGCGGACCCGCGGCCGCAGCCTTCGCCTCGGCGAGCTCGCGACCGAGGCGGTCGACCTGGCGTCCCCACCACAGATAGCCGCCGCCGACGCCGAGCGCCAGCGCGAGGTCGAGCAAGAGCACCACCTTCCAGGCGGCCATCAGTGCACGTGCTCGGCTGGCGGCGCGGCGACGACTTTTTCCTCGTTGAGGACCTGGATGTTGGCGAGCATCCGGTCGGTGCCCCGCGGCGCCGCTTCGAGCGCGCGCAGATAGCCCTGTCGATCGACGAGGAACTCGGCGTGTGGCGCCGGCATGAAGAGGCCGTACGTCCGGACGATGTCGGCGGCGCCCTCGGTGACGACGGGGAAAAAGATCCGAGGCTCCGCGCCCAGCATCTTGATCGCTTGCGGTGAAGCGTCGGTCGGCACGGCGATGATCTCGGCGCCGAGGGGAGCGAAGAGCTCGTAACGCGCGGCCAGCTCCGCCATCCGCTCGCGAGAGCCAGGAAGCGTGTAGAGCACGACCAGCACGATGCGGGCGCCACGGTAATCACGCAACGCGCGTGGGGGCGTGGGGCCGACGGCGAACGTGAAATCGGGCGCCACGACTTGCGGCCGAGCGGAATCGACGACGGGGCCGAGGCGACGCGCGGGGTCGGCGGCGGCGAGCGCCCGCAGGTAATTCACCAGGCTCCAGCGCTGGTCGGGCTCGAGGTGGCCGAAGGCCGGCATGGCGCGACGACCGTGCGTGATCCACCAGTAGAGATCGCCGGCCGTGTGCAGCGTCGCGTGATGCGCTCTCAGATCGGGCGGCGGCGGTGACATCGCGCGCGCTGCCGGGCCATCGCCCGCGCCCGAGGGGCCATGACACGTCGCACAGTTGCGTGCATACAGCCCGGCGCCGGTTGCGATCGAGGCCGCCTGATACGGTACGGGCGGCCGCTCGTAGGTCGTCGGGTAGGCATCAGTCGCGAGCGGCGGCACGGCCATCGCGAGCCCCGCGAACAACAAGACGCCGCCGCCGGCGAGCAACGGCAATCGTGCGGCGCGCAGCGCCATCGAGCACAGCGCGATGACGACGCCCAGGATGGCGAGCTGGGTACCGATCAGGACGAATGGCCGCGCGTCCGGCGTGTCCGCCAGCGCCCCGAGCGCGAGTCTGAACGACAGCGGCCACTCGGGCTGCTCGTGGCGCGCGGGCGGCGACACGCCGAGCATGACGACGACCAGCAGGATGGCGAGGACGCCGCACGCTTCGACGGCGACCGACGCGACGAGACGCCGCATTGCGGGACGTCCCACCGTCGCTGCCTCCGCTCCGAGCCGAGGCAACAGAAGCCGCCGACCGAGCGTGGCGGCGGCGAGCGTGACGACGACGAGCGCGAGCTTGATCAGGAGCAGGCGGCCGTAGCGCGTGCCGAGCAGCGCGCCCATCGAACCGACCTGGGCGATGCCGATGAGGATTCCCGTGCCGAGCAGGATCACGACGAGCACCAGCGCCGCGCGAGAGAAGCGTCGTGTCGCGACCACGGCGTATGGTCGAGCGTCGGCACCGGCTTCGCGGCTGGCCGCGCGCAGGAGCAGCGCGAGTGCCGGGAGCGCGCCGGCCCAGGCACCGGCCGCGAGCAGGTGACCGACGTCCGCCGCGATGGCGGTCATCGCCGAGGGCTCGACGGCGGCGGAGTGACCCGCGGCAGCGAGGACGCCGAGCGCGAGCGCGGCGAGCAGCAGCGTCTCACCGCGCGCGGCGCGCCAGTCGAGGCTGCGGCGCAGATCGAGGCGCAGCGTCACGAACACGCCGAGCAGCAGCAGCACTCCGTGACGTACCAGCCAGATCTGGCCGAATCGCGTTTCGAACGCGACTCGTGCGAGCGCCAGCGGCTCGAGCGCCGCGGCCGCGCGCGACTCCAGGGTGGCCGCCTGGTGCGCCAGCACGATGCCGCCGGCCGCGATCGCGAGCCAGACCAGCGCGCGAGTGAGCGCGACGACGCGCGACTCCCACTGGAGCGCGGTGGGCCGATCCGAGCGCCCTGCGAGGAGGAGGAACGCCGTGCTGCCGACGACCACGATGGACGCGCTCAGGTG
>DAIRVP010000282.1:0-5318 GCA_036802765.1 Candidatus Rokuibacteriota bacterium
TCGGGCCCGACCAGTACGACGTCTGCGAGTTGATCGGCATCGGCAGGATGTGCAGATTGTGGCTGCCGCGGCAGTCGCCCGCGACCATGGGCGCGGTGGCCCACGGCGACGTGATCTCGCCGGGCGCCGGCCAGTCGCCCTGCGCGAAGGCGAGCAGCACCGGATCGTCCTTGCCGCCGTACGTGAAGCCCTTCTTTGTCTTGATGTTGTGCAGCCGCTCGGCAGAGCAGATGTAGCCGAGCTGATCGCGCTCGCCCTTCTCGTTGCGCGTCCAGATGCGCGCGATGACGAACCGCGAGGAGCGCGTGAGCCCCTCGATGTCATAGAGATCCTCGGGCGCGCGCAGCGTGATGACCTTCTCCTGGAGCCCCTTGGCGAGCTCTTCCATCTTGCCGTCGAGCGCCTTGGCATCCCGCGGATGCGCGCCGGCCTCGATCGCCTGGGCTTTGGTGTCGAGGTCGACGATCTCGAAGATGTACCCGCGCTTCATTTTGGACGCCGCGATGATGAGGCCCGTGTTGAAGCGCGGCAGCATGTAGGCGCCGGTCGCATAGTGATTGAACGCCATCGGCTCGGTCTTGTCCGCGAACGACACGAGGACGGTCTGCGAGGGATTGTCCTTGCGCACCGGAAACGGCAACGCGACGGTGGCCGGGCCGGCGCCGCGCAGATTCCCGGTGAACGCATCGGCCACGAGGTCTTGCCCCGGACCATAGAGACCGAGCTCGGCCGCCTTGGCGGCGCCTTCCTGCAGCGCGTCCCACATCAGCTCGTCCACCACCGACATGTCCACTGACTCGGTCATGATGCCGGTGACCGCGCAGTCGTCTCCCGTGTGCGTCACCATCAGCGACGTGAAGATCGGCTCCCCTCGATAGCCGTTGTTGTCCAGCACGAACTTGGCGATGACCGACTTCACCTCGTCGGCGGCCACGACATGACCGCCCACGCCACCCACATCGGCCTTGGTCGCCTTGATGAAGCGCCGGACGAGCGCCGGATTCTTCGCGAACACGTAGGCCTTGTACGAAAAAATATTCGGCGTGTTCGTGACAGGAATCTTTTCCGCCAAGGTGATCGGCAGGCCGTCGAGGCCGTTGCGGGATTCATGGTAGGCGTCCATCGCGACTGACTTGCCGTCGCCGTACCGTCGTGGGGCCATGCTTCGCCTCCTGTGGCGTGTGGCGGGGGTGGGGTTTTTGGTGTCGGAGGGAAGGATATCGGGGTAGACTTGGCCCGTCAAGCAAGAACTTGACGATCATGAAATTAATTTCTCACCCCTCCCGCGAAGTCCGGCAGATGGTCCAGTGCCTCGAGCTGTATTACAAGCAGGGACGGAGCCAGAAGGACATCGCCGTGGCCCTCGGGGTGTCGGCGGCCACGGTCTCGCGCTTGCTCAAGCGCGCGATGGACGAAGGACTCGTGCGTGTGGAGCTCGATCTGCCGCGCACGGAGGAGCTCGAATCAGGTCTCGTTCAAACGTATGGGCTGCGCGAGGCCGTCGTGGTCGCGTCGGGCGGGCGCGGCGATTTGCGCGCGGAGCTCGGCGCCGCGGCCGCTGCGTATTTCGAAAAGGTAGCCGCCAACGGCATGCGTGTCGGACTCTCGTGCGGGTTCACGCTGTACCACACGATTCATTCACTGCGCGAGCGACGCTTCCGCGATCTCGCGCTCTATCCCCTGTCGGGTGAGAGCACGCTGAAGCTCGTCGACATCTTCTCCAACACGCTGGTGGGCATGATGGCCGCGAAGTATCGACCGCACGTGCGTGCGTATGCGCTGCCCGTGCAGCACCTGCTCTCACTCAAGGAAATCGAGCGCGAGCGGCGGCGGTTGTTGCGCGATCCCGAGGTGCGATCGATCTACGACGCCGCGCAAGACGTCGACATCGCGCTGGTCGGCGTCGGCGTGATCGCCGAGCAGACGCCGGGGTTCTGCTCGCTGGCCGAGTCGTACGGCGTCAGCGTCAAGAGGCTGCGGCAGCTCGGCGTCGTGGGCGAGATCAACTATCAGCCGTTCGATGCGGACGGGCGCGTGGTGGATCGTCCCGAGCTCCGAGCGCTTTCGCGGCGGCTGCTATCCGTGGAAGGCGACCGACTGCAGGCGCTGTCACGCCGCGAGGGCCGCTACGTCGTCGCGGTCTCCGGCGGTAAGGCGAAGATCGACGCGCTGCGGGGCGCGCTCGCGGGTCGGTTCTTGAATGTCCTCGTGACCGACGAGGACGCCGCCATCGCGCTGCTGCGCCGCTAGCGCTAACTCAGTCGACGGCGCGTTGCCTCGGCAATAAGCCCGCTCGCGAATTCTCGTAGATCTGCACCCCTCACCACAAATCTGTATCCGCGCATCAGCATGTATGGTTCACCGTGCCAGAAGCGTCCGAGCGAGTTGCGGCGTGCAGGCGAGCCATTTTCGGCGCGAACGCGGCGCCCACGCGCGCACACGTGTCTCGTCGGTTCGCTTGCGAGTCGCTAGACGCGCACGCCGGGCACCGACGCTTCTTCGAACGCGCCGATACGCCGGAATTTTTCGTAGCGCTCGGTGATGAGCGCCTCGCGCGACTTGCCCTTCAGCGCGGCGAGCTGGTCCCGCAGTGTGGCGCGCAGGCTCGCGGCCGCCCCGTCCCAGTCGCGATGCGCGCCACCAACAGGCTCGGGGATGATTCCATCGATGACGCCGAGGCGCAGCAGCTCCGGCGCCGTCGTACGCATCGCCTCCGCGGCGTCTGGCGCGCGCCCAGCGTCGCCCCAGAGAATGGCCGCACAACCCTCGGGAGAAATCACCGAGTAGACGGCGTACTCGAGCATGAACACGCGATTGCCCATGCCGATGGCCAGCGCGCCGCCACTGCCCCCCTCGCCTGTGACCACGGCCACGATCGGCGTCGGCAGCGACGCCATACGGCGGAGGTTGCGCGCGATGGCCTCGGCCTGTCCGCGCTCCTCGGCGCCGAGGCCGGGATACGCGCCGGGCGTGTCGATGAACGTCACGATCGGCTTGCCGAACTTCGCCGCCAGCTCCATGAGACGCAGCGCCTTGCGATAGCCCTCGGGATGCGGCATGCCGAAGTTGCGCGCGATCTTCTCGCGCGTATCGCGGCCCTTTTGATGTCCGATGACGACGATGGATTGCCCCTCGAAGCGTGCCAGGCCACCCACGATGGCCGGATCGTCGCGGAAGAGGCGGTCACCGTGCAGCTCGGTGAAATCTTCCAGCAGAAGCTTGCACCAGTCGCGGGTGTGCGGGCGCTTGGGATGGCGGGCAAGCTGCGTGCGCTGCCACGGTGTGAGGCTCGCGTACGTGCGCTGCCGCTGCCGCTCGAGCCGCTCTTGCAGCCGTGCGATTTCGTCGGCCTGCGCCGGGTCGTCGGTGGCTTGCAGCGCCGCGATGCGGATCTCGAGCTCGAGAAGCGGCTGCTCGAAGTCGAGACCGTCAGGCATAGTCGATCGTCAGGGTCCCGCGGCCCAGCAGAGTTTCGACCTCGGTGGTGAGCTCCGGCGTGGCGTCCACCGAAAAGCCGCGGGAGCGCACCACGACCTCCTGCCCGCCGAGGATGACGTGCACGAACACCGGGACGCCGCCGGGATGCGCCTCGCAGATCTTTCGCAGCGCGATCAGCCGGGCCTCGGGATCGCCGTTCGCGACGAGACGGATACGGCACGCGCCCGGCTCGCCACCTGCCGCGCGCGGACGCACGGCGCCGCCCAGCGCCTGTTCGAGCAGCCGGACGTCCTCGGCGAGGATCACCCGGCCCTTATCGCCGTCGTCGACGCGGCCGCGCACGACGAGCGGCTCACGCGAGCGAAGATACGGCGCCGCGGCCTTGAACGGCTCTGGAAACACCGTGACTTCCACCGTCCCCGCCATGTCCTCGAGCGTCACGAACGCCATGCGATTGCCGCTCTTCGTCGCCGTCTCCTTCAACGCCGCCACGTGGCCGAGCAGCGTCACGCGCGCGCCGTGACTGCGCGTGGCGAGATCACCTGATGTGGTGACGCCGAGCGACTCGATCACGGAGGTGTATTGCGCGAGCGGATGACCGGACACGTAAAATCCGAGGACTTCTTTCTCGTACGCCAGGCGCTGATCGTCCGGCCACTCGGCCATGATCTCCGCCGGCTCGCGCCGCGCGGGCACGCCCGCGGGCGGCAGCAACGCGTCGAAGAACGACGCCTGACCCTCGATGCGATCGCGCTGCACACGCTGGCCGGCTTCCAGCGCCGCGTCGGTTTGCGCGAGCAGATGGGCGCGCGGCAGGCCGAAGGAGTCGAAGGCGCCGGCCTTGACGAGCGATTCGATCACGCGGCGGTTGACCATCCGAAGATCGACTCGGGCGCAGAAATCGTCGAGCGTCTTGAACGGGCCATCGGCGGCGCGCGTGGCGAGGATCGATTCCATGGCGGCCTCGCCGACGTTCTTGATCGCGGCCAGGCCGAAGCGAATCGTGTCGCCGGCCACGCTGAACTGCACGGCCGACACGTTGACGTCCGGCGGCGACACGGTGAGCCCCATCGCACGGCACTCTTCGATGTACTTCACGATCTTGTCCGTGTCGCCCATTTCCGAGGTCAGCAGCGCCGCCATGAACTCGACCGGATAGTTGGCTTTGAAGTACGCGGTCTGATACGCGACGAGGGCGTAGGCGCCGGCGTGCGAGTTGTGCACGGCGATGCCGTTGGCGATGAAGCTGTGGGCGCCCGGGACCTCGAAGTCGTACGTCGGCTCTCGCCCCTCGGCCACGTACGAAACGGGCGGCGTCCAGCCCATCGGCGTCTTCTCGAGCGTGGCATCCTGTCCGCCACGGCGTCGCAGGGCCACGCGTTCGAAGGCCGCGCTGACCGAATCGAAGACGGCGACGGTGTCGTCGGTCGCGAGCTTCTCGGCGTTGACCCAGCCGCGCTGCGTGAAGATCGGATGATCCGGCGTGCAGCGCACCGACTGGCCGTTGGCGAGCGTGAGCCGACCGACCGAGCGCACGCCGCTCGGCCGCACACCGCCGGCCGCGCGTGGACCGTCCTTCGTCGCAACGACGTCACCGTCGCGGATCGCCGTGATCGGCTTGCGCGTGCCGTCCGCCATCTCGATCCACGTGTCGGCGGCCAGGCACTTGTTGAAGCCATAGCCGGCGAACTTTTCCATCAGCTCCCACACGCGCTCGGCCTTGCCGCCGCTCGTGCCGCGATCCGCGCAGCCGGCGATGAACTTGTCGCGCTGCTTCGCCATCAGATCGCGGTCCTTCTTGCCCATGGCGCGGCGGAGCGTATCCGCCTCGCCCATGGTGAAGCCCGCCATCTCGGAGGCGATCTGCATGATCTGCTCCT
>DAIRVP010000283.1:0-5316 GCA_036802765.1 Candidatus Rokuibacteriota bacterium
TCTCCGCCTTTTCCATGTACCGCTACGACGCGAGCTACGCGGTGGAAGTGCAGCGCGCCCATCCCGGCCGCTTCGCCCTCGTCAAGCCGGTCGATCCCGATGATCCGAAGGTGGCCGATGTCATCGCCGACTGGAAGAAGACGCCTGGCACCGTCGGCGTCCGGATCATGATGACGAAAGAGGCGGGACGCGACCCGAGCGACCCGGGCCTCGATCGGATCCTGCGCGCAGCGGTTCGTCATGACTTTCCAGTGAACATGCTGTGCTGGGGCAACGTGGACGCGGGCGCGAAGCTCATCGACCGTCACCCCGACACGCGATTCATCATCGACCATCTCGCCATCATGCAGCCCCGAACGCGGGCCGACCTCTCGCCGCAGCCCTGGGCCGATCTGCCGAAGGTGCTGGATCTCGCCAAGCGCCGAAACGCGGTGATCAAAGTCAGCGGGGCCTGCACGCTATCGCGCGAACCGTATCCCTTCCCCGACATTTGGGATTCGCTCGCGCGCGTGTTCGACGCCTGGGGTTTCGAACGCTGCCTGTGGGGCACAGACTGGACTCGCGCCTTCGCAGTCGTCAACTACGAACAGGCCGTCGAGCCCTTCCGCCGGACGGATCGCCTCAGCGACAGTGAACGCGCAATGCTGATGGGCGGGGCCTGCGCCAAGGCGTACGGCTGGACGCCGAAGAAAGGCTAGGAGGCGGACGATGGGCACGGCGCTCGAGGGAATCCGAGTCCTCGATCTTTCGTTTTACGAGGCGGGGCCGAGCTGCGCGGAGGCGCTGGCGTGGCTGGGGGCCGAGGTCATCAAGATCGAGTCCCCGACGGGTGAGCCGGCACGCTACGGATTCAGCGATAAGCCCGGTGTGGACTCGGTCTTCTTCTGTCTCATGAACCTGAACAAGAAGAGCGTGACGCTCAACCTCAAGTCGCAGCGCGGCCGCGAGATGTTCCAGACGCTGGCGAAGACGGCCGACGTGGTCATCGAGAACCTCGGCCCGGGCGCGATGGAGCGCCTCGGGCTCGGCCACGACGCGCTCGCGAAGATCAACCCGCGCATCATCACCGCGTCCGTCAAAGGCTTCGGCAGCGAGGGGCCGTACGCCAACTATAAGAGCTTCGAGATGATCGCCCAGGCGATGGGCGGTGTGATGAGCCTCACCGGCTCGCCCGATGGGCCGCCGATGCGGATCGAGTCGGGCATCGGTGATACGGCGACAGGCCTCCACGCGGCGATCGGCATCCTGGGAGCGATCATCCAGCGCGGGGTGACGGGCGTTGGGCAGCGCGTGGAAGTCGCGCAGCAGGACGTCGTGGTGAACCTCACGCGCATCCATTTCCGCGACCACTATCTCGGGGTGTCCCCGATTCCGCGCAAAGGGAACCGTTCACCGAACGCCGCGCCGTCGAATCTCTATCGCTGCAGTCCGTTCGGTCCGAACGACTACGTCTTCATCCACGTCGCCAATCCGGAGATGTGGAAGGGGCTGATCAGCGTCATCGACCATCCGGAGCTCACCGACGCGCGCCTCGCCGACCGTGCGGAGCGGATGAAACGGCGCGACGAGCTGGACGCGATCGTCGAGGGCTGGACGTCGAAGCGCGACAAGCACGAGGTGATGGCGCTGCTCGGCGCCGCCGGCGTCCCGTGCGGCGCTGTCCTCGACTCCGACGAGGTGATGGCGAACGAGCACCTGCGCGGCCGCGGCATGATCGTCGACGTCGAGCAT
This sequence comes from Candidatus Rokuibacteriota bacterium, assembly GCA_036802765.1. Classification (GTDB taxonomy): domain Bacteria; phylum Methylomirabilota; class Methylomirabilia; order Rokubacteriales; family CSP1-6; genus AR12. Next base: position 1,732 of record DAIRVP010000283.1, read on the forward strand.
CCGACGCGCGGGCGCATGGCCACGCCGGCCAGCCCGATCCGGCTCTCGGCGTCGTCAACGCAGGTGACGCGCGCTCCGCTGCTCGGCGAGCACAACGCGGAGGTTCTCGGCAAGGTGTGCGGGTTGGACGCCGATGATCTGGCGAAGCTGAAGGCCGAGGGCGTGATCTAGCGGCTTAGTCCATCGGTCGCAGGTCGGACAGCATCGTCGGCACGAGTTCGGAGACGGTCGGATGAATGTGCATCGCGCGGCGGATCACCGTCCACGGCGCCTTTGCGTACATCACGTCGAGAATCGAGTGGATGACCTCGTCGCCGCCCGTGCCGAGGATCGCGGCGCCCAAGATAGCTCCGGTCTCGGCGTCGACCGCGATCTTCATGAATCCCTGAGTCTCGCCCTTTTCGACCGCGCGTCCGACGCGCGTCATCGGCCGCTTGGCGACGAGCGCCTTGCGCCCGCTCTTGCGAATCTCTCCCTCCGTCATCCCGGCCCGGCCGAGCGGCGGATCGACGTACAGCGCGTAGGCCGTGATCCGATCGCTCACTCGGCGCGGGTCGTTCTCGAGCAAGTTGGCGATCACGATCTCCGCGTCGTTGTACGACGTGTGCGTGAAAGCCCCCTTGCCGTTGCAATCGCCGAGCGCCCAGATTCCCGGGACGCCCGTGCGGAGCTGGTCGTCGACCACGATGTAGCCCCGCTCGTCGACCGCGACCCCCGCTTTCTCGAGGCCCAGATCGTCGGTATTGGGACGGCGGCCCACGGCGAGCAGCACGTGCGTGCCGTGCACTTGCGGCGCACCGACGGCACAGTCGACGTTGGCGACGATCTCTCCGCCGCGCCTGGCGAAGCCGATGCACTTCGCGTTCGTGCGCACCTCGACACCCTCGTGCTCGACGATCTCCCGGATCGCGGTCGACACGTCTTCGTCCTCGCGACTGACGAGCCGCGCCCCCATCTCGATGACCGTCACCTGGGCACCGAAGCGCCGAAACATCTGGCCGAATTCGAGACCGACGTAACTGCCGCCGACGACGATCAGGTGCCTCGGGAGAAAGTCCACCGACATCATCGAGCTGTTGGTGAGCCAGTCGATCTCGCGAAGCCCCGGCATGTCGGGCACGAGCGCACGGCCGCCGACGTTGATGAAGATCTTGTCCGCGTGGAGGCGCTCGCCGCCGACGCTCACCTCGTGCGCGGATTCGAAGCGGGCGTGGCCCTGGTAGACGGTGCAGTTCTCCATGGTCCGCAGCCAGTCTTCGAGACCGGTACGCGACGCCTTCGAGACCGCGTCTTTCCGGGCCATCACCCGCTTCATGTCGACACGCACCGGGCCGACGTCCACGCCATACTCCGCGGCGCGAGCGGCCACGCGCGCCGCGTACGCGCTCGCCACCATCGTCTTGGTGGGAATGCAGCCGGTATTGACGCACGTTCCGCCGAAGACGTTGCGCTCGATGACCGCGACCTTCATTCCGGCGCCCGCGAGACGCGAGGTCACGTAAGGGCCGGCCTGGCCGGTGCCGATGACGATCGCGTCGTAGGTAGTCACGACGGCAGCTCCGTGCCCGCCTGCTCCGCGATCATGTACGAGGCGTACCACTCTGGCCAGTTCGCATCTCTACCCTGGCCGAGCCGGGCCTCGTATTTGCCGTGGGCGGCCTCGGCACGTCGAAACGCGGCCGCCAGATCGTTCGCGGACGCGAAGCTCGTCACCCCGGAGTCGATGCGACCGGGCAGCCGCGTCGTGACCTCCTGGAACAGCCATCCGTTGCCGTCTGGATCACGGAACGAGGCAAACGAGCGGTAGCTGCCACGCTCGGGATCCGGACCGCTGGTGCGACGCCGCCCGAAGAGATAGGGCTCGTCGGTGCCGGCATATACGCCGTCGCTGTGGAACACCTCGCTCACCTCGACGCCGCGACCGCGCAGCTCGTCGCGGGCGGCCGCGATGTCGGAGACGATCAGGTAGAGGCCCTGAGCGGAGCCAGGCGCCGCCGCTGTGACGTTCTTGCCGAAGATGATCGAGCACCCGGAGCCGGGCGGCGTGAACTGGATCACGCGGAAGTCGTCACCGCTGGCGAACTCGGCGTCGAGCCTCCACCCGAGCCGCCCGTAGAATTCCTTCGCGCGATCGACGTCCGAGACGGGGATGACGACGATCTCGAACTTCATGTCGTTCATGGCTTCCTCCTCCTTCACCCGAGCGTGCGCAGTCGCTCAATCAGGAGGCGCACGAAGGCGACCGTGTCGACGTCGACGGCGACATGGGCATTGGGCTCGCGGCCGCTGCGGCCGTGCCGGTCGACGACCGTGCGCCCGCGCGAAAGCTCCGACGAGCACTCCACCTCGACGTTCAGGTACTCCGTTGTCAGGAGCCCCGGACACACGAGCTCGGCCACCGCGACCGCGTCGTGCACCGGATACCCCTCCGGATACCACGAGTAGCGGCGGTAGGGCGGAAACGCGTCGAGGATCGCGGCGACGACGACGCCGGCGCGGCCGAGGCCACGCAGCTCCTCCAGCTCCGCCGCGCTGACGATCGCCCGGTACGTCACGTCGAGGCCGACCATGGTGAGGTCGATCCCGCTCGAGAAGACGCGCTGCGCAGACTCGGGATCGACGTAGACGTTGAACTCGGCGGCCGTGGTGACGTTGCCCTCGCCGATCGCGCCGCCCATCAGGACCATGCGTCCGATGCGCTCGGCCGCGTCGGGATACCGCGCCAGGAGCAGCGCCACGTTCGTGAGCGGCCCGAGCGGAACGAGCGTCACCGGCTCGTCCGCGGCGAGCAAGACCCGCGCGAGGAGGTCGATCGCGTGCTCGTCCACCGCTCGACCCCTCGCAGGCGGCAACGCGGGGATGTCGCGCCGCACGTCGGCGCTGTCCGTGCTCGGCGTCCGCCGGAAGGGAAGCTCACGCACGAGCGGGCGGTCGGCGCCCGCAGCGACGGGAATCTTGCGGGCCAGGAACTCCACGACCCGCAGCGCGTTCTCCGTCGTCTCGGCCAAAGGCTGGTTCCCCTCGACGGTCGTGATCCCGAGCACCTCCACCTCGGGGCTCGCCAGCGCGAGCATGATCGCGATCACGTCGTCGTAGCCGGGGTCGCAGTCGATCAGAACCGGGATCGGCATCAGCCTCACGCGACCTCGGGGACCTGCTCCTCCAACAGCGGTGACCGCGCGCGATGCACCTTGCCCGCGCGCACCGCGAGCACGGGCCGCAGACGCTTGTCGGTCTTGATGCGCACGCCCAGGCTGTCCTGCAGCGTCCAGTCGTCCTCGTCGATCGCGAGGACGGATATGTCTGCCACACGTCCCGGCGCCAGCGAGCCCAGCTCGTCGGTCACTCCCAGCATGGTCGCCGCGTTCACCGTCACCATGCGGATGACGTCCCTGAGCTCGACGCCCAGCGCGATCAGCTCGTTCATCACCTGGACGAGCGAGAAGGCACCGGTGCCCCCGATCGTCGTCAGCTCACCCTGCTCACCGCCGAACGCACCCTCGCCCCAGACGCGGCTCTCGTCGCGACGGCGGATCGTGTAGCCGTGGATGTCGCTGCCGATGGTGAACGGCATGACGCCGGCGT
>DAIRVP010000284.1:0-5272 GCA_036802765.1 Candidatus Rokuibacteriota bacterium
TGGGGCTTGGCGAGCTCATTGTTCACCGCCGTAGCTTTGGGCAGCAGTGAGTCAACCTTCGCGGTATCGGCGGCCCCCAGCTTGCCGCTGCTCTTCATCGAGGTCAGGTCCGATACGAGCTTCTGCGCCTGTTCCAGGAGCTGCGCCTTGTCTGGCAGCATCGAGCCGACACCTGGAATCTGCATCTGCGCCAGGGTGACCGCCGGCATCATCGCGCAGGTGATTATCACGCACACCATCGCCACCACGCGGCTGTTCACGTTCATGCGGATGTTCAGGTTTTTCATGCAAGTGAGGCTGGACCCGAAACCCAGCCGCGTCAAGGGATGGCGCCTTACAAGATTACGTCGTCGACGGACGTAAGCAGAACGCACGTGCACCCGGTCTTACTCCAAACGCGCTGATCGGCGCTACCCGCCTCCGCTCGGTTGTAATCTCCCGGGTACAACTTCTTGTCGTCGATCCACAGCTCGCCGTCGAGCAGATACAATTCTTCGACACCGGAATGCTGGTGAGGCGGATACGCCGTTCCCGGCGCGAGTCGCACGAGCATGCTGACGCGGTTGTTGTCTGTATCGGTTGAGAGGACTTTGCACCAGATGCCCCGCGCCGCTTCCTCCCATTCCGGCTCAGCCGATTGTCGTGGCCGCGGCGCCGGCCGGTGGCCGGTTTCCTCTTCAATTCGTCCTGCAAGGCGCTCCCACAGTGACGGAGCTGGGCGCAGAACATCGGTCGGCCAGGTGACGAACGCATCGACGACCGAACGGAGCGCCTCGAGTTCGCTCCGACACTCCGCACACCCGGCCAGATGCGCCTCGACGACGGGAATGTCGGCTTCAGGGAGGGCGTCCACGGCGTAGAGGGACACCAGCTCGACGTAGTCGCGGTCGAGCGGGTGTGGTCCCGAGCCGCTCATAGGCTAATCACCATTCCGGCGAGTGCTTCCCGGAGCTTCGCCAGTCCCGACCGGATTCGCGTTTTCACGGTGCCGAGAGGCTGGTTGAGTTTCGTCGCCACTTCGCTGTAGGTCATCTCGGAAAAAAATGCGGCTTCGATCGCCTGTCGCTCGTCCGGCGTCAGCACCTGGAATGCCTCTCGCAGCTGGCGTTCCTGATCCCTGCTCTCGACGGTGTCGTGAGGACTCTTCTCAGGCGTGACCGCGGACGACGTCTCCGCCGCATCGGCGGTGCGTTTCTTGCGCTGGTCGAACCGCAACCGGTCGATCGCGCGGGAACGCGCCTGATTCATGATCCAGCCGATCACCGAACCGCCGGCTGGATCATGCGACGACGCGCGGCGCCACACATCGTGGAAGACGTCGAGAGTTACCTCTTCCGCAGTTTCGCGGCTACGGGTGATTCGCATGATGAACGTGAACACAATTCGATTCGTCTGGTCGTAGAGTGCGCGCAGCGCACGCTCGTCGCGGGCAGCGATGGCCTGTACGAGTGCGATCCACTCCGTTTCGGCCACCCGGCGCTTCGCTTTGTTGGCATAGAGCAAGTCGCCGAGGGTCTTGGAGGGAGGCGTCTGGTCCACGGTGAAAAATCATGGCGGCACTCACGGGCCGCGTCAAGAGCACCGCTCACACTCGCCCTCCCACGCCGTGAAGCAGTCGACATGCAGATGGTGCGTGATGATCTCCTCGCCGCGGACGAACTCGACCTCGAATTCGACCTGATCGTGCGTCACCGGCGCGCTACAAATCGAGCACTCAGCGCCACCGCCTGGCCCGCCCCAGATGCGGTCAGGGCGCCGGGCGGGAATGTTCCCGGTGAGTACGACTTCGCGGGTTTTGTAGCGCAGGGCGGAATCGTCCATCCACCGACTAATACGTCAACGGGGCCGCCCCGGATTGACTTACTGCACTCCCTGCCGTCAAGGTTCGTCGGGGTCAGGCTTCCGGTCCGCGCTCCCGCTCCTCCCGCCAGACGACGTGGCAGCCGACGTGAAACCGTAAGGTCCGGCCGTCAGTGAAGACGATTTCGAATTCGGTATCCGCACTCTCGATGAGCGAAGTACAGGCATCGCAGGACTTACCGACGCCAGGTCCTATCCAAGTCTGTGCAACACGCCCTAAACGAAACAGACCGTTCTTCAGCCGCGTACGTATTAGCGGTCGAACGCGTGAACTCCAGTCGGGGTTACCGCTGTACATGCGCTTGACCAATAAGACGCCAAGCGTTGGATTTCGGATTGGGTGAGCTCGACATGAAAGCGCACGACCTGGTCGGTCAGTCACGGTGTCGGCATGAGATCCCTAACGAAACGATCCAGGTAAGTAAGATCGAAGGGCTTACGTACGAAGGCGGCAGCACCGTTTTCGACTGCCTCCGCCCCGAGGCGATCATTCTCGCTTCCGGTTACGATGACGACGCTAATCGTGCCGCTCACGCCGCAGCATCCCGAGCGCCCCTCCGACGTTCATAGCAACCCTACGGTGTACGAATGCTTGAAGCAATCACCGAGTAGCTGGGCGATCCGGTGATCGTCATCCACGATCAGGATGCGATTCAATTTCCGTGTTCGCCTCGGTCGCGGCGGATTCGCGCGCAATCCTAGGCCCGAATCGCTACCCCGTCTCTCAGGCCTTTCCCGATCTGGGTATCAGGGAACCGACGCGGCGGTTGCTAACGAAACAGCCGCCAGCGGCGGCTCGTGCGTAGCTCCGGGCGTGCGTGGTGGCTACTGATGAGCCGAATGTAATCCATCTCCGCATAGGCGGATGCCAGGGCGATGCGCGACTCGAAGATGAGCAAGATGCTGGCGCTGAACAACAGAATCACGCCAATGGCGCCAAAGAGAAGTGGCATCCAACCGGCGTCGAGCCGGGTGAAGGTCACGGCGCCGAGGGCGATGCTAGTCGCGACGAACGCGCCGAGGCCGAGGTAGAGCTGCGCCAACGCCTGTTGGCCGAGCCGGGCCCGAACGGTGGCCCGACCGAGATCGTCGAAGAGCATGCCCATCTTGGACTCGTCCGGCTGCTCGGAACGAGCGAGCGTTTCGAACTCGGGAAGCATTTCCCGGACACGGTCGGTGTTGCGAATCAGGCGATTCGTGGTGGTCAAGATCAATGAGCTCGTGGCGAGAATCATTACGGCTGGCGTGATCATCGCCGTCAGGACGCCGAGTGTCGAATCGAGATTAGGCAAGGACAACATATTAAGCGAGCGGCATCACTCGATCACCTGGACCGCCCGCAGCAGCAGCGAGGGCGGGATGGTGAGGCCCGTCATGAAACCGCGACGGTTCATGGTCGACGCGATGCTAGTGCGCCACGGATCGGTGCGCAAGGTCCGCAGTGGTAGTGCTTACGTCGGCGAACCGGAGACGTCTTGCGGAGGTCCACATGCTCATGTGCGGCGCGCGCGCGCTCGTTGGCGGCGACAAGTCGCCCGCCGGCATTTACATCATCAAAAGCCGGCCTTCCGCATGCACGTCCGATACGCGGCCTGGTATGCCGGGTCCTTCGCACCGTCTGGGTCCATACCCGCGAGCTGCGGATCGTCCGACTTCACGCCTTCCCCCGTCCCAGGCTTCCGCGCCTCAGCGGCGCGGCTTTGGTCCTTGGTGTTCGGTAGAGCTGACTCTGCGGAGCCCTTCCCCGCGCGAACCGCGCGCTGTGCCTCTACGTTACAGGCGGTGATGTCGTCTGCCTTAGGCACCTCTGGAGATCCGACGCTCGAAGCTGCGAAGAAGATGAATGCTGCAGCGAAGACCATAACGGCCTGACGTCGCATTGCGAAAGTCATACGTCTCTCCTTTGCGAGACCGTGCGCGTGGCTTGCTCGGCTCGCTCGTCGGCGCGGAAACGGTTTTCAGCGTCTCGTGCGTCTCGGTCGTCCGCACGTTCGCGCCCGACGATGTCCGCCATCGCCACCATGCCCACCAGTTGGTGCTGCTCGTCGACGACGAGGACCCGTCATGATCGCCCCCCTTCAACATTTATTTCCGGCGACTCGTGGAAGAACCCGGCGACCGGGCGCGTCGGCGAGGGCTCCTACCTCGCGCCCGCCGCCGGATTCCTCGCGCTTCAGCGATACCGCGTTAGCCTACTTTGCGGCTTATCGTGCGCGTGCGGCGGTGCTCGGAACGACTTTACTGGCGATCAGCTGCGTTCCGTGTTTCGAGTAACCGACTCGCACGTGCTCGCCCTTTTTCAGTCCGGTCAGCATCACGGGATCCTTCACCTCGAAGTTGAAGCTCTTTTGGCTCTTGTCGTCTGTCACGGTAAAGTTCTTGCCATCACGATCGACGGCGCTGACTTTGCCCGTCAGGTGATGTGGGAGCCCTGGCACACTGAAGGCTCCTGCTGGCCCTGTCAGAACTCCGATTAGGAGGACCACGCTTAAGGCCGCGGTGAGCTTCTTGATCATGGTCGACCCTCCTCTTCCGGCCGAACACACAGAGGGGCCGGACATTTCGAACGCTGCGAGGACCGCGCCAACATCGCGCGTGGCATTCGAATTGCTAGTGGACTTTCTACACGACCGAAGCGGTGGCGTCGCGACAGCCCAGTGAGGCTGGTGCGTCGCGAGGCTCCGATCGACGATAAAGGAAATTATTTCGCACGTGGACTGAGGCACTACGTATGTCTACTATTCCGGCATGCGGGGCGGTGAACGCGCCTCACGCCCGCTTATTTTGATCGCGGATGACGCCGCAGACACGCGGGAGATGTACGCCCTTTATCTCAACATGATTGGTTATCGCGTTGAGATGGCAGCCGATGGGCGTGAAGTCGTACGTCTCGGGCGAGTATCGCGTCCGGACTTGATTGTTATGGACCTACAGATGCCGGGCGTGGACGGTTGGGGTGCGATTCGAGAGCTGCAGAGAGACGCAAGGACCGCGACCATCCCCGTCATCGTGCTGACCGGTCACGAGCTCAAGGACTACCTCAGGTACTCCGCCATCGCCGAAGGAGCCTGTGGTTACCTGACGAAGCCGATCAATCCCGAGCAGCTCGGGCGCGAGATCGCCACGCGTCTTGCAGAGCGACACCCGGAACGACGGCGCGTAGTTTAATTGAGTGGCCTCCAGGCGTGACGCTCGAACTCCTGGAGGCCAGGAAGTACCCCGTGAGCGCGACCCCTATCGAACGCTAGGCTCGCACCTCGCGTCCGAGATACTCCACGGCAGCCTGGACGCCGCCGCGTCCGTGCGGGATACCCAGCGCGTCGAGCCCCATCTCGATCGCGCCGAGCACGCCGAACACCATCGGTGCGTTGACGTGGCCCATGTGCGCGATCCGGAACGCGCGGCCCTGCAG
>DAIRVP010000285.1:0-5200 GCA_036802765.1 Candidatus Rokuibacteriota bacterium
GTCGTCGCGCTCTATCCGTTCTGCTTCATCGAGATGGACGGCTACCACGTGCTGGTCGACATGCTCGGCATTCCGACGCTCAAGCACGACGCGATCGCGTGGGCGGGGTCGCTCTTGCGCGGCCGCATCCCCCGACGCTTCACGCGTCAGGAGGCGCTGTTCGCCAGTTACGTCCTCGTGTCGACGATCTCCGTGGCCGCGTTCATCGCCTTCAACGTCTGGCTGATCGTCCACGCGAGCTAGCCGCCTCAGCCTGGGGGCGCTGACCCGCCGCGCTGCCGTCGGTACATCTCCCACAGCAGGACGCATCTCACGTGAAATCTCAGGCTCGGGCGATCGCGCACGGGGACCTCGTACTCCATCTCTCCGGGGAGAATCGGCGCGTCACAGCCGTCGCAGCGCAGGTGAGTCCCGAAGCCGGAGAAGTTGGTCCCCGCCCCTTCTCGAGGTAGCGTGCCCGCGTCGATCTTTTCACGGATCTTCTGGGCCGCATCCTCCGCAGATGGCATCTCGACTCCGCCGGGGTAAGAGACGCTGAGATCATCCGCCGTTCAGATCCCGCCCCGATGTCAAATCGTCGTCAGCGGAGGGTGGCGCGTTTTATCCGATGGATGGCGCCTACGGTCGCATCGGGCGGGGACGGGTTGTCGTAATGTCAGCGCCGTGCGTCGACGGAAGGGGAAGCGTCCAACGGAAGCGCTGCCACCCCGCGCACCACTGTCGGACGACTGGATTGCGGCATGCATCGCCGGCCGCTGCATCGGCGCCTACTGCCCGTGCCTGTGTCACGTTCCCAGCCTCGGCCTTGCGCATGACGAGCTGCGAGTCCGTCGGCAACAGAAGCCTCGTGGGCGCCGTCCCTCGTGATCGCTTTCAATCACGTGCCGACTTCACGCGCCAGGGCATCCGCCGCGGCGGCGATGGCCCGGGCATCGGCCGGCCGCGTCTCGCCGGCCTGCAGCGCCGCCGCCTGAACGGCGGCGTCCTCGGCCGCGAGGGCGGCCTGCGCCCGCGCGCGGAGCGCATCGGCGACGAGGTCGGCAGCCTCCCGAAGAACCGCAAGCGCGATGCCCAGCGCGTCGGCTCGCGAGCGCTCTCGAATAGCATCGCCGAGCACCCGCCGGATCCGATGCGACAGAGTCACACGCGTGTCGACAACGGATAGGAGATCGGCGACCACCGGACCCCACGCGAATGTCATGTCACGCGCGACAGCGGTAAGCCACGGTGCGAGCTCCGACGAGCTGGTCGCGATCACGATCGCGATCAGCCCGGCGACGATGTCCGGGCCTAACGGTTCGACGTCCGGCGGATCCTCAGGAGGCCTCAACGTCTCGACGACGCTGCCGTCGGGGCTGAGCACCAGATGGTCCTCGACGACGCGTCCGAGGACGATGAGCGAGGCGCGCACGGTGTTCCCGTCATCGCGGACCACGCGTGGCGCAAGACGACGCACGCGCTGCCAGTCGGAACGGTAATATGCCCGGCCGCCGGACACGATCTTGTCGATACGCTCGCGCCGTTGCACCCACACCTCACCCGATTCGATCGACACCTCGTGCGGCGCCGGCGTCCATGCGAGCGCGCCCGCGACGAACGCGGCGCGCGGATTGGCAGCATCGTCGGGCGTGTAACGGAATGATTCGAGCAGCGTAAGGAAGAGCGCTTCGGTCGGGTAGGGCGCGTCGTACCGCAGAACTCCGACGCCCTGGTCGAGTGCGAGCCGCGCGAGAAGATTGAAGATCGCCGTGCCGGCGCCGGCCGGCAGGCGCGCCGGCTCGGCCAGCGGCGGGATCCGATCGATGTGCGTCCAGTCGACCGTGGCGAACCGCGTGAGCGGATGACCATCGCGCGCAACGAGGTCGGAGGCGCCCCACGGGCCGCGCTCACCCGCGCCCGGTTCGATATCGATCCAGCCGCCGTCCGACAAACGAGCGCGCGCGCGGCGCAGTGTGCCGTCCGGCCGCCACTCGAGCGTGCTGAGTGGCGCGCCGTGACGGTCGTGCTCGCCGGTTCGACGTCCGGCGGCGTCGCGGCGCACGCGCGTCGCGTCGGCGGCCACGGCGCGGATGATACAATGCCGCCGGTGGTCACGGACGAGGTCGTCTGGCGCTCGGCTCTCGAGTGCGCAGCTCTAATCCGGGGTAAGGAATTGTCGCCGGTGGAGCTCACCGAGAGCGTTCTCACCCGCATCGATGCAGTGAATCCGCGTCTGAATGCGTTCTGTCTCGTCGCGCACGACGTCGCGCGGCGGCTCGCGCGCGAGGCGGAGATCGCGGTCATGAAGGGTGAGCCGCTCGGTCCGCTGCACGGCGTGCCGGTGTCGGTGAAAGATGTGCTCTTTACACGCGGGATGCGCACAACCGGAGGCTCACGGCTCTACGCCGACCTCGTCCCCGAAGTCGATGCCGTCCCCGTAGGACGTCTCAAGGCCGCCGGCGCGGTGCTCTTGGGTAAAACGACCACGTCGGAGTTCGGTCACAAGGCGATTACCGAGAGCCCGCTGTTCGGCGTCACGCGCAATCCATGGAACCTCGAGCGCACGCCCGGCGGCAGCAGCGGCGGCGCGGCAGCGGCGGTGGCGAGCGGCTGTGGCCCGGTCGCGCTCGGAACGGATGGCGGCGGGTCGGTCCGCATTCCCGCGGCCTTCTGCGGGCTTGTCGGCGTGAAGCCGTCGTACGGTCGCGTCCCAATCGGCATCGGCTTTCCTGGCTGGGATCACGTCTCGCATGTCGGCCCGCTCGCGCGCACCGTGCGCGATGCCGCGGCCGTGCTCGACGTGATCGCCGGTGGCGACGACCGCGATCGCGAGTCGCTGCCAAGTGAGCCAGGCTCCTACGTCGACGCTTGCGAAGGCGGCATCAAAGGTCTCAACGTCGCGTGGGCGCCCGATCTCGGCTTCGCCCGCGTCGAGCCGGAAGTGCTCGAGATCACCGGGGACGCCGCCGCGGAGTTCGAGGCGCTCGGCTGCCACGTGGAGGTCGTCAATCCCGGCTGGGACAACCTCGAGGACGTTTTTGGAACGCTGATCGCGGCGCAGTTTTACGCCGCATGGTCCGACGAGCTACCGGCCGCCGAGCCGCGGCTCGATCCCACGCTCGTGAAGTTCATTCGACGCGGCGGCAGCATCACCGCCCGAGACTACCTTCGCGCGCGCGCCCGCGTGGCGGAGTACTGGGAGGAGGTGCGCGCGTTCTCGGAGCGCTTCGATCTGCTCTTGACGCCGACGACGGCGGTGGCGCCGTTCGCCGCCGGCGAGCGGACGCCCCGTGAGATCGATGGCGAGGCCGTCTCCGTGCTCGGCTGGATGCCGTTCACATACCCGTTCAACCTCACCGGCCAGCCCGCCGCATCGGTGCCTGCCGGGCTCACAGCCGACGGTGTGCCGGTCGGGCTGCAGATCGTCGGCCGTCGTCACGCCGATCGCGCGGTGCTGGCGGCCGCGGCCGCCTATGAGGCGGTGCGGCCGTGGAGCGCACGGAGGCCACCTCTGTGACGGAGACGTCTCCCAAGCGCGGCCCGGCCACCTGGAGCGACACGAAACGGTGGGCGGTCGCGTCGATCACGTTGGCGTTGTGCCTCGTCGTCGTCATCTGGCTGGTCGTGTCGGATGCTCCGCTCGTGAGGTTCCTCGTGCGGCTCTACCAGGACAAGCACTTCCTCAAGGAGACGGTGCGCGCGTGGGGGGTATGGGCGCCGGTGGTGTTCATGGCGATCCAGGCGCTGCAGGTCATCATCTCGCCCATCCCCGGCGAGATCACCGGGCCGGTGGGCGGCGCGCTCTTCGGCGTCCTGTGGGGTGTGATCTACTCGACGATCGGCCTCACCTTCGGCACGCTCGTGTGCTTCGCGCTCGGACGGCTGTGGGGTGAGCCGCTCATCCGGCCGTGGCTCAGCGAGCACCACTGGGAGAGGATGAGCTTCATCATCGAGGCCGAGGGCGCGATCATCTGCTTCATCCTGTATCTGATCCCCGGCTTTCCGAAGGACATCATCTCCTACCTGTTCGGCATGAGCCCGATGCCCTTCTGGGTCTTCGCGCTCGTCTCGACGGTCGGCCGGATTCCGGGGACGTGGATCTCCTCGTACTTCGGCGCGAACGTCGGCGAGCAGCAATACATCTATGCCATCGCCTTCATCGCCATCACCGCCGCCCTGTGCCTTCCGCTCTACTACTATCGCGAGCGCATCCTGGGCCGTTTTCGCGGCAGGAAAAGCGCTTGACGAGGCGCCGTTCGCTCCGTAGCATGCTCGGCACGCCTATGAGCACCGCGATCCGGTGGTTCGGCTTCGGGAGCTTTTACTTCGTGTCCTTTTACTTCCCGGAGGTCCGCCCACCGGCTCTGACCTAGCGTTCAGAGAGCCGCGGGCGGACCGAACGCCCGCGGCGACCACCCACTCCGAGGCCGCGGGCGACGAGCCCGCGGCCTTTTTTTTGCGTCGAACCTTCGGAGGGGTGAGCAGGACAACGCAGGGAGGCCCGAGATGATCATCGTGTTGAAGTCCGGTGCGTCGGACGATCAGATCGCCGACGTCGAGCGCCGTATCACGGCGATGGGGTACCGGCCGCACACCATTCGCGGCGAGCTGCGCACCGTGATCGGCGCCATCGGAGACGATCGCGGCAAGGAGCGGCTGCGGTCGCTCGAGTCGCTGGAGACCGTGGAGTCCGTCACGCCGATCCTGCAGCCCTTCAAGCTCGCCAGCCGCGAGGTGCGTAGCGCCAACAGCATCGTCCGCGTCGGTGGTGTCGCGATCGGCGGCAAGACGATCGCGGTCATGGCCGGGCCGTGCTCAGTCGAGTCGCGCGACCAGGTGCTGGAGGTCGCGGTGCGCGTGAAGGCGGCCGGCGCCTCCATCCTGCGTGGCGGCGCGTTCAAGCCGCGGACCTCGCCGTACGCGTTCCAGGGTCTCGAGGAAGAAGGCCTCAAGCTGCTCGCCGAAGCCAAGCGTGAGACGGGGCTGCCGATCATCACCGAGGTGATGGAGCCCGACAAGGTCGACGTGGTGGCGGAGCACGCCGACATCCTCCAGATCGGCGCGCGCAACGTGCAGAATTTCTCGCTGCTGCGCAAGGTCGGCGCCGCCGGCAAGCCGGTGCTGCTGAAGCGCGGTATGTCGACGTCGATCCAGGAGTGGCTGCTTTCCGCCGAGTACGTGCTGAGCGGCGGCAACCCCAACGTGATTCTGTGCGAGCGCG
>DAIRVP010000286.1:0-5189 GCA_036802765.1 Candidatus Rokuibacteriota bacterium
CGCGGCAAGCGCTGGTTCAAGCTGAAGGCGGCGGAGACGGTGGACTGCGTGATCGTCGCCGTGGATCGCGGCTCGGGCCGGCGCGTGGGCTGGCTGTCCAACTATCACCTCGCGGTGCGCGACGGCGACCGGTTCGCCGACGTCGGCAAGACGTTCAAGGGATTCACCGACGCGCAGTTCGTGGAGATGACCGAGCGGCTGTGGAAGCTGGCCACCGAGGACGACGGCTACACCGTGCGTGTGCGTCCCGAGATCGTCGTCGAGGTCGAGTACAACGAGGTCCAGAAGAGCCCGACGTATGCCTCGGGACTGGCCTTGCGCTTCGCGCGCATCGCCCGCGTGCGCGACGACAAATCGCCCGGGCAGGCGACCACGCTCGCCGAGCTCCGGCATCTCTATGAACGTCAGTTTCAGACGAAGGGACGCGCCGCCGACTCGGTGTAAAATCCAGCGAATGAGCGCGCGCGTTTCGACCGGCATTCCCAGGCTCGACGCGATGCTCGGCGGCGGGCTGTTGCCGGGCACGCTCTCCGTCGTGTACGGCGCGACCGGCATCGGCAAGACCCACCTCGGCCTCACCTTCGCGGATCACGGGCGCGTCGCCGACGGCGCGCGTGGCGTCGTGCTGGACATGAACGGCCGCGGCGATAGCCAGCAGCACGACGAGTACGCGGCGCGGCTCTTCGACTGGTCGCTGAAGGAGTGGACGCACACGGTGCCGCCGATGACCGAGCCCTATCCGTCGGCCGACCAGATGGAGGCGTTCTACTGCAACACCCTCAAGTGGGTCGGACGTGTGCGTGACTTCCAGGTCCCGACCTCCGACGGCGCGTGGGAGTTCGATTGGAACTGGAAGGCCACCTACAATCACGCGCTCTACACCGTTCGGCCGTTCTTCTATTTTCATTTCGCCGCCGGCACGCGGCGGGTCGTCGTCGACGGCGTAGAGCCGATGGACCAGCCGGCCGACTCGATCCAGTTCTGGATGTTCGACGAGATGTACCGCAAGACGCTCCACCGCGACGCGGAGACGCTCGGCATGGAGATCTGCCTGCCGGTCTGGAAGCATCGCGAGTTCATCGACGCGCACCGCTACGATCATGCCGCCGTCACCACGCTGCTGCTGGTGACGACGGAGGAGACCCGCATGGAGGATCTGCTGGCGCGCAAGGTCGCCGTCGGCGATATCGGCGCCACCGCGAACACCATCCTCGTGATGGGCAGCGAGCGCGTCGGCCACCGCGTCGCAAGGCTCCTGTCCGTGGTCAAGCATCGCAGCAGCGCCATGAGTGACGAGATCGTCGAGTACCGCATCGGGAGCGGCGGGCTCGAGCTCGGGTGAGCCGTGGCGACCGCCACGCCGTGGCGTCCGCCGTTCTCTTGCATCGACGTCCACGTCCATCTGCATCCGCCTCGTCTGGCCGACGCCATCCGCCGCCACTTCGCGGGCGAGGGATGGGTGGCGCGCCATCCTTTCGAGCCGGCGAAGGTCGCGGCGACGCTGGCCGAGCGTGGCGTCGAGCGCTTCTGCTTTTTCTCCTACGCACACAAGCCCGGCATGGCGCGCGAGCTCAACCGATGGGTAGCCCAGACGGCGGCCGCGCTTCCGGGCGCCATCGGGATCGGGACGCTGCATCCCGACGATCCCGACCTCGCGGCCGTCGCCGCCGAGGCGACGGGGAGGCTCGGGCTGCGCGGGTTCAAGTTCCATCACTCGGTGCAGCGCTTTCACGTCGACGACGAGCGGCTGTTCGGCGTCTATGAGCTCGCCGAGGCCGCCGGCCACCTCTTCGTGCTGCACATCGGCACGCTGCCGTATCGCGATCCGTTCACGGGCGTCGAGCGCTTCCGCCGTGTCCTCGCGCGTTTCCCGCGGCTCACCGTCATCGTCGCGCACATGGGCGCGTTCGAGAGCGCCGCGTTCCTGGCGCTGCTCGACGCACATCCGAATCTCTATGTCGACACGACGATGACGCTGGCGCCCGCGGCCACGCGCTACGTCGGCGCCGATCCGGCTGCGATCACCGACGCCGCGCTGATTCGCTGGCAGGATCGCATCCTGTTCGGCTCCGACTTTCCCCTGATCCCGTACGACTACGAGGATGAGCGCCGCTGGGCGTGGGACCGCGCGCTGCCTGACGTCGTCCGCCGCAAGATCTTCCACGACAACGCCGCGCGACTTCTCGACCGTGGCTGAGCTGCGTCTCGCCCAGCTGACGCCGGCGCAGGCGGTGCTGCTGCGAGTGGCGGGCGAGGCGGGCGGGCGCGACGCCGTGCTGGTGGGCGGCGCCGTGCGCGACGCGATCTTGAAGCGCGCCGGCGCCGACGTGGACATCGCGGTGCCGTCCGGGGCGATCACGCTGGCACGGCGCAGCGCCGAGCGGCTGGGCGGCACGTGTGTCGTCCTCGACGCCCAGCGTGGCGCCGCGCGCGTCGTGGCCGACGGCGGTCTCACGCTGGACGTGACGGACTTTCGCGCGCCGACGCTCGACGGCGACCTCGCGGCGCGCGACTTTACGGTCGACGCGCTCGCGGTCGCGTTGACGCCGTTGCTCGCGCGCGGCCGCGCGCGGATCGTGGATCCCACCGGCGGGCTCGAGGACCTGAAAGCGCGGCGCCTTCGCCCGGCGGATCCTCGTGTGCTCCAGGAGGACGCGCTGCGCGCGCTCCGCGCGATTCGCCTGGAGGCGACGCTCGGCCTTCGGCTGACGCCGCCGGCGGCGCGCGCGGTGAAGGCCGCGGCGCGTGGGCTCGCGCGCATCGCCGCCGAGCGTGTGCGCGACGAGCTGCTCATCATCATGGCGCTGCCGGACACGGCACGCGCGCTGCGGCGTGCGGATGCGCTCGGCGTGCTCGGGGCGGTGCTGCCCGAGGTGGAGCCGATGCGCGCCACGAAGCAGCCGCTGCCGCACCGGTTCGACGTGCTCGAGCACTCGCTGCGCGCGGTCGGCGGCTGCGATCGTTTGCTCGCGCGGCTGTCGGCGCTGGCCCCGTACGGGGAGGAGCTCGCGGTGCACCTGGCCGAGCCGCTCGGCGGCGGCGCCCGCCGCGACACCGCGCTGAAGCTGGCGGCGCTGCTGCACGACATCAGCAAGCCCGAGACGCGCCGGCGCGTGGACGGGCGCGTGCGCTTCTTCGAGCATGACGTGATCGGCGCGCGACGCGTGCGCGAGATCGGCGAGCGGTTTCGGCTGCCCGAGCGCCTGACGGCGGTGATCGAGCGCGTCGTGCGCCACCACCTGCGCCCCATGCACCTGGCCCATGCCGGCGCCATCACGCCGCGCGCGCGCTATCGCTTCTATCGTGATCTTCGCGAAGACACGCGCGACCTGCTGCTGCTCGTGCTCGCCGACGCCGCCGCGGTGACCGGCGCCTCGCCGCTGACCACATGGCGTCGCGCGGGCCTCGTCCGCGAGCTGTTTGCCGGCTGGCGTGAGCAGCAGCAGGCCGAGAGCCTGCCCGCGCTCCTGCGCGGCGAGGACGTGATGGCGCGCTTCTCGCTGGAACCGGGGCCGCGTGTCGGATGGTTGCTCTCACAAGCGCGCGAAGCGCAGGAAATGGGCCGCGTGCACACCCGTGAGGAGGCGCTCGCGTACCTTGACTCGCTCGACCCCGGCCCGTAAAGTACCGGGACCACAACGCAAATTCCCCCTCCGAGGAGAGTTCAGATGATTCAGTGGCGCATTGTCGTCGTGTTGCTCGCCCTGCTGCTGTCGCCGATCGCGGCGGCGGCGGCTCCGGAGGGCAAGGTCGTGATCGCGCAAGGCGTCGATCCGACCAAGCTCGACATCATGGACCAGCAAGAGGCCCCGGCGTCGATCATCGCATCGCACATCTTCGAGACGCTCTGGGAGCGCGATCCGAACCTCAAGATCATTCCTGGGCTCGCCGTGGAGATGCCCAAGCTGGTGGCGCCGACCACGTGGGAGGTCAAGCTCCGCAAGGGCGTCAAGTTCACCAACGGTGAGGACTTCAACGCCGAATCGGCGAAGTTCAGCCTCGAGCGCGTAAAGGATCCGAAGCTGCGCGCGTCGTCGAACTTCAAGCCGATCGAGTCCGTCGAGATCGTGGATCCCTACACGATCCGCGTGCACACCAACAAGCCGTGGCCGACGTTTCTCACGGTCATGACCTTCGCCCAGGCGTCGATGTATCCACCGAAGGCGTACAAGGACAAACAGCCGGCCGACATCTCGCGTCAGCCCATCGGCACCGGTCCCTACAAGTTCGTGCGCTGGGCGAAGGACGAGGAGATCGTGCTCGAGGCCAACGACGCGTGGTGGCGCGGGGCGCCAAAGATCAAGACGGTGGTGTTCCGGCCGATCCCCGACGACGCCGTTCGCGTCGCCGCGCTGCAAAACGGGGAGATCGACGTCGCGGTCAACATTCCGCCGCACCTCGCCAACCCGATCGCCAATCATCCGAAGCTGTTCCTGACGACCGCGCCGTCGATCCGCACGATCCAGCTGATGTTCCAGACCCACAACTTTGACGAGAAGACGCACATGGCGACCGGCGTCTACGACGGTCCCACGAAGGACAAGCGCGTGCGTCAGGCGATCCAGTACGCGCTCGACGTCGACGAGATCGTCAAGGGCGTGCTCGACGGCAAGGCCATGCGCATGGCCACGATGCTGACGCCGCTGCACTTCGGCTACGATGCGTCGCTCAAGCCGATCAAGCAGGACCTCGCGAAGGTCAAGAAGCTGCTCGCTGACGCGGGCTATCCGAACGGCGTGGAGATCACGCTGAACGGGCCGCAGGGGCGCTACGTTCGCGACAAGGAAGTAGCCGAAGCCGCCGCCGGACAGCTCAACAAGGCGGGCATCAAGACGACGGTCAAGACGTACGAGTTCGTGAACTATCTCAACAATCTGACCTACAAGCACAAGGGCGGCCCCGTGTGGCTGATCGGCTGGGGCACGCCGACGATCGATGCGGAGACGGTCTACAATCCGCTCTTCCACAACGGCAGCAACCTCGGCACGTACTTCAATCCGGATCTCGACGGTCTCATGGACGCCGCGCAGAAGGAGATGGACGAGAAGAAGCGGTTGGCGCTGTACCACCAGATCAACAAGCTCTGGATCGAGGACGCCGCCGCCGCGCCGCTGTATCAGCAACTGGACCTGTACGGGGCGAGCAAGCGCATCACGTGGAAGGCGCGCAGCGACGAGAGGATCAAGGCG
>DAIRVP010000287.1:0-5177 GCA_036802765.1 Candidatus Rokuibacteriota bacterium
CCTCGACGAGCACGCGCGCCGCGTCCTTGTACTTCTCTGCCGCAGCCCACATCAGCGCGGTCTGCTGGCGCTGCGGCTCCACGACATTCGGATCGGCGCCAGCGGCGAGCAATCGACGCAGTACGGACACGTGACCACCCAGGGCCGCTGCCATCAGAACGGTTTCCCCGCTCTCCGCGCGCGTGATCTTGGGATCGGCACCGGCGCGCAGCAGGGCGTCGCCGGGGGCTTTGCATTCCTGGCGCGCACGCTTGGAGTCGTCAGCGGCGTGCTCGTGCTCGCGGGGTTGTTCGCGGCGCGACGCGAGGCCGTGGGATTGCAGCCCGCGTTCGGCGAGGCGTTCTTGGCTGCCGCGATCGCCGTCGGCCTCGCCGCCATCGCGGCCGGTCTGGGTCGGCGCTATACTCCACGCCCATGAAACTCTGGAGCCCGTTCTCCGGCGGTCAGACGAAGCTCGCGCGGCTCGCGCCGCGCAAGTCGAGCCTCGCGGGACTCACCATTGGCGTGCTCGACAACTCCAAGCCCAACGCGGGCGCCCTCATGCATCGCGTGGCCGAGCTGCTCGCGGCGCGCACCGGCGCGGCCGGCGTACGCGGGTGGAGCAAGCCCAGTGCCGCGCGCCCTGCGGAAATTCTCGATGACATCGCGAAGGGCGCGGACGTCGTCCTGACCGGGAGCGCTGACTGAGGGTCCTGCACGTCGTGGAGTATCCACGACGCGGCGCAGCTGGAAGGGCGGGGCGTTCCCTCGGTCGTCGTCGGGACGGACGCGTTCCTGTCGCTCGCCAAGGCGACGTCCGCGAAGCACGGGCTGCCGCACATGGCGCTGGCGCTGGTGGCACACCCGCTCGGCGGCATTCCAGTGGATACGGCGCGGGCGAAGGCTGAGACGATCCTCGATGAGGCGCTGCGTGGCCTGACGACGGATCCGGCGCTGCCGACGACGGCGGCCGCCGCGGGCCCCATTCTCGTGGATGCGCCCGACGATCTCGACGCGTTCCAGGTGTGGGCGATGGAGCACGAGTGGTCGGACGGGCTGCCGGTGCTGCCGCCGACGGAGGCCCGTGTCGCAAAAATTCTCGGCCGCGGCGCCGCCGACGCCCTCGTCGCCACGTTGATGCCGCTCGACGGTCGCGCCACGCTGCACGCCATCGCCGTGAACGCCGCGCTCGCCGGCGCCAGCCCCGAGCATCTGCCCGTGATCGTGGCCGCGCTGCGGGCCGTGGCGAAGCCCGAGTTCAATCTCAACGCGATCCAATGCACGACGCATCCGTGCACGCCGCTCGTCATCGTCAACGGTCCGATCGCGGCGCGGCTGGGCGTGGCGGGCGGACCGAACGCGCTCGGTAACGGGCATCGCGCCAACGCGGTGATCGGCCGCGCCGTGCGCCTGGTGCTGCAGAACGTCGGCGGTGCGAGACCGGGCAGGGAAGACCGCGCGACGCTCGGTCATGCGGGCAAGTTCACCTACTGTCTGGCCGAGAACGAGGCGCAGTCGCCGTGGGAGCCGCTGCACGTCGAGCGCGGCTTCGGGCGGGACGACAGCACGGTGACCGTGTGCGGATCCGAGGCGCCGCACAACGTCAACGACCACGGCTCGACGGCAGGCGAGACGCTGATGGCGGCGCTGGCCGGCACCGCGGCCACGACCGGCAGCAACAACATCTATCTCGCCGGCGATCCCCTGGTGATCCTCGGTCCGGAGCACGCGCAGACGATCGCGTCCTCGGGCTGGTCGAAGGCGGAGTTCAAGCGCCGGTTCTGGGAGGCCGCGCGGGTGCCGCTCAAGAAATTCTCCGCGGACAATATCGAACGCTTCAGGCTCACGCATCCGGAGCGGTTCGAGGGCGCGGGACCCGAGACGCTCTTGCCGTTCGCTTCACGGCCTGACGACGTCATGGTCATCGTCGCGGGCGGACCGGGTAAGCATTCGGCGATCGTCCCGACGTTCGGCGCGACGCGCTCGGTGACCGAGCGGATCGACGTCTGACGTCTACTCGGGGAGGATGACGGCCAGGCCGCGCGTGCGCAGCGCCTGGTCGATCGCGTGGTGCCGCCGCTCGGCGGCGCCCGTATGGCCTTCGCGGGCAAGCTCGCCGCGTCGCCGATCGAGGACGACGCGAATCTCCGGATCGTTCGCGAATTTCTCCGTGAGGTAGTCGAAGAGGTCGACGTTCGAGCGCGCCACGATCACGAGATGACCCAGCGCCTTGAGCTCGGGCTGCGACATCTCGAGCCACGAGCGCATCCCCATATCGGCGAAGAGCACGATCGCGCGCGCGAGATGATCCTCGGCGTCGCGCAGGTGGCCGAGCCGGCGCTGCAGGCGGCCTAGATCGAAGTGGGCCCGCGCCATCTGCGGGCGTAGCCCGAGCTCGTCGGCCAGCGTGAGCGCCTGCTCGTAGGCTTGTCGCGCGGCGTCGAAGCTCGCCTCCTTCGCCGAGACATCGGCGAGCACGCGCCACGCCATGGCCTCGTGCGCGCGCTCGCCGTGCGCGAGCGCCAGCGCCATCGCACGGTCGGCCGTGGCGCGCGCCGCCGCCACGTCACCGGTCATCAGGAGGCCTTCGGCGAGGTGCAGCATCCAGCGCGAGAGGTACGCCATCACGCCGAGCGACTCGGCGCGCCGCACGCCGTCGCGCAGCAGCGCCATGCCGTCGTCCTTGCGATCGAGCGCGATCAGACAGGCGCCGAGCACGGTGGCAGGGATCGGCTGCCAGACCGTGAGGCTCGCCTGCTCGCACAGCTCGAGGCTGCTCGCGAGCGTAGGCACCGCGCGATCGATTTGCCCCCGTGCGTACCAGACCGCGCCCGTCAGCGTCCATGCGATCGCCTGGCTGTAGGGATGCCGCGCGAGATCGGCTTGCGCACGCGCGCGATCGAGACACGCGTCCGCACGGTCGAACTCCCCGAGGTCGGCCAGCGCCCACGCCAGCCACGCCGACGACGCGACGTTCGCCGTGGTGTCGGCGATCGGGGGGCGGCCGGGAATGTCGGCCTCCAGCGCCGTGATGTTGTCCTCGAGGACCTGCACGGCCATCCGGTGTTGTCCCTGCGCGTGATGACTGTGCCCGAGGTAGCGGCGCGCCAGCGTCGCCAGGGCGGGATCATGACGCCGCTCGGCGATGGCCAGGCAGCGCGCGCCGTACTCGATCGTGCGCGCCGGCTCGCCGAGCAGGTAGTGGTAATTGACCAGGTACGAATACGCGCGCGCCAGCCGCTCCTCGTCGTCGACCTGCAGTGCCATGCTTTCCGCCTCCTTGGAGAGGCGGTGGATGTCGTCGAGGCGACCGAGCTGGAGCAATGGCGGTCGGAGATCGAGCCTCAGGTCGACGGCCAGCGCAAACGTCTCGCGGCTCTCGGGCAGGTGACGGAGCGCGGCGAGCGCGTCGTCATAGAAGGCGACCGCCTCGCGATTGGCGGAGCGGGCGACCGCGCGTTCGCCGGCATCGCGCAGGTACGCGACGGCCTTCGCCCAGCTCTCGGCACGCAGGGCGTGGTAGGCGAGGCGCTCGACGTGCTCGGCGCGGCGTGCACCGGTGTAGCTCGACTCCAGCGCGTCGACGATCCGTGCGTGCAACGCGCGCCGCTGGTCCTTCAGCAGCGTCGAGTACGCGACTTCCTGCGTGATCGCGTGCTTGAACGAGTACGCGAGGTCGGGCACGAGCGCGCTCGTGCGCAGGAAGTCGGCGGCTTCGAGATCCGCCAGCGCGCGCAGCACCTGCTCGGAGGGGGTGTCCGCGACGGCCTGCAGCAGCGCGACGGGAACGTCGGCGCCGATCGCCGCGCCGGCCTGCAGGAACGACTTGCTCTCGCGCGACAGGCGATCGATCCGCGCGGCCAGCACCGCCTGTACGCGGTCGGGGATGTGGATGCTGTCCACGGCCCGGCCGAGATGGTAGTCGCCGCGCTCGCCCGACAACGCCTGCGTCTCCACGAGCGCTTGAACGATCTCCTCGAAGAAGAACGGGTTACCCGCCGTGTGGGCGACGAGACGGCGCTTGAGCGGCGCCAGCTCGGGCGACAAGCCGAGAATCGTGTCCGCGAGCGCGGTTGCGCTGGCCACTGGCAAGGGATCGAGCCGGATCTCCGTCGTCTCGGCCGTGGTCGCCCAGTCGCGGCGGTGCTCGGGCCGCGTGCTGACGAGCACGAGCATCCGCGCGTCGTCAAGCGCCCCGGCGAGCTCCTCGAG
Organism: Candidatus Rokuibacteriota bacterium; assembly: GCA_036802765.1. GTDB lineage: Bacteria > Methylomirabilota > Methylomirabilia > Rokubacteriales > CSP1-6 > AR12. The sequence continues at coordinate 4,192 of DAIRVP010000287.1, forward strand.
GACCGCGTGCGTCTCGGAGTCCGCCCACTGGAGGTTCTCGACGACGAGCAGCAGCGGGGCCCGTCGGCTTTCGGCCAGCAGCAGTTCGCGCACCGCCCTGAGGATGCGCTGGCGTCGCACGGTCGGCTCCAGCGCCTCCCACTCCGCGTCCTCGTTCGGCACATTGCCGAGCGCCAGGATCGCCGACACGCCACCGGTGAGCCGCGTATCGAGCGCCGCCATCCCCGACGCGACTTTTTCGCGGATGCGCCGCGCGTCGTCGCCGTCCTCGACGTCGAAGTACTTCGTCAGAAGGTTGCGCATCGGCAGGTAGGGCGTCAGCGTGCCGTACGAGACGCACGCGGCCTCGTGCATCTGCCAGCCGCCGGCCGCCGCCGCGCGCGTCAGCTCCCAGACGAGGCGCGATTTACCGACGCCCGGCTCGCCGAGCAGCGTGACGAGCTGCCCGCGGCCCTCCCACGCGCGCGCCAGCAGCTGCTCGAGCCTGGTCATCTCCGCGTCGCGGCCGAGCATCGCGTTCTTGGCACGGCCGGCTACGGCGCCGAGGCTGGATGTCACCGGCGTCGCCCGCTTGAGCTCCCAGACCTCCACCGGATCGCGCAGTCCCTTGATCGGCATCGGGCCCTGCGCGACCGCGTCGATCAAGCGCTCGGCGAACCGATAGGTCGCGCCGGTGATCAGCGTCGTGCCGGGACGCGCGAGCTGCTCCATGCGCGCCGCGAGGTGCGTCGTCGGGCCCACCGCGCTGTAGTCCATCTGCAGATCGTTGCCGATGGAGCGCACGACGACCTCGCCCGAATTGATGCCGACGCGGATCTGCACGTCCACGCCGAGCCGCCGCCGCACGTCCTCGGCGCCGCGCGCCATCGCGCGGTGCATCCGCAGCGCCGCATAGCAGGCGCGCACCGCGTGATCCTCGTGGGCCACCGGCGCGCCGAAGAGCGCCATGATGCCGTCGCCCATCACCTGGTTGACGGTGCCCTCGT
>DAIRVP010000288.1:0-4987 GCA_036802765.1 Candidatus Rokuibacteriota bacterium
ACAGCTGCGTGGGCGGAATGATCACGCCTTCCTGGTAGAGCTCGGTGGCGTCGGTCGGCACGCTGCCCGGCGTGCGGCCGCCGACGTCCTGGTGATGGCACATCGTGCACGCCAGCGCCACGGCGCGCCCATCGGCGAAAACCGGCACCGCCAGCGTGATGTCCGGCAAATGCGTCCCGCCGTCGTAGGGATCGTTGAGCAAAAAGGCGTCGCCGTCCCGCATGCGCTCCGGAGGAAACGCGCTCACGAGCCGGCGCGCAGCAAATTGAAGGGCACCAAGGTGAATAGGAATGGCCGCCGCCTGGGCGACGGTTTCGCCGCGCGTGTTGAAGAGCGCCGCGGAGGCGTCGAGGCCTTCCTTCACGATCGGCGACGCCGCGCTCTTGAGCAGCGTCAGCTCCATCTCGTCGGCGATCGCGTCGAGCCGATTGCGGAGCACCTCGAGCAGAATCGGGTCGATGTTCAACGGGATCTCCGAAGGCGAAGGTTGCCGGCATCGTCGACGATCGCGACGACGCCGGGCGGGATCACCGTCGTCGTGTCGGTCTGCTCGACGATGGCGGGGCCGGGCACGCGCACGCCGAGCGGCAGACGCGCGCGCTCGTAGATCGCCGTCGGCACGAACTCGCCGAAGTATGCCGGGCGTGAGCCGAGCCGCGCCGCGTCCAGCGAGCCGCCGCTGGACGCCGCGGCCGCGACGACCGGGCGTGGCAGCGGAAACGTGTGCACCGCGCGGAAGTTCACGAACTCCACCGGCTGCTGCACGCGCGCATAGCCGTAGACGCGCTCGTGCACGGCGTGAAACGCCGTCACGATGTCGGGCACGCTCCCGGCCGTGACCGGTGCTGCGATCGGCACTTCGAGCTCGTACGCCTGCCCCACGTAGCGCATGTCGGCGGCATACGCGACGCGCACCTCGCGGGCGGCGACGCCTTCCTCGCGCATCCGCGCCTGTCCGGCCGCGTCCAGCTCCGCGAGGCAACGGTTGACCGCGGCCAGATCCGCGGCGTCGGTGCGCGCCTGCAGCGTGCGCGCGTGGTGATGCTCGATCGCCGCGGCGAGCAGCCCGAACGCCGCGAGCACGCCCGGCGCTTCGGGCACCAGCACCTCGGCCATTCCCATCTCGGCGGCGAGCGCGGCGCCGTGCACCGGCCCCGCGCCGCCCAGCACCACGAGGACGAATTGCCGCGGATCGTAGCCCCGTTTGATCGTCACCAGACGAATCTGATCGGCCATGCGCGCATTCACGACGCGATGGATGCCGGCCGCGGCGGAGACCGCATCGACGCCGAGGCGCCGGCCGACCGCCGCCACCGCGCGCTCGGCTGCCCCGACGTCGAGCGTCATCGAGCCGCCCGCGAAGCGGGTGGGATTGAGGTAGCCGAGCACGACACTCGCGTCGGTCACGGTGGCCTCGTCGCCGCCACGCCCATAGCAGGCAGGCCCGGGCTCGGCGCCCGCGCTGCGCGGTCCGACGCGCAGGCCACCCGCCGCGTCGATCCACGCGATGCTGCCGCCGCCGGCGCCGATCGTGTTGACGTCGACCATCGGCGTGCGAACCGGATATGGCCCGATCGCGCCCTCGCTGGCGAGCAGCGGCCGGCCATCGTGCACGACGGCCACGTCGTTGCTGGTGCCGCCCATATCGAGCGACACGAAGTCGCGCACGCCAGCCCGCTCGGCGGCGAAGGCGGCGCCGATCACACCACCCGCCGGGCCGGAGAGAAACAGCGTGACCGGCTGCTGCGCGGCGAGCGCGGCCGACACGATGCCACCGCGCGAGCGCATGATCAGCGGCACGCCGGGCACACCGAGCCCGCGCAGCGTGTCGGCGAGGCCCGCGAGATAGCGCTTCACGACAGGCCCGAGATAGGCGTCGAACCCGGTGACGCACAGCCGCTCGTACTCGCGAAACGTCGGATCGACGTCCGAGGACAGCGACACGCTGATCTCCGGCGCGATCTCCGCGATGATCTCGCGCGTGCGCCGCTCGTGCGCCGGATTCACGAACGAGAACAGATAGCACACCGCGATCGCCTGCACGCCTTGTGCGCGCAGTCGCGCGACCGCCGCGCGGACGTCGTCCTCGTTCAGCGCGACGAGCACGCGGCCCTTCGCGTCGAGCCGCTCACGGATGCCGACGCGCCGCCGGCGCGGCGCCAGGAACGTCGGGACCTCAGGATCCATGGCGAGGTCGTACATCCGCGAGCGCTTCATGCGGCCGAGCTCGAGCACGTCCTCGAAGCCCTCGGTGGTCAGCACCGCGGTCACCGCGCCCTTCTGCTCGAGCACGGCGTTCGTGGCGATCGTGGTGCCGTGGATGAAGCGCTCGACGTCGGCGGGCTTGGCGCCGGCGTGCGCGAGCACCGTCGTCGTCGCAGCAGCGATGCCGTCGAGCAAGTCTTTCGGTGTGCTCGGCACTTTCGCGAGCGTGAGCCGTCCCCGCGCGTCGAGCGCCACGATGTCGGTGAAGGTGCCGCCGATGTCGACGCCGATCTGCACGATCCGCCTCCTGGAGGCGCTCACGTTACCATACCGGCCATGCGAGACCTCCTGGACCGGCTCGACGGCTGGCGCGACGAGCAGATCGAGTTCCTGGCGCGCCTGGTGAACCACGACAGCGGCACCGACGATGTCATGGATGTGAACCGCGTGGGCGCCATCCTCGCCGAGCGGCTGGAGCGGCTCGGCTTCACGCTGCGCCGGATCGCGAGCGAGCGCTTCGGCGATCACCTCGTCGGCGACAAGTCGGGCACGGGGCCCAAGCGGTTTCTGTTCGTCGGCCACTACGACACGGTGTTTGCCTCCGGCACCGCGAAGCAGCGCCCGTTTCGGATCGACGCCGAGGGGCGCGCCTGGGGTCCGGGCGTGTACGACATGAAGGGCGGGCTCGCCGCGCTGCTGTATGCGCTGCGCGCTCACGCTGAGGCGCGGACGCGAACGTGGAGCGAGACGAACATCAGCGTGGTGTTCAACGCCGACGAAGAGCGGCTATCGCCGACGTCGCGGCCGGTGATCGAGGCCGAGGCAAAGCGCGCGCACAGCGTGGGGATCCTGGAGCCGGCGCGCCCCGGCGGTGAATACGTGATGGCGCGCAAGGGCGCCGGCACGTTTTACCTCGAGGTGAAGGGCAAATCCTCGCACGCCGGCCTGCAGCCCGAGCTGGGCGCCAGCGCGATCGCGGATCTGGGGCACAAGATCGCCGCTCTGCACGCGCTCAACGACTTCGCGCGAGGCACGACGGTCAATGTCGGCACCGTGCGCGGCGGCGACCGTCCGAACGTCGTCGCCGATCGTGCCTTCGCCGAGGTCGACCTGCGCGCGTGGAGCACGGCCGAGGCCGACGCGGCGATCGCGGCCATGCGCAAGATCTGCGAACCCGCGCACGTGGTCGGCACCTCTGCGCGCTTGTCGGGCGAGCTCGGCTTTCCGCCGTGGCCGCCCGGCCTGCCCGGCACCGAGAGGCTGCTCGAGATCATGCGCGCCGCCGGCCGCGAGCTCGGCGTCGACGTGCGCGCCATCGCCACCGGCGGCGGCTCGGACGGCAATCACACGTCGGCGATCGCGCCGACGCTCGACGGCATGGGACCGAAAGGCAGCCGCGCCCACAGCGAGGAGGAGTTCGTCGAGATCGCGACGCTGCTGGAGCGCACGAAGATGCTCGCGCTCTTTCTCGACCGCTGGGCCAAGGAGTTCGAGGTCGCCGGTCTCAGCCGCTCCACAGGCCGCTGAAGCGCGTCGCGACAACTGCGTCATAGGCGACCGGCCTCGCCAGCAGGCCGATCGCCTGCGCGAAGCCGTTCATCGTCGCCACCGCGGCGGGGGAGATGACGGGGTCGTAGAACGGAAGATCGCGCTCGACGATCGCGGTGATGATCTCCGCGGCCGCGGGAGGAAACCGCCGCCGGCCGACCTCGTGGGCGCGGGCGGGCTCCTTCGTGAGCACGCGCTGCGTCCGCACGATCGCGCGCACGGCGGCCGCCACTTGTTCGGGCTCGCGCGCGATGAGCGCCTCGGTGGTCGCCAGTGCGGCGAACGTGTACTGCCCCGCCGCCGGCGGCCCGTCCCCGCGCCGAACGTCGGCGATGACCTTCCCGACGCCGCGCCGCACCGCGGTCTCGCTGCCGAGCGCGTTGGCCCAGAATCCGTCGACGAGGCGTCGCTCGAGGGCGGCAGCGGCGACGACACCGAACGACGCGCCCGGCTCGTGCGCCCCGGGCACCGGACCGATGGTGATGCCGTCGCGTGCGGGATCGAGACCAACCTCCGCGAGCAGGCGGCGCAACGCGCGATCTGGTCCTGCCGCGGCGCCGATGCGGAGTCCCTTGACGGCGCCGATGTCCCCACGACGCGCCGGCAGATCGGCGCGCACGACCAGCAACCACGGTGTCCCCTGCGATAGCGTGACGACCAGCTTCGCGCCGTTCCATTCCGGAAACGCGAGCAGCATCGTATGGGCGCCGCCGGCCACGAAATCCACGCCGCCATCACGCAGCGCGTTCACCGCATCGAGCGACGGAAGCAGCTCGACGTGTGCCTCGAGTCCCTCGTCCCGGAAGAGGCCGAGCTCTTCCGCGGCGAGGGCCGGAAAATACGAGTTCGTCACCAGGTCCGGCGTCGCGATCCTCACGGAGCAAAGCCGTAGAGCTTGGCGACGTTGCCGCGCGTGATCTTGAACCGATCCTCCGGGCTCGCGTCCTTGAAGTCTCGCGCGACAACGTCCTGCGAGTGCGGCCACGTGGAAGCCTGGTGGGGATAGTCAGAGGACCACATCATCCGGTCCACTCCGACGAAGTGGCGGTTGGCGACCCCGACGTAATCGTCGATATAGGTGCAGTGCATCTGGCGCCGGAAGTACTCGCTGGGCTTCAGCTGGATTTTGAAGCCGGCGGCGTAGCGCCCTCGCTCGAACGTGCGATCCATGCGCTGCAAGTAGTACGGCAGCCAGCCGCAGTTGTTTTCCGCCGAGACGACCTGGAGCTCCGGA
>DAIRVP010000289.1:0-4985 GCA_036802765.1 Candidatus Rokuibacteriota bacterium
TGCTCGCCTGGATCGTCTTCGCTGGCGCCGGGCGCGCGAGTCTCGACGCCCGGCTTTGTGCTCGCAGCTGATGAGAACCCCTCGTGACGCTCGAGTGTGAGGTGGATCTGACTTAGAGCGCCGCCGTCCGGAAGCCAGCGAAGACGTTGCGTCGCTGACGCATGAAGAAGTTGCGCCACGTGCCGCGGATCAGGCGGGAGCGGGTGGTCCAGCAGCCGCCCTTGAGCACGTTCTTTCCGCAGCCGAAATGCGGCGCCGAATACTCCTTGTACGGATCGCAGACGAACCCCGGATACGGCGCGAAGGTGTCCGCCACCCACTCCCACACGTTGCCGATCATCTGCCGGCAGCCGATTGGGCTGTCGCCGGCCGGCAGCGCGCGCACGTCGAGCGTGCCGCCGGCACGATAGTCGAGATTGGCGCACTCGGACGTCGGCGGCGCATCACCCCAGGGGAACCGACGCTTGCGTCCCGTCGATGGATCGAGCGTGGCCGCCAGCTCCCACTCGGCCTCGGTCGGCAGCCGCCGGCCCGCCCACCGACAAAACGCCTCGGCCTCGTACCAGTTGACGTGCACCACAGGGTGCCATGGCTCGAGCGGCACGAGCAGATCGAATCGTCGCTCGAGCCAACGGCCTCCGGCGTGATGCCAGAACAACGGATGCTCGACGCGCTGCCGCCGACGCCAGTCCCAACCGCGTCGGCCCCAGCATTCGCGACGCCGATAGCCGCTGTCGTCGACGAACGCCTGGAACTCCGCGTTCGTCACCGGTGTCGTGGCGATGCGGAACGGCGCGACCTCGACCGGATGCGCCCACTTCTCGTTGTCGAACACGAACGGCTCAGCGGGGTCGGCACCGAGCATGAACGTGCCGCCGGACACTGCGACGTCACCCGGGCGAAACGCGTGATCCACGGGCGGAGGCGCGTTCCCGGGACGAAGCGCAGCCGGCCGCGTGTAGCCGAGCGTTTGGAGAATGGTCGCCAGGTTTTCCGCATGCATGTCTTCGTGCTGCGCGACCAGCGTGTAGAAATAGGGCTCCTCGTCGCTCGGCTCACGCGACTCGAGCCGCGCGACGCTGCGGCGCAGCACCTCGGTGATGTATGCGAGCGTCGCGGCGCGTGACGGAAAGCAATGATCCCAGCGTCGCGTGTACGACACGTTGAAGGAGTCATACATGTCGTCCGCTCCGGGGTGCAGCGGATCCGCGCCGTCGAGCCGGCGCAACAGCCAGTACTCCTGGAACCAGCCGACATGGCCCATCTCCCAGATCGGCGGCTCCACGAAGTGCGCGCGCGTCCCGAGCATCTGCGCGTCGGTGAGATCTTCGAGCAGCGCGAGCTCGACGCGGCGGGCGTCGACGAGCGCGTCGAGCAACGCCTGCGAGGTCACCACGACATCCGGCGTGACTTTCGACGTCATTCGTTGCGAAGCAAAGCGTAGCGCGGCGAAGTCGCTCCGCAACTCCCGATAGCACGGCGCGCGCTTTGCCTATACCTCCGCGGATCACGACGCCGACGTCAGCGCCGGAGCGCGGCCACGATCGCGTCGACGTCGTAGACGCAGCCACCCCATGTGCCGCCGCCCGCCTGCTGCAGCGCGGCCCAGAGGCGTGTGTCGTCCGCGATGTCCGGATCGGCCGAGAGATCGGCGCGCGGCGCGCGCGCGGCGAGCACGCGGTCGCCCTCCTCGGGCGAAAAGAGGCGGCCGTTCTCGCCGACGAGGTCGATCGAGCCTTCGAGTCGGTTGCGATCGACGACGATGCGAATCGTATCGCCGTCGCGGACGCGGCCGATCGGCCCGCCCGCGAGCGCTTCCGGGCCGACGTGGCCGATGCACGCGCCGGTCGATACACCCGAGAAGCGCGCGTCGGTGATGACCGCCACGTGCTTGCCGAACGACAGATGCCTCAGCGCTGCGGTGATCTGATAGATCTCCTCCATCCCCGCGCCGAGAGGACCGCGGCAGATCAGCACGAGCACGTCGCCGGGCTTGATGCCACGCTCGCCCGGATTCTTGATGGCGGCGATGGCGTCTTTCTCGCGAACGAAGACGCGCGCCGGCCCTGTCTTGCGGTAGATGCCGTCGGCGTCGGCCACGGAGGGATCGATGGCCGTGGACTTGATCACGGAGCCCTCGGGCGCGAGGTTGCCGCGCGGGAACGTGACCGTGCTCGTGAGTCCCTTCGCGCGCGCTCGGTCCGGATCCATGATCACGTCCTCGGGCGCGACGCCGTCGGCACGTCGCAGGCGCTCGCGCAAGACCCGCCGCCGCTCGCTCTGCTCCCACCAGTCGAGCACACGACCCAACGTGTCGCCGCTCACGGTCAGCGCCGACTCCTCGAGCAGGCCGAGGCGTCGCAGGTGCAGCATGACCTCGGGCACGCCGCCCGCGAGGAACGCGCGCACCGTTGGATGCGGCCCGTTCGGCAACGTGTCGACCAGGCGTGGGACGCGGCGATTCACGGCGATCCAGTCCTCGACGCTCGGACGCCGCAGGCCTGCGGCGTGCGCGATCGCGGGTGTGTGCAATATCAGATTTGTCGACCCGCCGAACGCCGCGTGCACGACCATGGCGTTGTGAATCGCCGCGTCGGTGACGATCGCCGAGGCCGTCACGCCACGCGCGGCGAGGCTCACCAGTGCGCGAGCCGAGCGTCGCGCCATGTCGGTCCAGATTGGCTGCCCGGATGGCGCGAGGGCCGAGTGCGGCAGCGAGAGCCCAAGCGCCTCGCCGACGACTTGCGACGTCGCCGCGGTGCCGAGGAACTGGCAGCCGCCGCCGGGCGAGCCGCACGCGCGACAACCGAGATCCTGCGCCTGCTCCAGCGTCAGCTCTCCGTGCGCGAAGCGCGCGCCGATGGACTGCACCTTGCCCGCGTCCTCGCCGTCGACTGGCGGTAGTGTGACGCCGCCGGGCACGAGCACGACGGGCAGCGCCCGCATGGACGCGAGCGTCATCATCATCGCCGGCAGTCCCTTGTCGCACGTCGCAATGCCGAGAACACCGCGCCGCGTCGGCAGCGAGCGCACCAGACGCCGCAGCACCATCGCGGCGTCGTTGCGGTACGCCAGACTGTCCATCATTCCGACGGTGCCCTGCGTGCGGCCGTCGCACGGATCCGAGCAGAACGCCGCGAACGGCAGGCACTCCTGCGCGGCGAGCTCCTCGGCGGCCGCCTGCATCAGCAGGCCGATCTCCCAGTGACCGGTGTGATAGCCGAGCGCGATGGGCCGACCGTCGGCGGCGCGAATCCCACCGTTCGTCCCGAGCATCAGAAACTGCGGACGGCCCAGCTCTCGCGGGTCCCAACCCATGCCGGCGTTTTGCGTGAGACCAAAGACATCGCCGCTTGGACGCTCCAGTAGCATTTGCGCCGTCAGCGGAAGACGCCCCGACGGTCCCGCGCCGGCCGTCTGGACGTCGAACGTTGCGCGATCGGAGTCGACCAGCATGTCGAACGCTGTCGTTTTCATGGGCGCGAGGGTACCATTCCGGTCGCTGGCGCGGGCGTTGCACCACCGCTCGCAATGATGGAGGGTCTCGCTGTGCTCGAACGCTACCTGGAGATCCGCCGAGCCACCGAGCGTCTCTGCGAGCCTCTTGCCATCGAGGACTATGTCGTTCAGGCCATGCCGGACGCCAGCCCGGCCAGATGGCATCTCGCGCACGTCTCCTGGTTCTTTGAGACGTTTGTGTTACGTCGCGACGCCGCGTACCGGCCGCTGGACGAGCGCTACGCGGTGCTGTTCAACTCGTACTACAACGGCGCCGGCCCGCAGTTCGAGCGAGTCGCGCGAGGGACGCTATCACGCCCGACCGTCGCCGAGGTCTTCGCGTATCGCGCGCACGTCGACAAGGCGATCACGACCCTGCTCGAGCGCGTCGCCGACCTCGGTCCGGTCGCCGAGGTGATCGAGCTGGGACTGCATCACGAGCAACAACACCAGGAGCTGCTCGTCACCGACCTCAAGTACAACCTCGGCGCCAATCCGCTCCGTCCGGCATACCGCCATCGATCGCGGACGCGACGCGACGCGATGCCGCACACGTTCGTCGCCTTCGAGGGCGGCGTGGTCGCGATCGGCCACGACGGGACGGATTTCGCGTTCGACAACGAGCGACCGCGACATCGTGTTGCGCTCGCGCCGTACGCGCTCGGCTCGCGGCTGGTCACCAACGCCGAATACGTAGAGTTCGTCGACGCCGGCGGCTATCGGCAACCGGACCTCTGGCTCTCTGAGGGTTGGCGCATCGTACGCGAGCGGGGGTGGCAGGCGCCGCTCTACTGGGAAGCGCTCGATGGGCGCCGGTGCACATATACACTCGGCGGCGTCGCGCCACTCGAGCTCGATGCGCCGGTGACTCACGTCAGCTATTTCGAGGCCGACGCGTACGCGCGCTGGCGGGGCGCGCGGCTGCCGACCGAGGCCGAGTGGGAGCACGCGGCGGCCGACCGACCGCTCGAGGGTCACCTGCTCGACGACGAGCCCGACGACCCGCGGCCGGCGTCGAAGGCCGGGCTCTCGCAGCTCTTCGGGGACGCCTGGGAGTGGACGGCGAGTGCGTATCTTCCGTATCCGGGATTTCGTCCGCTGGCGGGCGCGCTCGGCGAGTACAACGGCAAGTTCATGGTGAACCAGATGGTCCTGCGCGGCGGCTCGTGCGCCACGCCGCGGGCCCACATTCGCGCGACGTATCGCAACTTCTTTCCGCCAGATGCACGCTGGCAGTTCTCGGGCATCCGTCTGGCGCAGGATGCGTGATGCGCTATCGTGCCGACGTTTACGTCGACGACATCGCGCGACGCAGGGCATTGGCAGACGACGTGCGCCGCGGTCTCGGCGCCCGCGAAAAATGGCTGCCGCCGAAGTATTTCTACGACGCCGCCGGCTCGGCGCTCTTCGAGCGCATCACGCAGCTGCCCGAGTACTACGTCACCCGCGCCGAGCACGCGCTGCTCGACGCGCATGCCCCCGCGATC
>DAIRVP010000290.1:0-4977 GCA_036802765.1 Candidatus Rokuibacteriota bacterium
CGATCATCTTTCTCACCGGGCACGGCGACATCCCGATGTCGGTGCGGGCGATGAAGGCCGGCGCCGTCGAGTTCCTGACGAAGCCGTTCCGCGAGCAGGATCTGCTCGACGCCATCCGCGGCGCCATCGAGCGCGATCGCGTGATCCGACTCGATCGCCAGGAGGTCAGCGCGCTCAGGAGTCGCTACGCCTCGCTGACACCGCGTGAGCGCGACGTGCTGACGCGCATCGTCGCCGGTCTGCTCAACAAGCAGATCGCCGGCGAGCTGGGCACGAGCGAGGCGACCGTGAAGGAGCAACGCGCCCATGTGATGACGAAGATGCAGGCGGGCTCGGTCGCCGAGCTCGTGCGCTTCGCCGCGCGGCTCGGCATCGCGCCGGCCGGCGGCGGCGCGAACCCCCCCAGAGACGGGTAGCGGTTCGCTCAGTACGTGGCGCTGGGCGCGACCTTGCGCGCCGGCTCGGTCGACATCGGCTCATCGGTCGCCATGCCGCCGGTCGCCATGCCGTCGAGGCTCGCCTCGCCGTCGGCATCGGCGATCGTCATGAGCAAGTACACGCGATCGCCGACGACGCGGACGGCCTCGAGCGTCACGACCGTCGGCGTGAAGCGGATGGCGTGCGCCAGCACGTCCTCGACGGCTGACGCCACCGCCGTCTTGAGCTGCGCGTCATCGGTGAGGCTGGCCGCGGGGACCGACGTCGTGACCATCACGACGTAGGCCATCGCTGGACTGGCCGCGGCGGTCATCGCGAGCACGGCGAGCGTGCAGACCAGCGCCTTCATGCGGCCGCTCCGTCGCGATGCCGCCGGCGCAGTGCGGCCATGGGGGCTCGCCCTGCCTCCCTCGGATGCGTGCGACGGAACTCGTCGGCCGCCACCACCTGCACGACGTGTCCCTGCGCGTCGAGAATCGTGACGGGGGCGATGACTTCGTCGCCCGACGGCAGTCGAACCGCGTTCGCAGAATCATTCATGGCTGATATCTCCCGTGAAGAAAGCGAGCCACTGATGCCCACATGCCACCGCCACAGGCCGGACACCGGCCGGCGCCCATGTCGAAGCACATCTCGCAATCGAGGCACAGCGCGATCCGATGCAGCGGCAGCTGGAAGGCCTTGAGCGTCTCGTGGCTTCTCATGACGTGTGTCTCGCGCCGCGCTCGAGCCGTCCCTGACATCCCACGCAGGTCGTGGTGTCGGGAAGGGCGCGCAGCCGGATGAGGGAAATTGCCGTCCCGCATTCTGTGCAGACGCCGTACTCGCCGCTGAGCACGCGGCGCAGGGCGATGCGCAGCCGGCGCGCCCGCTCGCTCAGGCGCGACGCGCTGAGGCGGGCCAGCTCCTGATGCTCGAGGTTCTGCGCGAGGTCGAAGAAGTCGCCGCCGGCGGGCGCCGTCGTGACGTCGCCGGCGCCGCTATGCAGCCGCTCAGCGATCTCATCGAGCTCGGCTTCCAGGAGCCGCTGGGTCTGCGTATTCGACTCATTCACGCCCTTGAGATGTCGCGGGCGGGGTGTTGGACGTCAGACCCTACTTTTTGGGGGTATGGTCCCGCATCGCAGGCAAAACGAAATGGAACGTGGCGCCGTGGCTTGCGTTCGCCGTGGCCCAGAACCTCCCGCCATGCGCTTCGATGATCGAGCGGCTGATCGAGAGGCCCATCCCCATGCCGCCCGGCTTGGTGGTGAAGAAGGCGTTGAAGAGCTGATCCGCTTTGCTCGGATCGATGCCGACGCCGGCATCCTGCACGGTGACGACCACCTGGTCGCCGTCGTCGGCCCGCGAGGAGATGACGAGCTCGCGCAGCCGATCATCCACCGAAGCCATCGACTCGATGGCGTTCATCAGGAGGTTGATGATGACCTGCTGCAGCTGCACGCGATCCGCCAGGACAGCTGGAAGCGCCGGCGGCAGGTCCATGCGCAAGGCGACGTGATGCTCCAGCACCTGGTTGCGTAGCAGCGGGATCACGTCGCTGATGACGCCGTTGACGTCCAGCGGCACCTTCTGCGGCCCGGACTTCGCGGCGAGCTGCCGGATCCGGCGAATCACTTCGCCGGCGCGGTTGCCGTCCTTGGCGATGCCCTCGAGGGCGCTGCGGATCATCTCCAGGTCGGGATCGGGTTTGGCCAGCCAGTTCAGCGAGGCGTCGGCGTCGGCAACGATGGCGGCGAGCGGTTGGTTGATCTCGTGTGCGATCGACGCGGCCAGCTCGCCGAGCGTGATCACCCGCGTGACGTGGGCCAGCTCGACCTGGGCGTCGCGGTATCGCTGCTCTCGCTCGCGCAGCTCCTCCTCGGCGCGCTTCTGCTGCGTGACGTCCCGCGCGACGCCGCGGTAGCCGAGAAATCGACCGTCGGCATCGACCACGGGCTTGCCGCTGATCGAGATGAAGCCCAGCGAGCCATCGGTGCGTCGCGCCATGTAGACGAAATCGCGGAACGGCTCGTGGCGCTCGACCGTCGCGATGTGCTCGCGCCACTTGCTCGGGTCGGACGCGTAGTCGGCGGCGATGTCCCAGCGACGCTTGCCGATGGGCGCGCCCCAGTCGAAGCCGAAGGCGCCGACCGGTTCGGAGAAATACGAGAACTCGTGCCCCGGCCCGGTGGCCCAGAACCAATCCGACGCCGTCTCGGCGTAGTCGCGGAACCGCTGCTCGCTCGCCCGCAGATCCTCGTATGCACGCTCGAGGGTCTGACGCATGGTCTGGAAGGCGGCGACGAGGTGATCGAGCTCGTCCTTGTTCTCCGGCGGCCGGCGTTGCAAGCGCAACGGCGGGCCCGGTGTTCGCAGATCGTACTTCCCCAGAAATCCGGCGAGCGCCGTCAGATGCCGCGTGACCAGGCGATGGGTGATGTAGAGGATGAAGAACGACACGAGAAAAATCGTCGCGCCTTGTGTGGTGACGATGACGGCGGCGCGCTCGGCGAGCGCGCGATACATGTCGGCTCGTGTCGCCTCGATCGTCAGCACGCCGAGCTGTTGCTGGCCCCCGCGCGCCGTATGGAGCAGCGGGAAGTGGCGCGTGATGGCGTCGGGGCCCGGCCGGCGGCCGCCCGTCACCACCATCGGCTCGGGGCGATTCGTGGTCTCGCGGATTTCCACGAACCGAATGGCCGGCAACGCCAGAATCCCCTCGATCTGCAGCTCGAGCTGTCGCCGATCCAGGTTCCAGAGGCCCTCGCCGAGGCTCTGAGAGTAGCTGCCCGCCACTTCGGACAACCGGCCGTCGATGGCGTTGAGATCGCGGCGATAGTCGAAACCGAGCTGAACGAGCGTGACGATCTGCGTGATGGCGAAGCTGAACAGCAACACCCGACCCAACAAACGCGGACCAATGCCCCCGCGCAGACGTTCGAAGGCGCGCGATATCCCCGCCGTCATCCCGCTGTCCAAGCGCCGGACAGTATCCCACGGCCGAGTGGCATACGACGCGAGGCACGAGAACGTGCGTGAAGACGGGTTCGACCTGGTGGAGAATGCACCGGGGACATCGATGGCCGACCGCGGTCGCTGTCTAACAGTTGCTGTGCTCGCCGCCGCATGGGCTTTCACGGTTGCAGTGGCTACGCTGCCGGCGGTCGCGGCGCCGCTGCGCCTCGTCACCGATCAGTGGATCCCGTACGAGAATCTCTCGGACGCGGACGCTCCAGGATTCAGCACTGAAGTGCTCACCGGCGTGTTCGCGTCGATGAAGCAGGAGGTTTCGTTCGAGGAGTTTCCCTGGGCGCGTGCCGCCCGGCTCGTCTTCCGCGGTGAGCGGGACGCGCTCTTCACCGCGTTCTACGACGAAGAGCGAGCGCGCTACTGCCATTTCCCCAAGGAGCCGCTGGCCCGCGACAAGTGGATCTTCTTCGTACGAGCCGCGGATGCCGGCCGCCTGAAGTTTTCGTCGTTCTCGGATCTGCTCGGACACGACATCGCCGTGCTCCGGGGCGCGTCGATCTCGCCGGAATTCTGGGCCTTCGCGCGCGAGCAGCGCACCATTCGCGAGACGGCGAGCGATGAGGTAAATATGCGGATGCTGGAGGCGGGCCGCGTCGACTACGTCGTCGCGAGCTTCGTCAACGGCATGCGGCTGATCAGGTCGCTCGGTCTCGAGGGCAAGGTGGCACCGCTGCTGTCGCGCAGCCTCAAGGAGGACGATTTGTACGTGATTTTCAGCAAAGAGCGCGTGTCGCCCGCGTTCGTCGAGAGCTTTTCCGACGCCTTGCGTCGATTCAAACAGACCGAGGCGTTCCGGGCGCTTTACCGCAAGTACTTCCCGGCTGCCGACGGAAACCAGAGCCTGTCGCCATGACGCGGTGCGCGCTTTCTAGGCAGTCGACATTCATCCGTAACGTTGCCGCGGGTCCAGGCATCAAAAGGCCCGCATGAAGGGGCGCTCGCTCGTCGGTCCTGGCTTGCTGGCCGTCGCTCTCCTTGTCACGCTGGCGGCTTGCGGCGACAGATCGGGCGCCGCCCCCGCCGCTCCGCCCCCGGTGGTCAAGGTGACGCCAGTCACCCAGGAGGACGTGCCGATCTCGGTCGAGTACGTTGGCTCGCTGGTCGGTTACGTCACCGCGCAAATTCGCGCTCGCGTCGCCGGGCACCTCATGAGTCAGAACTACACGGAAGGCGCGCTGGTCAAGGCCGGCGACTTGATGTTTCAGGTCGATCCCCGGCCGTTCCAGGCGGCCCTCGAGCAGGCCGAGGCCAATCTGCTGCAGGCCGAGTCGCAGCTGAGCCAGGCCAAGGCGCAGGTCAGCGCGAGCCAGGCACAGGTCGAGCAGGCGCTCGCGCAGGTCTCCCAGTACCAGGCCCAAGTTCAGAAGGCCGAGGCTGACCAGCGTCGGACCGAGCTGGACGTCGGTCGCTACACGCCGCTGGCCACGCGTGGCTCGGTCAGTCAGCAGGAGCTCGACAACGCGGTCCAGAACAACCTCGCGAACGTCGCGTCGGTCGCGGCCGCTCGCGCCTCGGTACAGAACGCGCA
>DAIRVP010000291.1:0-4972 GCA_036802765.1 Candidatus Rokuibacteriota bacterium
TTGCGCAGTCCATCCAGCGACGCAATGAAGGTCAGCGATGATCGTTCGCCTGGTGAGTTCAGCGAGGCGGGATACGGGCACTGCGAGGCGATGCGCAACCGCCCCTTCAACCCAGATCACAGCGGGTTCGCTGATCAGCATGGACTGCTTGTCGGACCGAAAACCGAACCGGGGGAAGTGACCGATGCTCTGCTGTCCGGATGGTAGGCTCATTCCGCTTTCATCCTGTAGTGCGCAACTTTCGCATGAGCCGCGCGCCGCAGCTGACGTGCTCACGCCAAACGCCAGGCGCGTCGGCTCCATCCGGAATGTTGACAGGCGTTTTCAGGTGTCCCGGCTCGGTCCTGGACTCTCGGAGAGCAAGGATGGCACACTTGCTTGTTGACAAGCAAGTACAAGATAATCGGACCGAGTCTTTGGCAAGGCCCGATAACGACGAGGGGCTCGCTGCTTCACGCGGTCGCTTTCGATGGGCCGTCACGGTTGTGAGAATGTTCATTGGAGTCGCCTTCCTGGGGTCCGTTGGCGACCGTTTCGGCCTCTTCGGCAGTCCGGGCGCCCCAGGCGTGTCCTGGGGGAACTTCACGAATTTCGCGATCTATACGGGCCAGATGAATTCGTTCCTGCCCAACGGAATGATACCGGCTCTGGCGGCAGCCGAGAGCGTCATCGAAGGCGTTCTCGGGCTGGGAATGCTATTCGGCGCCTGGTTGCGCGTGACGGTCTGGGCCTCCTCGGTGGTGTTGTTCCTGTTTGGGATCGCCATGACCATCTCGTTGGGCGTGTCATCGCAGTTCCCGTACGCCGTCTTCGTTCTGGCTACCGGAGGTTGGCTCCTCGCGAGCGTTGATGCGTCGTTCATCAGCGCCGACGCGTTATTCGCGAGAGCCAGGCGGCCGCCTAGCCACTGGAGCGCGCGCAGAATGCGAGAGTAGTGCCATGGATTCCCGTCTAGAACAGTTGAAAGAAGATCTGGAGTTAGCGGTGGAAGGCACGTCCAGCGAGCAATTGAGCTGGCATCTCCCTGGTAAGTGGTGTGCGGCGCAAGTGCTGGAACATCTGTACCTGACCTATACCGGGACGATCAAAGGTTTCGAGAAGGTCATCGCAGGCGACAAACCGCTCGCGACGAGAGCATCCCTGGCGCAGCGCGTGCTGACCTTCGTGGTCGCGGGATTGGGCTACGAGCCCGACGGAGTACAAGCCCCTTCGATGGTCCAGCCGAGGGGCTTGCCGGCAGAGCAGGTGCGAAACGAGATTGGGGCAAAGCTTGTGGCGATGGATGCGATCATCGCGCAGTGTGAAGCCCAGTTCGGGCGCCGCGTGAAGCTCCTCGACCATCCGATTCTGGGTCCGCTGACCGCGACTCAGTGGAGACAACTTCATCTGGTGCATGGACGGCATCATTTGAAACAGCTTCTCCGGCTTCGCGAAGACGCGGCGAGGCAAATTCCATCGCGGTTTGGCGGGGCCTGATGGACGCGTCGCCGTTCGCTCTCGTTGACGTGTTTGCGATTGCGCCGCTTACTGGGAATCCTCTTTTCGGGTCGTGGTCGATGCACTCGGGCTGGACGAAGCCGTCATTCGGGACGTTGCACGAGAGTTCAACCAGTCCGCAACGACGTTCGTGTTGCCGTTTCTCGCCTCTGCGTGTTCTGAGATCCAGCAACGAAAGTACATTTTGATGACCGACCACACTTCGTACCGAGACACAGGCTTGGATTCGAGCTTCGAAACGTTCCGGGATGACTTGCAGAAGGCATCCGATCTTGTCGTTCGATTGTACCAATCGCTGGACGTGACACGGATTACTCCCGCGAAGAGTCAGAAGGAGATCGCCTCCTTGTTCGACGAACCGCTGCCGCAGGAATCCCTGCCGATAGAAGCGATCCTAAGATGCGTTGAGCGCGATGTCTTTGCGAACTCCACACTATATCTGAGCCCGCGCTTTTTCGGATACATCAACGGTTGTGGAAACCAGGCGGCCGTCGTGGGGGAACTGGCTGCAGCTGCAGTCAACCAGCTCTGCGCGAAGTGGCATTTTTCGCCGGCAGCGTCGGAGATGGAGCGCGGCGTGATCCGCTGGATCGCGGAGTTCATCGGATACGCTCCCGAGGCAGGAGGGTGTCTTCTCAGCGGCGGATCGACCGGGAACCTCGTCGGCTTAGCCGTCGCTCGTCAGCGGAAAGCACAGTTTGACGTCGCCTCGTTGGGTATGCGGGGAGGCCCTGTCGCAACGGTCTACGTGTCGCAGGAGGGGCATGCATCATTGGAAAAAGGCATGGTGCTTCTCGGGATGGGGCGCAATCAGCTGCGTAAGATCCCCGTCCTGAGCGATTTCACAATCGATCGCGAAGCGTTGAGGAAGCAGGTAGCTGAAGACCGAGCGAACGGATATCAGCCGATCTGCGTTGTGGGAAACGCCGGTACGACCAATACGGGGGCGGTGGATCCGCTTGACACACTAGCGAAGTTTTGCCGCGAGCAGGACCTGTGGTTCCACGTGGACGCGGCTTACGGAGGACCCGCGGCGGCAACCGAAACCGCCAAGGAACTCTTCGTCGGACTAGAACAAGCGGATTCGGTCGTCGTCAACCCGCACAAATGGCTCTACGTGCCAGCGGAGGCGGCGTGTATTTTAGTTCGCGAACCGCGAGCGCTTAGAGACACGTTTCAGATCGCGGCAGACTATCTGCGGGATGAACTCGACGCTGGAGACGATGGTCCTCTTGATTTCAAGGATTATGGTCCTCAGCTCTCTAGGAGTTTCCGGGCTCTGAAAGTGTGGATGACGTTCAAGGCTTACGGCGCAAAGCGACTGCGCGCGGCCATTGAGAGCAACATCAACGTCATGCGGTACTTGGCGGATCGGATCGACCAGTCGCACGATTTCGTCCTGCTGTCGCCAGTCCCGCTCTCGGTGGTGTGCTTTCAATACCGTACGATGGATACCTCGGTCCATCATAATCAACCATGCTTGGACGAGTTGAACCGCCGACTGTTGGAATCACTAGAGAGAGATGGTCGAGTGTTTCTATCGGGGACGAAGATCAGCGGCAAACAGGCGCTGCGAGCGTGCAGCGTCAATCACCGTGTGAGGCGCGAACACGTGGACCTGCTGCTTGACGTGATCCGCGATGTCAGCGGTTCGTTGCAGGGCATCGGGCAATCGGCCTGACAATGTCGATAATGTCGGCGAATTGGAGTTGATAGGCAAGTCTACACTTGCCTATCATCGCGCTATGGCCGATACGTCCGAGAAAAAAGCGTAGACCAAAAAGCGCGCGCGCCGGCGGCGGGAGTCTTCCGATCAATCGGTGCTGACTCAATAGACGATAAAATGCGTCGAGCGTAACGCCCTCGCGTACGCGCGACAGATCCACCGCCCAGACGTCGTGCAGCGAGACGTCCGCGAGCAACGTATGAACCCGCAACGGCTGCGCGCCATACTCCGCGGCTGAGATCTGAGGCACGTTACGCTCAGAACACGCCTGGCAGAATGCGAGCGCCCACGCGAGACTGGTAGTCGGCGTACCCTGGCAGATCGCGCCTCAGCGTGGCCTCTTCGATCCTCATCCGCGGGAGGAAACCGAGCACGACGATCGGGAGCGTCGCTACCGCGGCCGCCGTGGACTCGAGCACGACTGCCAAGCCGGCGAGCCAGAAGATCGCGCCGAGGTACATCGGATGACGCACGATCGCATACGGCCCGGTGTCGATGACGCGTTGTTCGCGCTGGATCTTCACCACCGTGGCGGCAAACGAATTGACGCGGAACGTCCAGACGACGAGCGCGAGGCCGACGAGGTGTAACCCGAGGCCCAACGAGAGGGACATCGCCTTGGGCAGCGCCGGGAGGACCGGCCCGAGGTGGATGTCGGAGGCGGCTACCACGAACCATCCGGCCAGCAGTAGGACGATCAGCAGCGTCGCCCGCCCATCGGTGCGGGACTGCACCCGGGCCGACGTGCGCTCGCCCACGAGGCTCGGGTTGGTGATCAAGAAAAACAGAGCGCCGAGCACGGTCTGCACGACGAAGACACCAACAGCCAGCCAGCCCCGCGGCCAGTCCCAGCTGCCGGTGATCACGCGCGACGGCCCCAGGATGAGGGCGCTGAAGATCGCGGTGTTCACCGCCGTTGCCGCAGTCGTGCGGCTCACCATGGACCGGGGCATGTTACAGGCCTTCCTCGGACAGTTCGATCGCGTATGAGCAGGTTGATAATTCTAGCTATATCATACTTGCTTGTTGACAAGCAAGTATGAGACGATATGACTGACCACTATGAGGCATCCTAAGCGACGTCATCCAGACCGCGGTCGAGCGGAACTGCTCGATGCGGCCACCACTCTCTTCGCGAGCCAGGGATTTGACCGCACCTCGCTGGCGGCCGTCGGCGAAAAAGCTGGTGTGTCGCGCGGGTTGCCGGCCTACTTTTTCCGCGACAAGCAGAGCCTTTATGCCGCCGTCATGGAGCGCGCGACGTCGCGAGTGCGCCGGTTGGTTCTCGATACCATCGTGTCTCTGCCCGGCGATCGGTCGGCCGAGGAAGTGCTGCGATCGCTCGTGAACGCCTATATCGATTTTCTCGCTGCGAATCCCGAGGCCGTCCGCTTGCTGCAGTGGGAATACTTGAATCCTCTTCACACACGTCAAGCGGCTCCCGTCGCGGCCTTCGACGAAGCGGTCGTCGTCGCAAAGCGGGCGTTGAGGAGGTCCGGCTATGCGGGAATCGACGCGCGGTTACTCATGCTCAGCATTGTTGGAATGTGCTTCTTTCCATTTGGGTACGCACAGCCCGCGAGGCGCAGTCCGGCGTTTCTTGCCGCGTACAAGAAGCACGTCGTCCGCCTCCTGATCAAGGGCATCAGGGGGAAGTGATGCCCCGGGCACACGTCTTTTCGAGAACGGTGTGCCTTCTGACGGGTGTCTGCTACTCCGCGTTCGGCGCATTCCTGTTTGTCCGGCCGT
>DAIRVP010000292.1:0-4876 GCA_036802765.1 Candidatus Rokuibacteriota bacterium
GGGGCGTACGCGATTCATGCCGGCCGCACCATGGCGACCGACGACACGCCGGCGAGCCTCGAGGGCACGACGAACGCGCCGCCCCCCACGACCACCAGCGGCACGTCGCCCGCTTCGGTTTTCACGCGGTCCACAGCTTCTTCGAGCATCGCGCTGATCCGCTCGACGGCGCGGCGCACGAGCGGGGCGGGCAGCGACGCCACGCGACCTCGATCGCCGAGCTCGATGAGGCCGGCCGCGACGCCGATGTCGGTGACCGTCAACGTCGGCCCGCCGAAGACACGGCTCTTGTCCGTGAGTTGGTATCCCACGCTCACGGGCCCGATCGAGAGCGGTTCGAGGCTGACGACGCTGCCGCCGCCAAGCCCGAGCGACAGGAGGTCCGGCATACGGAAGAGCGTTCGGACACCGCCGACCTCGACGACATTGTTGGCCTCACGAGGAAAGCCGTGGCGAAGGGCGCCGACGTCGGTCGTCGTGCCCCCGACGTCGATCACGAGCGCGTCGCTCAGCCGTGAGAGGAACGCCGCTCCGCGCATGCTGTTCGTCGGGCCCGAGGCGAACGAATAGACGGGATACTGCTCCGCGACGTCCGCCAGCATGACCGTGCCGTCGTTCTGGGTCAGATAGAGCGGCGCCGCGATGCCGCTGGCGCGCAGCGCATCGGTGAAGGCGCGCGCGGTCTTTCGTGCGAGATCGAGCAGGCACGCGTTCAGCAGCGTCACGTTCTCGCGCTCAAGCAGTCCGATGCGACCGAGACGGTGGGACAGGGTCACGGACGCGTCGGGACACTCCTCGGCGAGGATCTCCTTTGTCTGCTCTTCGCACGACGGATCGAGCGGCGAGAACACCGAGGCAACCGCGATCGAGGTGACGCCATCCTTCCGGAAGCGGCGCGCGGCAGCGCGCATGCCGGCGGCGTCGAACGGGACGATCGGCCGGCCGTCGTACTCGTGACCGCCTTCCAGCATCACGACCTCACCGCAGACGATCTGGGCCAGATCGTCGGGCCAGTCGACGAAAGGCGGCAGCGACGCGCTGGCCGGCAGGCCGATGCGCACGGCGGCGACGCGCGTGAGGCCGCGGCGCTGCACGACCGCGTTGGTAAAGTGGGTGGTGCCGATCATCACCGCCGTGACGCGCGCGGCATCCGGCGCCGCCGCCAGCAGATCGGTGAGCGCGCGCGTGACGCCGCTCGTGACGTCGGCCGTCGTCGGCGTCTTGACGGCAGCCACGACGCGGCCGCCGTCGAGGAGGACAGCATCGGTATTTGTCCCGCCGACGTCTATTCCTATTCGCCGTCGGAGGGCCTTCGCAGGGCTCCGGCCCTCGACGGTCGGGCGAATGTCAGTCGGCGTCATATCTCATTCGCCGTCGGAGGGCCTTCGCAGGGTCTTGAAGCGTCACGCGAACACGGAGGTGAAGTCGAGGTCGTATCCGAACGCACGCGGACCGACGTGCTCGAGTCCCTTCGGCGTCAAGAGCACCGGGGCTGCCGGCAAGGCCACGACGGTGACGCGTTGACCGTAGCGCAGCGTCTCGGTGCCGACGGCATCGCCCGACACTGTGTCGAGCACGCAGATCAGATCCGGCGTCGTCACTCGCACCGTGTCGTCGAGCCAGCCGACCGCGAACTCGTTCTGGAACGCGAGCCGGAACACGTGGCTGCGGTCGTCATCCAACCCTTCCAGCGTCGCGGTGCCCCGGAGAAACCCTTCGGTCGCGCGCCGCGCGACGTCCTGCACCTTGCCGGTGAAGAGCCGAAGGCCGTGCTCAGCGTCGATGACCGCCTGCACGGGGTCGCGATGCTCGCGCCGCGCCGCCTGCACGGCCTGGCCCAGGCGGATGGCCTTGGTGGTCGTATAAAGGATGCCGCACTCCTTGACTTCCTTGCCCGTGCGGGGCGCTTTGCAGGTGCCCGCGATCGAGCCCACCGCGACGCACGCCGTACGCGACAAGCGCTCCATCCACTTCCACGACTGCGCGCGGGCGACGATGACGGCGTTGTCGCGCACGTCGGCGAGCGTCAGCGGGTACATCGGCAGGTCGTGGATCGCGAACGAGGTCATCTGCGCTTCCGGAAACGCGCGGCCCATGCAGTCGCCGTCGACCACGGGCAGGGCCAGCATGGCGGCAGCCATGAACGGCTGGATCGAGTTGCCGCCGCCGATCTCGAGCGACATGACGGCGCGGAAGCGCCGGCCGAGGTAGTCCTCCATCATGCGGACGGCGCGCTCGATCGTGCGCGGGTCGGTAAGCCGTTCCTGGCCCACGAGCGGCGCGCCCATATTGGAGACGATGGCGACCAGATCGTCGTCGCCGAGGGCCATCGGATCCATGAGCTGGACGACGACGCCGTCGCGATACAGGCGCCGCATGTTCAGCAGCGCCAGGTACGGGCTGCCGCCGCCGCCGGTGCCGAGGATCCAGGCGCCGATCGCGAGCGACTCGAGCTCCTCCGCGCTGACGTCGCGGATACGCATCAGAAGCCCGTGAACTCTTCCAGGCCGACGACGCGACCGATGCCCAGGACCACCACCAGCGCGACGGCGATCGCCACGGCGGACACGGCGGCGGCCGTCGGATCGAACGAGTATTTGAGATACGCAAAGAGCTCGATTGGCAGCGGCGTGAGACGTGACGAGGTGAGAAACAGCGACAGGGTGAAGTTGTCGAAGGAGATCGCGAAGGCGAAGATGGCGCCCGCGACGACACCGGGCTTGATCACGCCGAGCGTCACTTCCAGGAACGCGCGCACCGGCGACGCGCCGAGGCTCTGGGCCGCCTCCTCCAGCGCGAGATCGAAGTGCGTCAGGGTTGCGGTGACCGTTCGCACGACGTACGGCGTCGTCACGACTACGTGCCCGATGAGCAGTGCCCACCACGTCTGATGCAAGCGGACGAGCGTGAAAAACTGCAGCATCGCCACGCCGGTGAGGATCTGCGGCAGGAGCAGCGGCGAGGTGACGAACGCGTTGACGGCGTCCCGGCCGCGGAATCGGCCGCGCACCAGCGCGATCGCGGCCAGGGTGCCGGCCAACGTCGACAGCACCGCGGTCCAGAGGGCGAGCTCGGTGGACAGCCGCAGCGCCTGCATGAATTCCCGCCGCGCGAAGAAGTTGGCGAACCAGCGCAGCGAGAAACCCTGCGGCGGAAATGTGAAGAACGCGCCGCTGTTGAACGCGGCGACCACCACGACGAGCATCGGCACGAGCAAGAAGGCGTAGACGGCGACGACCGCGGCGCGCAGGATCACACGATGCCTCGCAGCGCGCGCTCCGTGACGCGAATGTAGAGTGCGATGAGGGCGATCGAGATGACCAGCAGCACGAACGCATTGGCGGCGCCGAAGGGCCAGTCGAAGACCGACAGCACCTGCTCGTAGACGATCATCGGCAGCACCTGGACTTTGAAGCCGCCGAGCAGCACGGGGACGACGAACGAGGAGATTGCCAGCGAGAACACCAGCAGCGAGCCAGCCAGGATGCCCGGCAGCGAGAGCGGCAGCGTGACCTCGAGGAACGCGCGCCAGGGGGAGGCCCCGAGTGTCATCGCCGCCTCGAGCGCGTACGGGTCGATGCGTTTGAGCACGCCCGTGAGCGACAGCACCATGAACGGCAGGAACACGTGGACCAGGGCGACCGTGACGCCGAACCGGTTGTACATGAGCGGCAGCGGCTTCGTCAGCCAGCCGCGCTCGACGAGCGTGGCGTTGATCAGGCCGCGATCGGCGAGCAGGATCATCCAGCCATAGCAGCGGATCACGATTCCCACGAGCAGCGGGGACAGGACGGCCACGAGCAGCAGCGGCTTCCATCGCGACGCGGTGCGGGCGAGGTGATAGGCGAGCGGGTAACCCAGCAGCAGCGATGCGAGGGTCACGATCGCGCCGAGCACGAGCGTGTCCCAGAGCACGCCGACGTAGTAGGCGTCAGAGAAGAACCGCGCGTAGTGGTGCAGGGTGAAGGTCCACTGCATCTCGCCAAACGACTGGCGCGAGACGCTGATCGCCACCATCAACGCCAGCGGCGCCACGAAGAACACGCCGAGGAGTATCAGGAACGGCAGCAGCAGGAGCAGCCGCGCCCGAATGCTCATCAGAGCGCGAGCAGCTCCGCCGCCAGTCGCGCCACGAGCAGATTGGCGACGAGCACCGGCACGCCGAGCCGCGCGGCGAGATCGCGCCGTGTGACGTCGCGGAATCCGATGCAGTCCATCACGACGACGCCGACGCCGGCGTCGCGCAGCGCCGCGGTGGCGCGCGCCAGCGCGGCCGGATCGTGCTCCTCGTACGGCGACAGCGCCACCACCGCGGCATCGAAGCCGTCGGCGCGCCAGCGCGCCGTCGTCTGCGGAACGTGCCGCGCGGACGGGGTCAGCACGCCGAGCCGGCCGGGATGCGACAGGCCGCGCAACACGCCGAGCAGGACCTGCTGCGGCTCGAGCAGCGGACGCCGCGCCGTCAGTCGCGGAAAGGCGCCCGTGCACAACAGGACGGTGAGCGCGACGCCCTGATCCTCGAGTGCCGCGATGCGCGCCTTCACGAGCGGCAGCACGTGCGTCTTGCCGACGAACACTGACGAAGCATCGGCGAGCCGCGTGACGAGGATCTCGTCATCGCCTTCCGGAGCCAGTCGTGCGATCGCCTTGCGGTCGAGCCCGTCGAGCGCGCCCGCCTCGAGGATCTCGACTCCAGGCAGCAGCGCCGCCATGTCGGGCACCACGTCGCTGCGTGGCGCCTGACCGACCGTAACCATGCCGATCTTCGCTTTGCTCACGACCTCACCTCTTCTTATAGGCTCGCCTCGCACGGCGGGGACTCACGCAGACTCGCCTCGCCTGCGGCTGCGGCTCGCCCTACGGCCCCACGACGTCC
>DAIRVP010000293.1:0-4867 GCA_036802765.1 Candidatus Rokuibacteriota bacterium
TGGCGCTCATCATCGTGTGCGCGGTCTTCCTGCCCATGTACCGGCGGCTCAACGTGTACACGGCCTACCAGTTCCTGGGTGAGCGGTTCGACGACAAGACGCGGCTGCTCGGTGCCGGTCTCTTCATGCTGCAACGCGGTCTCGCGGCGGGCGTGACCATCTACGCGCCGGCGATCATCATCTCCACGGTGCTGGGCTGGCGGCTTGATTTCGTGATCGTCGCCACGGGGCTGCTCGTCATCATCTACACGGTGACCGGCGGCAGCGAGGCCGTCGCGCTCACACAGCGGTGGCAGATGGCGGTCATCGCCGGCGGCATGGTGATGGCCCTGATGTTGTTGATCCTGCGCCTGCCCGACGGTCTCGGGTTCACCGGCAGCGTCGCCGCGGCCGGTGCGCTCGGCAAGCTCCACGCGGTGGATTTCTCGCTCGATCCGAGCCGGCGCTACACGGTGTGGACCGGCCTGTTCGGCGGGCTGTTCCTCTCGCTGTCCTACTTCGGAACGGATCAGTCGCAGGTGCAGCGTTACATCGGCGCCGCCTCGCTGCGCGAGGGCCGCCTGGGCCTCATGTTCAACGCGATTCTCAAGATCCCGATGCAGTTCGTCATTCTGATGCTGGGCGCACTGCTGTTCGTTTTCTACCAGTTCGCACCGCATCCGGTGTTCTTCAACCGGACAGAGTGGGCGCGCCACGCCGAGGACAGCCGCTTCCGCGCCATCGAAGCGAACCACGCCGAGGCGCTCGCGCAGACCCGGTCCGCGATTGCCGCGTGGACGCAGGCGCGCACGTCGGACGACCCGGCACGCCAAGCGAGCGCGCGGGCGGCGATGGTCGCGGCCAATGATCGCGCCCAGGCCATCCGTGCCGAAGCCAGGGACGCGTTGCTGGCCGCGGATCCGCGCGCCAAGACCAAAGACTCCGACTATGTCTTCGTCACCTTCATCGTGACGCAGCTGCCGCACGGGGTGGTCGGCTTGCTGATAGCCGCGTTGTTCGCGGCCGCGCTCTCGTCGAAAGCCTCGGAGCTGGCCGCGCTGGGCACGACGACGACGATCGACTTCTGGCGCCGGTTCCGTCCCCTCGGCGCGGCCGACGAGGCGCGCAATATGCGCGTTGCGCGACGGTTCACGGCGGTCTGGGGAATCTTCGCGGTGGCCTTCGCGCTCTTCGCCGGGTTCGCGGAGAACCTCATCGAAGCCATCAACATTCTGGGCTCGATCTTCTACGGCGTGCTGCTCGGCCTGTTTCTGGTCGCCTTCTTCCTGCGCCGTGTCGGCGGCAGCGCCGTCTTCGTCGCGGCGATCGCCGCGCAGATGCTGGTGATCGTGATGTACTTCTCGCTCGACATCGGCTACCTCTGGTACAACCTCATCGGCTGCGCTGCGTGCGTCGTCCTGAGCCTGGCGCTGCAGGCGATCCTGCCGCGACGCGGCGCGCGCCGCGAGCCATGAGCACCGCGCCGGTGATCGCGTTCGGCCAGCAGCCCTGCGGGTTCTTTCCGCGACGATTTCTGGTGGCGAAGATCCGGACGGCGCGACGGCTGCAATCCGAGATCGGCGGACGCGTCATCTATTTTTGCCACGACAGTGACCACGACCCTCGCGAGACGCGCACGATCTTGCGCCACCGCACCACCGGCGAGACCGCGAACCTGAACTTCGCCGTCGGCAGCAAGGTGCAGCGCAAGTTCTCGCCCCTGTACGCCAAGCGCATCGCCGCCGACTGGCACGCCAGGACGCTGGCGCAACTGCCTAACTACGTCGAGCATCCCGTCATCGAGCTGTTTCGCCGGACATCGGCGTCGACGGTGGCCGAGTTCTGTCTCGCCATGTACCGCGGGATGGGCCTACTCGACGGTGTCGAAATCGTGCTCTCGAGTGACCCGGCCGTACGCCGCCGTGCGTGCGACGTGGACGACTTCTTCGTGGACATCCCGTACCAGGGCGACATCGTGCGGGCACGCGTGCGCGACGGGACGCTGTCCCTGCACGAGGGCGGCGAGTCGTACGTCACGCTGCCCAGTCCGGCGTCCGGATTCCGCAAGGAGCAGATCAGTCCCACGCGCGACACGCGGCTGCGCTGGATGCAGTCGGTGATCCGGTGTACGCACTACGTGACGGGTGCTGGCGAGCAGGCGTATCTTCGCCCAGAGGAGGCGCCCGGCATCACGTACGTAAAACGGGAGACGATCGAGCGATCCGATGAAGCGTTCACCGACCTGTCCGGCTGAGAGCAGTCGCTGAGATGGCGAGCGACACGCTGCGCATTGGCATCACGTGCTACCCGTCCGTGGGCGGGAGCGGCGTGCTGGCCACCGCGCTCGGCGAAGACCTGGCCGTGCGCGGGCACGACGTACACTTCATCGCCTACGAGCGCCCGTTCCGCCTGCCCGCGGACGCGCCGCGGCTGCACTTTCATCCCGTGGCGATCAACGAGTACGGGCTGTTCCGATTCCCCGACTATACGCTGCCGCTGTCGGTGCGCATGGCCGAGGTGAGCCGCGACCACCGGCTCGACGTGCTGCACGTGCACTACGCCGTGCCTCACGCCACCGCGGCGATCCTCGCGCGCGCGATGCTGCCGCCGGAGCAGCGGCCGCGCGTGGTCACGACGCTGCACGGCACCGACACGACGCTGCTCGGCCAGGATGCCGGATACGCGCCCGCCATCAAGCACGCTCTGACGTCGTCAGACGCCGTGACCGCCGTGTCGCACTCGCTCAGGCGCGAGACCGAGCGCGTGCTCGACTTCGACGGCCCCATCGAGGTCATCCACAACTTCTTCGCTCCGCGCCCGCCGAGCCGCTCGCCCGAGGCCGTCCGCCGCGAGCTCGGCCTCGGCGACGAGCTCGTCGTCGTGCATTCCTCCAACCTTCGGCCCGGCAAGCGCGTGGACCTGCTGCTCGAGACCGTGATGCGCGTCCACCCGCGCCGAGTGTTCAAGCTGCTGGTCCTGGCCGGTGAACCATTCGGACCGTTCGCCGGCGAGGTGCGCCGCATGGGCCTGGCGGACCGCGTGATCGTCCGCGAGAAGGTCCACGCCATCGAGGACTATCTGCAGATCGCCGACCTCGGTCTCTACACGTCGGATGCCGAAAGCTTCTGCCTCAGCATCCTCGAGGCCATGTGCTTCGGCTGCCCGAGCGTTTCCACGTGCGTGGGCGGAATTCCAGAAGTCGTGGAGGACAACGAGAGCGGCGTGCTCGTGCCGGCCGGCGATGTGGCCGCGCTCGCCAAGGCGCTGGAGGCGTTGCTCGAGGACGACACGCGCCGCCACGCGCTCGGGCGCGCCGCGCAGAAGCGCTCGCGCGAGCTGTTTTCGGCCGAGGTTATTGTTCCCCGCTACGAAGCGCTCTATCGAAAGTTGTGTCGATGAAATCAAACCAGGAGGCAACCACCATGAGAGCCCTGCTCAACGCGTGCGTCGCAGTTCTCGTCATCGCAGCAGCCGTGCCTTCGTTGTCATGGGCCCAGACTCCGGCACCGAGCATCACGAAGGAGATGGCGACCCTGTTCCAGCGAGCTTCCAACGACATCCTCGACGTCGCCGAGGCGATGCCGGCGGAGAAGTACAGCTACAAGCCGACGGCCGAAATGTCGACGTTCTCCGACCAGCTGGTCCACGTCGCCGGGATCGTCCAGCGGTTCGTCGACACCTCGAAGGGCGTGAAGACGGAAGCCGCGCCTCACGGCGCGATGGGCAAGCCTGAGGTCATCGCTCTGCTCAAGAAATCGTTCCAGAACGGCCAGGACAGCATCGCGCAGCTGAGCGACGCCCAGCTGCTCGAGACCGTGAAGTTTCCGTTCGGGGACCGCATGGTCACCCGCTACACGTTCTGGCAGGGTCCGCTGTACCAGATCCGCAACCACCACGGCCAGCTCGTGGTCTACCTGCGAATGAACGGAATCGTGCCGCCGACGACGGCGCGGCGCTGAGCGCTCGAGGATCCGCTAGCGCGAACTCGGGGGCGGACCGCCGAATCGGACAAGCTTCAGCGGGACGCCATCGAGATCTCCGCTGATCAAATCGCCCCGGATGACAAGCCGAGGTGCGAAAGCAGCCCGCTGGGCGCTGAGCTGTAGCGTGTTGCCCCCGACAGTACCGGTGACTGGCCCATCCGGGGCGCCGACGCCCGTCAGGGTCCCAGTCACATTCGCTCCGTTCTGTTGCAGGTGCAGCGTCATGTCCTTGGTTCCTGTTGCGGTGCCTCCCATCCACGTACCAGAGAAGTCGGCGGGCCCCGCGCTGACGCTGGCACTGGGACTCGACGAGCTGGCGCAGCCCGAAAGTGTGGCGGTGATGAGCGATCCGAGAAGAAGCAGTTTCAACGTGTTCACCATGTGCGTTCCTCCTACTCGGTGATCCACCACCGTCTCGCACTCTGTCGCGTCACTACAGGGCCGACTGCGGATTGTCCCCGGCCGTTGGGCCCTCAACCGAGGAGAAGATAGGATGCGCGACGCTCGAAACGTCGGAGTCGCCGCGCTCGTCCTGTTCGTCGCTGGTTGTGGAGGCCAGGCGTGGCTCTATCACCATCCGCAAGGCTGGGACCAGATCGTCAGCACGTGCCCTCCGTGGACCACCGCCGCAACATGTCAAAGCCTGCCTACCGTGCAGATGACCGACGAGACGACCGCGCGTGAGGCCTGGCAGTACGAGGCACGCGTGAAGATGAGAGCGCTCGCAGGCTGGTCCTATGGCCGGATGCCGATTGACGTCACGATCGTCGGGAACCGCGACGAATGCGAGCGCATTCGCCAGCTCGACGCCGCGGCGGGCACACCGACCGAAGCCTGCAAAGGACCCGTCTACTTCAAGACGGCGAACTAGATACTCCGAGGTCGATCCGGCCACGTCCCATGGC
>DAIRVP010000294.1:0-4765 GCA_036802765.1 Candidatus Rokuibacteriota bacterium
ACCTCTGCGTTCACGAGCCCGGCGCGGCGCAGCGCGCCCTCGTCGCACACCTCGTGGACGAGCGGACGCAGCTCTGTGCGAAACCAGCGCGCGAGCGGCACGCCGAACGCGCGCTGGCGCCGGCGTACGATATCGGCCGGCAAACGGCGGCGCATGAGCCACTTGAGCACGTGCTTCGTGGTGAAGCCGCGCAGCTTCATCTCGGCCGGCATCGAGGCGGCGACATCGACGACACGGCGATCGACGAGCGGCACGCGGACCTGGAGCGAGGACGCCATCGACGCGCGATCGAGCTTCTGCAGCACTGACTCCGCCAGATAGCCCTTGAGGTCCAGATAGAGGATGCGGTGCAGCCACGGCCCCGCCGGGGCCGCCGCGGTGAGGCGCTCCCACTCCGCATACGACGGGCCGGTTGTCAGACGCGCGAGCGCACCGGATGTCAGCAGCTCGCGCTGCTCGGCGGGCGTGAACGAGCCCATCCACACGGCGTGGCGCGCGTCGAGACCGAGGTCGGCGCCCGCCATGAACCGCTTGAGGCGAAAGTCGAGGCCGAAGGTGTCGGCCGCCGCGCGCGCCAGCGCTCGCGCCGCGCGCGGCATCCGCGCCCAGGCGTGCGCGACGCGATGCGCCTGGTATATCGGATACCCGCCGAAGACCTCGTCACCGCCATCGCCCGACAGCACGACCGTGACGCTCTTGCGCGCGAAGCGCGATAGCAGGTAGGTCGGCAGGATCGACGCGTCGCCCAGCGGCTCGTCGACCAGATCGCCGAGGTTCTCGACGAGATCCAGTGCCGCATTGGGGCCCAGCACGTCCTCGTGGTGCTCGGTGTCGAGGATCGCCGCCACACGCCGCGCGTATTTCGACTCGTCGAACGACCGGTCGTCGAAGCCGAGCGAGAACGTTCTGAGGCGACTCGCGTGGCGGCGGGCGAACATAGCGACCACGCTCGAATCGAGCCCGCCAGAGAGAAACACGCCGAGTGGCGCATCGGAGAGCATGTGCTGGCGCACGGCGAGGTCGAGCGCGGCGCCCAGACGCGCGGCCACCTGCACGTCGACCACGGGCTGCGTGCCGTCGTATCGGACGTCCCACCATCGCTCCACGCGCGCCTCGCCTCGTGCGTACACGAGCCGGTGCCCGGGCGGCAGCTTGTGAACCGCCTTCACGATCGAGCGGGGCGCGGGCACCCAGCCATGCGCGAGATATGCGGACACCGCGTCCATGTCCAGCTCGCGAGCGATGCCGGGATGCTCCAGCATCGCTTTGAGCTCGGACGCGAAGACGAGTCCGTCGGGCAGCAGTACGTAGTAGAGCGGCTTGATCCCCAGCCGGTCGCGCGCGAGCACGAGCGTGCGGGTCGCATCGTTCCACACCGCCAGCGCGAACATGCCTTCGAGGTCGTCCAGCGCGTTCTCGCCGCGCGCCTCCCACGCGTGCACGACGGCCTCGACGTCGGAGCGCGTGCGGAAGACGTGGCCGGCCGACGTCAGCCGCGTGGTCAGCTCACGATAGTTGTAGATCTGCCCGTCGATCGCGACCCACACCGCCCCGTCCTCGCCGGACATCGGCTGGCGACCACCATCGAAATCGATCGTGCGCAACTGCCGCACGCCGAGCGCGGCAGAACCGCGCACCACGAAGCCCGCGTCGTCTGGACCGCGATGCGCGATGCGATGCGCCATGCGCTCGAGAAGGTGCTGGTCGGGCCGACCATCCGGCCGCGCGAGCACGAGTCCGACGATCCCGGACACAGACGCTACTCGGCTCTCTGCATGCAGCGATGTTACCTCGCACCCGTGCTAGGCTCACGCCCACGAGGGAGACGAGGGAGACCATGACGAAGAAGATCGCGATCGAGTCCACGGCCGAGGCTTATCTGGAAATGCTCGCCGCGCGCGGCGTCGAATATCTCTTCGCCAACGCCGGCACCGACTTCGCCCCGCTCATCGAGGCGTGGGCCAAGCGTCTGGCGCAGGGCCAGGCGCTGCCCAAGCCCGTCACGGTGCCTCACGAGACGCCCGCGGTGGCGATGGCGCACGGCTATGCGATGGTGACGGGCCGACCGCAGGCGGTCATGGTGCACGTGATCGTGGGCGCCGCCAACGCCTTGGCCGGCATCATCAACGCCTCGCGCGTCGGCGTCCCGATGCTGTTCACCGCCGGCCGCAACCCGATCACCGAAGCCGGCATGCCCGGCGCGCGTAATCGGCCCATCCACTGGGCGCAAGAATCGTTCGACCAGGCGGGCCTCGCGCGCGAGTTCGTCAAGTGGGATTACGAGCTGCGCAACTTCGTCCAGCTCGAGACAGTGGTGGATCGCGCGCTGGCGATCGCCTCCGCGGAGCCGCAGGGCCCCGTGTACCTCACGCTGCCGCGCGAGGTGCTGTCCGAGGCGCAGGAGTCCTTCGAGTATTCGCCGACGTCGCGCGCGCCAAAGCCGCTGGCGACCGTCGCCGGACCCGAGGCGATCGCCGAGGCTGCGAACGTGCTCGCCGCCGCGCGGCGGCCGCTGATCCTCGCCAAAGCGGCGGGCCGCGACCCGGCCGCCGTCGCGTCGCTCGTCGCGCTGGCCGAAGCGCTCGGTGCGCCTGTCGTGGATCAATTCCACACGCACATGAACTTTCCGCAAGACCACGACCTGCACGGCGGCTTCGACGGCACACCGTACCTCGCCGACGCCGATGCCATCGTCATCGTCGAGTCCGATGTTCCATGGTTCCCATCGCTCAAGGCGCCGCGCGCGGACGCCAAGCTGATCCAGATCGGCGTCGATCCGCTGTTCAGCCGTTATCCGATCCGCGGCTTCGGCGCCGACGTCGCTCTGCCGGGGTCCCCACGGCTCACGCTGGCCGCGCTCGCCGAGGCGTTGAAGACGCAGCTCGATGCGCGGATGGTCGCCGAGCGCCGCGCGAAGGTGGCCGCTGTCGGGCGCGAGCGGCGCGCCGCGATCGAATCTCGCGCGCGCGCGTTGCGAAACGACACGCCGATCGACATGGCGTGGCTCTCCCGCTGCGTGGGCGACGTGATCGACGATCGAACGATCGTCGTCAACGAGTATGATCTCGACGCGAGCCAGTGCTGCTTCCGCACCCCGGCCACGTATTTCGGCTCGCCGTCGTCAGGCGGTCTCGGCTGGGGCGTCGGCGCCGCCCTTGGAGCCAAGCTGGCGAAGCCCGACCACACGGTCATCTGCACCGTCGGCGACGGCGCGTACATCTTCGGGGCGCCGACGGCCGCGCACTGGGTTGCGCGCGCCTACGACGCGCCCGTGCTCTGGATCGTCTTCAACAACCGCGCGTGGAACGCCGTCAAGCGCGCGGTCACGTCGCACGCGCCCGATGGCTGGGCCAAGCGCACGGGCATGCCGCTGACCGAGCTCGATCCGCCCCCGGACTACGAGATGGTCTGCCAGGCCTCCGGCGGCTGGGCCGAGAAGGTCGAGGATCCCGCGGCGGTGCCGGACGCGCTGCGCCGCGCGCTGAAGGTCGTACGCGAAGAGCGGCGCCAGGCGCTGCTGAACGTCATCTGCAAGAAGCCGTGACATGAGACCCGATTGTTGGATGGTTGCGTTGTTTCTGATCTATGACGAGTACGCTGCGAAGGCCGTGAAGCAGGCCGCGCCGTTTCCGCCGATTCCCGATTCGATCAGCACAAAGGGCGTGCCGATCCACGCCACATTCCGTTACGTCGTCGAAACGAGCCGCAGCAGCATCGAATAGAGGAGTTCTCGATGAGCATTCCAGTCGTCGACGCGGACGGACACGTCACAGAGTCCAACGAGCAAGTCGCGAAGTATTTCGAGGAGCCGTACCGCCGCCGGCCCCTCACCTTCCCGCTTTACCCCCAAGATGGCTGGGATCGACGCCTGCTCGGCACGCTCGGCAGCGTCGGCAGTACGGCCGAGCAATGGCTGGCGGCGCTCGACGAGGGCGGGATGGAGACGACGGTGCTGTACCCGACTCTCGGTCTGTTCCTCTCATTTCTGAAGGACCGCGCGTGGGCCGTCGCGATCTGTCGCGCCTACAACACATTCCTGCACGAGGAATTCGTCCGGAAGAGCCCGCGCCTGCAGGCCGTCGCGCTGCTCCCGCTCCAGGACCCTGAGGCGGCCGCGGCGGAGCTCGAGCGCGGCGTCCGGCAGCTCGGCCTGGTCGGAGCGATGCTCGCCGCCGATGGCAACCACGTCCTTGGCGACGCGCGCTTCACGCCGATCTACGAGACGGCGCAGAAGCTGAACGTCATGGTCGGCATCCACGCGTCCGGCTCGCATCTGGGCGGCGCCGGCGTCGACCTGTTCCCGCAGTTCATCCAGGCCCACACGTGCTCGCACGCGTTCGGGCAGATGCGGCAGATCACCTCGATCGTCTTCGAAGGGATTCCTGAGCGCTTTCCCGATCTCAAAATCGCCTTCCTGGAAGCGGGCTGCGGCTGGGCACCGTACTGGATGGAGCGCATGGACGACGAGTACGCCAAGCGCGCGCCGGAGGCGCCAAACCTCAAGAAGAAGCCGAGCGACTACGTGCGCTCGGGCAAGATCTACTTCTCGTGCGAGGCCGACGAGTGGCTGCTGCCGCAGGCGGTGAAGCTCGTGGGCGAGAATCAGATCGTTTACGCCTCCGACTTCCCGCACTGGGACAACTCGTATCCACAGTCATTGAACGAGATTCGCGATCGCGGCGATCTGAGCGACGCGCAAAAGCGCAAGATCCTCAGCGACAACGCGCGCCGTCTCTACGGCCTGAAGAACTAGCGCCCGGCGTCG
>DAIRVP010000295.1:0-4619 GCA_036802765.1 Candidatus Rokuibacteriota bacterium
GATGCATGAGGTGACCGTGCGCGTCCACGAGCCCGGGCAGCGCAGCGCGCCCGCCGAGGTCGACGACGTCTTCGCCCGGCGCAGCGTTGACGTCGGTGCGCCGACCGGCGAATGCGACCCGGCCATCACGCACGACCAACGTGTCCACGATTGTTCCGCGCGCGTCGAGCGTGTAGATCCGGCCGTTGGTCAGCAGCATCGGCCGGTTATTCGGGTCTCACCCGGAACGCAAGGCTGATACGCGGCCCGACGGGCTCGCTCGTCTTCGGCACGCCGTGCGTGTAGTGGATCTGCGTCTCGTAGCTCATCAGGAGCAGGCTACCCGCGGCGAGATCCACGTGGAGGACGCGCCGGGGCGCCGCCTTCGCGCGGATCGTCATGCGGCGCACTGCACCCAGAGACAGCAGCACGATCGGAGAGCCACGAGCGATCTCGTCCAGGTCGTCGTTGTGCGCGGCGACGCTGTCCCGGCCGTCGCGGTAGAAGTTGAGCCCGACGCTGTTGAACGCCACACCCGTCGCCGCGATCACCTGCTGCGCCGCCGCGCGGATGGCCCGCGGCACGTCCGCAGCCGCCAACCGGAAATGACCGACGAGCCGCGGCACGTCGACCTCGCGCTCGTACATCCAGCGCCGCTGCGCCTCCCACGCCACCGCGCCGTGCACCTCGTCGAACCAGGCGCGGGCGACCTCCGGCGGCACGAAGTCCGGCGTGTAGACGATCCGCCCGCGCGCATCGTCCACGAGGACGGCCTCACGAGCTTGCGGGAACAGCCGTAGTTGGGACATGCGTTGACGACGTCGCTCTCAGCGCTCGAGATTCTCGTCGGCAATCGGCTTGCGCGCTGCCATGTTGAAGCGGCCATCGTAAATCGGGCGGCCGCCGGTCGTCGGTCCCTGATACTGCACGAAGAGCATCAGCCCACCGGTCGACGTCGACAGCGGCGCTTCCCAGTGCGGGTCCGGATAGAACAGCATCGTGCCCGGGCCGTACGTGCCCTCGCCGATCTGGAACTGGCCTTCGAGGATGTACCAGACCTGCGCGAAGTCGTGCTTGTGCAGCGGATGGTGCGAGCCGGGCTCGTAGCGCACGAGGCCGGCATTGGGCTCGGTCGCGCGGTCCGGCCGTGGATGGAACAGCATCTTGCTCCACTGGCCCGGCCAGCGCAGCGTCTCCCACGGCCTGTCGTCGACGTGGACGGCTTCCATCGGCTGGTGATCGGTCACGATGTTACTCATGAGGTGCGCCTCCTGGGGCGAGTCTAGCCGAGGTTCCCCGACGAGTTGATTCGCTTACGTTTTGTGGGTTCTTCACGCGGCAGGCTCGCAACCCGCTGGCAGCGTCCTTGCGTGCCACAGCTACGCCCACCCGGAAGCCGATCACCGAAGCGAACAGGAGTGAAACAATGGTATTCGACAAGATGCTCGTCGCGATCGCAATGGCCGCCTCAGCGAACGTATTCGTCGCCGAGGCCTTGGCACAGAGACCGGACGCTCCCCCACCGACGGGGCAGCGGCCGCCGCCCTCTGGTAGAGAGACACCGGCACTCGGAGCAGAGAAGACGGTCGAGGGACAGGTGAAGAGCGTCGATCCTTCCGGAACCGAGATCACGCTGACGGACGGCACCAGGCTCATGACACCTCAGGGCGCCGCGATCCGGCCAGGCGTTCTTGCCGAGGGTTCGACCGTAGTGGCCAGCTATCGAGAGGAGAACGGAAGAAACGTCCTGACCGAGCTCGCGCTGAAAGAGCCGGCCAGCTCACCGTCCACAACGCCGAGACCTTCCGCACCGACACCTCCCAGAGAATCGCCGCCGCGTTACTGACAACATTTCCCTTGAAACGCAGGGAGGCTTCTTCACGATGGTCACCGTAACCGAACGTGCCAAAGATAAGCTCAAGGAACTGCTAGAGAGCGAAACCGACGACCCGTCGGTCGGCCTGAGGCTCGCGACGGCGTCCTCCGGTCAATTCGGCATCTTTCCTGACCGGGAACGCGACGACGATCAGATCGTCGAGCACCAGGGATCCGCCGTGCTGCTGGTCGATCAGGAGATGGCGAAAGCCATCGGAGATGCAACGATCGACTATGATGAGAGCCAGCCCGATCCCCGACTGGTGATGAAACACGGCTGACGACACTCCTCCATCACTCGTGCCCGACATCAGCACAAACTGCGCGCGCCGAGCGTCAATGTGACCGCCGCTCGGCGCGCGCTGACCCCTCTGCTCTTCGTCTTCGGAGCCGGCCGCGGGGCCGGCGTGACTTACACGCGGATGAGGCTAAGATTTGCAATAGCCTAGTGAGTTGCCCACTCTGCCGACACGAGAACCCCGCCGACGCGAGGTTCTGCAACAATTGCGGCGCCGCCCTCGCGGCGCCGACGGTCACCCGCGAGCCGCGCTCCTACACGCCACGGCATCTCGTCGAAAAGATTCTTGCGTCGCAGAGCGCGCTCAGGGGCGAGCGCAAGCTCGTCACCGTCCTCTTCGCCGACGTCGCGCGCTCGATGGAAATCGCAGAGCGCGTCGACCCCGAGGAATGGCATCGCCTCCTCGATCGCCTGTTCCGGATCCTTGCGGGCGGCATTCACCGATACGAGGGAACCATCAACCAGTACACCGGTGACGGCATCATGGCGCTCTTCGGCGCGCCGATCGCCCACGAGGACCACGCGCAGCGCGCGTGTGCGGCCGCGCTGGATCTGGCGCGCGAGCTCCGCGCGCTGGCCGAAGACGTGCGGCACGCAAGCGGGCTCGAGTTCGCCGTGCGAATGGGCCTGAACTCGGGCGAGGTTGTCGTCGGCAGCATTGGCGACGACCTGCGCATGGACTACACCGCGCAGGGGCACGTCGTCGGGCTCGCCGCGCGGGTGCAACAGCTGGCGCCACCCGGCGGCGTCACCGTGACTGAGCAGACCGCGCGTCTCGCGGCGGGCTTCTTCGACTTCCTCGACCGTGGCGAGCAGAATCTCAAGGGCGCAAGCACTCCCGTGCGCGTGTTCGAGCTGCGCGGTCCGGGTCAGATCCGGAGCCGCCTCGACAGCTCGCGGGCCCGTGGCTTCTCGCGCTTCGTCGGCCGCGAGCGCGAGCTCGCGCTGCTCGAGAACGCTCTGCGCGGGGCGCAGTCGGGTCGACCGAGCGTCGTGTTGATTACTGCAGAGGCCGGTGCGGGCAAGAGCCGTCTCTGTCATGAGTTTGTCGAGCGCACGCACGGGGCGGCGGTTCACTATGCGCGAACGCTGTCCCACGGACGCGCGCTCGGCTTTCACGTGATCGTCGCGCTTGCGCGCAGTCTGTTCGGCGTGGGCGAGAGCACGTCACCGTCGGACCTCCGGGCCGATGTGAGACGCGGGCTCGGAAACCTGCAGCCCGACCCGATCGCGCTCGATCTTTGGCTCGATCTGCTCGGAGTGTCCGATCATGTCCCT
Organism: Candidatus Rokuibacteriota bacterium; assembly: GCA_036802765.1. GTDB lineage: Bacteria > Methylomirabilota > Methylomirabilia > Rokubacteriales > CSP1-6 > AR12. The sequence goes on from DAIRVP010000295.1 coordinate 3,431, forward strand.
GCTCCTTCAGCGCTCGATCCCGAAGCGCGCCGCACACGTCTTATCCGTTCACTCGTCGATCTGATCCGGTCTCGCGGTCGGCGTGAGCTCACGTTGCTGTGGATCGAGGACTTGCACTGGCTCGATCCGGCGAGCGACGTGGCGTTGCAGATGCTCACCGAGCAACTCACAGCGCCGGAGTCAGCGGCCGCCAAGATTTTGCTGCTCGCGACCACGCGGCCCGAGTATCGGCCCGTATGGTCGTCGCGGGTCGAGCGGGTGTCGCTGGCACCCCTCGCTCTCGAGGACTCGCGGACGTTGCTCGACGACTGGCTCGGATCCGACGCCATGCTCGCGGCTCTGCGCGCGCGCATCGAGGCGCGGGCTCGCGGCAACCCGCTCTTCGTCGAGGAGATGATCCGCTCGCTGGTCGAGCGTGACGTGCTGAGTGGTGAACGCGGCGCCTACGGACTCGCCGCCCCGATCGAAGACATCACGCTGCCCGAGACCGTTCAGGCCGTCCTGGCGTCGAGGATCGATCGGCTCGGCGATCGCGACAAGGACGTGCTCCAGGCCGCGGCGGTGATCGGGCGAGACGTGCCGATCGGGTTGCTGCGTACCGTGGTCGGTCTGCCCGCGTCCGAGCTCGCCGCGTCGCTCGAACGGCTTTCAACGGCCGAGCTTCTCGGTCCCGCCGAGTCGCCAGGTGAGCATGCCTTCCGGCATCCTCTCGCGCAGGAAGTCGCCTACCGCACGCAGCTCGTGGATCGCCGGCGCGGAACCCACGCGGTCGTCGCGCGAGCGTTGCTCGACATCCACGGCGTTGCGGCCGCGACGCACGCCGCGCTCCTCGCGCATCACTTCGATGAGGCTGGCGAGCGGCTCGACGCCGCGCGCTGGCACGAGCGAGCGGGCCGACGCGTTGCTCGCAGTGATCCGGCGGATGGCGTACGGCACTGCCGTCGCGTGACCACGCTTCTCGCTGCCGTTGGCGAGTCCCGCGAGACCCTGATGCTCGAGCTCACCTCGCGTATCGCGCTCCTCGAGATCGGCCGCATCGCTGGCATCGAGGAGCGTGAGGCGCGAGACCTCTTCGACGAGGCGCGCGCGGTCGCCGAGCGACTTGACGACAAGGCAGGCCACGCGTTCCTGCTGACGTCCTACGGACGCCTGTGCGGGCTCGCGGGCGACGTCGAGCAGTACCTCGCAT
>DAIRVP010000296.1:0-4577 GCA_036802765.1 Candidatus Rokuibacteriota bacterium
TGGTGCGCCCGGCAGGAGTCGAACCTGCGACCCTCGGATTAGAAGTGGAAGGTAGGGCCAGACGTAGCGCAACCACGCGCGATAAACCCGCAAAATATCTCGTCATGCCACGCCGTCGATTTGCGCTGATTTTCGCTGGTTCGCGCTGAGTACACGGACAGAACGCGGACAGGAACGGCACCAGCGCCATGCTCGCTCTGCGTGGTGATCCTATCCGTCATACAGCGAGCGGTTGCCCGGCAGCGGTAAGATCGGCGCCGTGCTTACCATAACGCTGGACACGAACACGCTACCCGTTGAGAAGGCGTTGGCCGGCCTTGGGAATCTTGAAGTGGACGTGGCGACGACAACGGTGACCACACGTGAGATTGAAGGGACGACGTTAGCCGGAGGGATCAAGAACCTCAAAATAATTAGGGAGACTGGTGTGTGGGGCGAGTCTCGGTGGGGCGAGGCGGTGTATAGCGACAAGTCTGACGGTGTTCGGTATGAAGAATTGTTGACGTTTCTATCCAGCGGCTCCTTTCCGAAGCCTGGACAACGAGACAGCCTCTCGGCCGGACAAGAACGCATTAAGCGTGACGCGATGATCCTGTCTGCCCACGCCCGAGAGCGGCGTGAGATTTTCGTCAGCGACGACGTGAAGGCTATTGGGCAAGCGGGTAGTGATCGTCGGAGGCAGCTTGAAGAGCGCTTCGGTATTCGCGCGATGACTGTAGCGGAATTCAGGGCGTTCGCGACTGTCCGCTGACTACCCCGCCGTCCCGACGAAATCGGCGCATCGCCCCGACGACGTGCCCGATGCCTGACCACGTATCCAGCCAACGGTGAAGCAGCTGCAGCTCCCGCTTGTCCGCCGGCACGAGCGCGAAGCCGACAGCGGCGCGGAGGAGGCGCGCGCGCTGGTGGTCGGTCATGCCACGTCGGGCTAACGATTTGGCGGTTCAGCGGCGGCGTGTGCCCCGCAGCCTAACGTCCAGGCTGAGCGGCCGCGGCGGGCCGGGGCGCTCCAGCCTGTCGTTAGACCGGCTCACTTCCAAAACTCCCACCACCGTTTGGCAGGATGGGTCAGAGATTTCTAGGCCAGAGCCTTCTTGTACTGAACCACCTGCACGCCCCCACACAACCCGCAGACGGTGGTGAAGACTTCCATGGTTGCGCCGGTCGGCAGCGACGGAAAGGCGGGCCCTCACGAGATCGGATGGCGCGTCGAAGAGTTCGCTGAGCCCGCAGTTCGCGCAAGGCTCGACAACCCAGTTCTGACGCTCGCCCAGATACTTCTCGCTCACCCTTATCGGATGCTCGCCGCGGTCGGGAACCACAAAAGAGATCTCGGCTCCTTCTGAGGTGCTCTGGAGTTGTTGAGGCTGATTTAGCACGCGCCCTCTGAACACAGAACCGGAGCATCCAATGATTCGCACCCATATGAGTTCCGGCCTCCGATCCGTTAAACGAAGACCGCCGTCATGGACAATCACTTGAAGGTCGTCAGGGTAATCCGTATGGAAGCGACCTTGCAGCTTCGGATCTGTCCGCCACTCGAAGGTCACCGACTGCTCCGTCTACGGCTCCGGTTCAGCGGCGGCTCGCCGAACTGCAACTCCCTGACGCCGATATCCCCAGCATCGCAGAGCAAGCGGAGTTGGAGGACGACCGCCGTGTACTTCGCCGAGGTAACACGGCTCAGGACTTGGTTTGCGGACTCGAACTCACCGAGTTCGCGCAGTACCTCGGCCTTCATGAGCCGGTCGGCCTCATTCGCCTCGTCCAACAAACGCACGAGAGCTTCGAGATTCTTCCTGCTCGGCGCAGAGGCAGTCGCAATGCTCACCGCTTGCGCCTGGCGGGCGCCGCGGAACACGTCGTTTCTTCGCCACCACGCCAAGACCCGCAAGGTCCGCTCCTGCTGAGAATCGGCCGCGAGGCCTTTTTGCAGGGCATGGTAATACTCTGTCTCCCCTGGCTCTTGGACCACTGGAGCGGTTGTCCAAGCTGGATCGACGTGCCTGCCTTCTTCTCCCCACGGCTCAACGGTGCCAACCTTTCTTGCATCTGCCAACCAATAGCACTCCGCGCAGTGGTGGCACTTCACGACGGCTGGGGGACGCGGCAACGATGGCGCGACTTGCTTGCCATCGGTCCAAACACGAACACCGAAGTTATTGCCAGAGATCAGCGTCATGTACTTCGCCAGCGCCTCACAGTTTGGGCAAGCAACAATCTGATCTGGACCGGGGATCATCGATGGCCTCCCTCGGCGGCTACCTACAATTATGCAGACCGGCCCATCACCGCAACCATGGCGAGCCCGGACGGCTCGGCATCAGCTGGTAGAACGCTCGAACGCGGCCCTGCACTCCTCCGAGCAGAACTCGTAGATCTCGCCGTTGCGCTCCATCGTCGTCCCAGACACGCCATGGCGGGAGCTCGGCGCCAAGCTCGCGCCAGTGTGTTCACGCGTTTTCGCCACGACCGAGACGCAAAGCACGGGAACGGCGAGACGAGTGTCGCCTCGCCCGACTTCCAAGTTATTGCATCCGTATCCGGCGACGCAGTGAGCGACCGACGATCGCCGACAGGACGCCCATCGTCACGAGCATCATCGACGCGGGCTCCGGGACGGCGCGTGGTTCGCTGTAGAGGAAGTCGTCCATGACAACAACATCTCGAGTGTTGCCGTTCTGATCGGTGATCCCGGCGCCGAGTGCAATGTTTCCGTTGGTGATCCTTACCCGCCCCACTTGCTCGCCGGCATTGAAGGATACGCCGAGGAACGAGAGCGTCTCACTTCCGACGATGGCGGGCACTGAGAATGTGCCGAGCGACGCGTTGCCGGGAGTGAAGTATTGGATCGACGTCGTGTTCGCGAGGTCGACGTCGGTGAACACAGCACCGAACCCACTGACGGCGGCCGGTATGTTCGTTCCTGGCACGAAAAACAAGACATCGACGACATTGCTGCCGAGCGCCGTGAACAATCGCTGTGGACTGAAGACCGCGAACGTCGAAGTGTAGCTGGGATCGATATTACCGAACTCGACGGGAGCGATTCCAGCATTGGCGCTCACCTGGAATCCCGTCCCGGGCGTCTCGAACACGGCGCCACGCGGCGAGTTTACGTTGAAGAAGTTGGCTGGAAGATTATTCGCGGCGGACAAAGCGTCGGGGACCCCATCCCAATTGATTTCGCGGCGGACGCCGCCGAAAGACCCATTCGCCCCCGCCACGTTGCCGCCTCCGAGATCGGCGCGAAACGTATCGACGGCCGACGTAATCGCGGCCGCCGAAGTTCCCGAGGCCGACTCGACGACTGGAGCGCCCCACCCGCGTGCGTTAAACAGCAGAACGACGAGCAGTGGGAGGACCGCGATGATCTTCTTCATGTGCTCCTCCGAAGCGTCAGAGCCGCTTACTTAGGTCGCGTCAGGAAAACTTCCAGTTCGGTCGCGTTCGGGGATCGATCGCGGTTCGGCTGCAACCTCTGCGCCTGGAGCGTAACGCCTTCATTGATGATTGTTTGTCGGTGCGCCCCGGGCGTCGCTTGGCAAATGTGTAAGCCACTCCGACGTTGCCACTGGACCAAGGTCTAGGACGCTCATTTGCCGTTGCGTATCCGGGCTTCCTGCAGCGTAGCACTTGGCGGTTCTTCGTAAGTGACGCGGACGATCGAGTAAACGTTCGGGAGCGGACACCTTCAGGGAACTTCGACTCAAAGAACCTTAGGTGCATCGACCACGCCACATCAAACTCACTCGAGTAATTTCCGGAGGTTCCACGCCGATCCTTCGCGGCGCTGATGGCATTCGTAAAGTTTCCCGACTAGGGCCTAGATTCGAGAACATTGACGGCGAGTTGCGCAGGTGCTTTTGCCTTAGCCGACACGCTCCAGTGTCAGATTCCCTGACGAAACGAAAGGCCGCCTCGGCATGCTGCGTTAGGCGTTGAAGACGCGTCGCGATACTAGACAACTTTCTCAGACGAAGCCATCGCTCGCGTAGTTTGAACAGCTTTCAGCACATGATCAGCATATAAGAAGCCCGTCCGAGAGCAGCATGCTGGGTTGTCACCGGCGCATTCGTTCCGGTGACGGGGCCAGGCCGTTGACCGTGCCGCACGGATCCTTTGGCATCCGGCGGCACAGTTCACTAATGTTGGCGCGTGCTCAACCGTGCAGCGCGCAGTCCGCCTTCCCCGCGTTGAAGCGCGCAAGCTCTGCCGCCGTGAGGCCGGGCAGCGGATCACCGATTCTCCGCGGCGGCCCAGTGACAGACGCGCTCGCACACGCCGCCAAGAGTAGAACAATGGGGAGCCTAATCAGAGGTCTGCGCACGGTGAAGCTCCTTTCTCGCCGCGTCACAGACACTGCCCTGCCCCCGGCTGCCCCGTGGTGTCCCCCCTTCTTCGTGTGGAAAATCCTTCGGCGCAAACTTCGGTTATTCAGACAATCATCGCGACACGCGATCGCGCGCAGTGCCTCCCTCACTCTTCCAGAAGCGGTCAGGATCGACCGTGATCAAGGTTGTGCCTCTCGAAAACTTCGCAATCGCAGCTCTCAACAAGGCATTTCCCACACGGCG
>DAIRVP010000297.1:0-4508 GCA_036802765.1 Candidatus Rokuibacteriota bacterium
TTATTCGTGAGCAGCGTTACTGCTCGTGGTCGTCCCTGCCTAAAGACTCGCAGGGAAGTCGCCCTGCACTGCGGCGGCACTCTCCGAAAACCTCTCCGAAAACAGCAACAAACAGCACCCGAAACGCGCCGCCTCGGACACAAGTCTGTTTCGTTTCTTTTCGGCGCGTTATGGTGGCTGCCTCGGATGGCATTCCCCTCATAACCCAAAGGTCGCTGGTTCAAATCCAGCCCCCGCAACCAATGGTCCGAAAGCAGTCGGAATTCGGCAGCCTCCTGGTTTAGCGCTAGGAGGCTGTCGGGTTTCACGCGACCGGTGATCTCGGCCCGCTGCTCGCCTGGGTTACCCGGGAGGGGGCTGATGGCTGGATCCCCATCGAGGTGCTTAGTCATCTCGCGTTTCGCCCGGGCGGGGTCTTTCCGCAGCAGCTCATAGAGGCGCTCGATGTGTGCCTTGATCCAAGCGGGCTCAACGTCAGGTGCTGGGGTTTGCGTGCGCTGGGCGTTGGCAAGCTCCAACCTCAGGCCCCGGATCGCCTCCTCCGTGGCCTCCAGCTCAGCCCGGACCGTCGCCGACGTTCCCCCGTCCTTGAGATACTGAACGAGATTCGCCGCTTCTCGTTCGAGGCCGACGAGCTCGGCCTTTAGCTCGTTGGCCCGTTGATCGCGACGTTCAGCCCACCCGCCGACATTCACTTTGACAGTTTGAACGATCACCTCGATCACTTGGGGCGTCATCGCGTATCGAAACCGATCGACGATCGCCGCTTCTAGCCAATCGCGGCGATACCACACGCGGTGCTGACAGACGTGTGGTCCCTTGTCCTTAGCAAAACCGCAGACGTACCAGGAATCCGTGTAACTCGCTCCGCTCCGCTTTTTCCTCGTAAAACTCATGCCCTGTGCATTCGAGCGCCGCACAGCCCGCAGCGGAGGAACCCGGACAATAGGTAAGAAGCGTAGGCGGCGTGGGCACCGCCCGGCGGCCTTCGCTCACGCGTCGGCCCTGCTTCATCGACCATGTCGGCAAGCCGAGCGTGCACGGCGCTCCATAACTCGGGGTCGACGATGCGAAGTTTCGGGCGCTCAACCTGCATCCACTCGTCGCGAGCCCGAGCAACCGGCTTACGTTTTCCTGTATCGGGATCCTTTAAAAATCGCGTCTTATTCCACGTCCAGTCACCGATGTACCGAACGTTGTGCAGGATGGTGTGGATGGAGGATATCGCCCATCCTCTGCGAGCAGGACCCCGTTTTGTCTCTTTCGAGGGAAACGGTACGCCGTCTCGATTGAGCTCATACACGAGGCGTTTCATGCTGCGGCCTTCGGCATACTGTCGGTATATCCGTCGCACGATGTCCGCTTCGTTTAGTTCGATCTGAATGTGACCGTCGACCGTGCGATACCCGAATGTCCGCCCCCCGGCGCTCTTCCCTCTCGTAATTTGGCCGGCAAGACCGCGGTGCGTTTTTTCTGCCAGGTCTTCCAGGTACAGCGCGTTCATCACGCCTTTCAGGGCGATGTGCGACCCGAGGACGCCCTCCGAGCTTGCCGCCGAACGTGAGAAGGAGCGGCGGAGGATTATGCAGGGGGACGGCCGGAGTTCGAAGGAGGCCGTAGGCTGGTGAGACGTCGCACCCGCTGCCAAATCCTGTTGATGGGATGAAAGCGCTGCGCCTTACTACACGGCGAAGATACCGTGTGCGAAAGGCAAACGCTCAGCGCGGCGACAGCCGCGAGTGAGGCGCTTGAGCGGTTTCGAGCCCAGAATGGCGGGAGCACTCACGTCCTTGAAGGAGTTGTTTATCGAGGTGAGGCTCCCTTCCGACGAGAAGCGTCTCATGCCTTCGGCTACCTCCCCGACACGTGGACCCGCGAGGGGCGAAGGGCAGTTAACAGAGGCGCGTGCTCGCAGCGGGAGTGATGTGATGCGGACTTTGGCGCTTGGTCCTCTCTCGGTGCTTCTGCTGTTGGCTGTTCTGCTATCGCTTCTTCTGCCAGCGACTGCGACCGCTCAGGGCAAGGAAGACCTGAAAGCCGTGCGCGGGGACAACTCCGTTTCGTTCTATATGGGCTACATCACTGGATTGACCAACGGCTACATTGCCGCCAACCTCGTGACCTGTCCGCGCCCTGTCAACGGTGTCATGGTCCTGGGGGTGCTCGATAGTCGTGACCGTCCCTATGACGATCGAACACCAGAGGCTGCTGTCCTTCACGCGCTCGTGGATCTTGGTTGCCCCGCGGACTCGGCTGCAGCGAGCGACGTTCGACCGAGATAACAAACGCCGAGAATACGAAGTAGTGTTTGGTGTTTTCTAAACAGTGCTCGCCGCTCGAATATGGCGGTGCTCGGGAACAGCCGTCTTGAAATACCCCGGCCGCTTGCAAGCTCCAGTCGGAAGGCCCGTTGCGGCGTCCACACTGTTGCCTTGCGATTGGTCGGGCGCTAGCATCGCGCCAGCCGGAGGTCCGAGGGATGGACCGTCGCGCCTTCGTGACTGGCCTGGGGGCCGTACTCGCCGCGCCGTTAGGCGCTGAGGCCCAGACCGCGGGTAAAGCGTACCAGGTCGCCCTTCTCTCAAACGCGGTCGACTCGGCGACGTGGCGAGTCTCATATAAGCCATTCATCGAAGCGATGCGTCAGCTGAACTACGTTGAGGGACGGAACCTCGTCATCACGCCAGCATTCGCTGATGGTTACAGGGATCGTCTTTTGGTCCTCGCGGCCGACCTCGTGAAGGGAAAGGTCGACGTCATCGTCGCCTCCGCCACAGCGGAGGTGACCGCAGCAAAGCAGGCGACCGTTTCGATCCCGATTGTGATGTGGCTCGTCCCCGATCCGGTCGGAAGCGGACTCGTGGAAAGCCTCGCACACCCTGGTGGCAACGTCACCGGGTTGACCAGTCTCGTTCCCGGATTAGCTCAGAAGTACGTCGAATTACTTCGAGACGCCCTCCCATTAGCACAGCGTTTCGCGATCGTCGGCAGTTCGCCGACCGATACCCTGAAAGAGGTCCAGCCGGCCGCCCGATCACTTGGTCTCATGCTGTCACCGGCGAAGGTATCAGGGCCGAAGGATTTCGATCCTGTTCTCGCGCAGGTGAAGAAGGCGGGGGTAACGGGCATCATCGTCGCGCTCGATGGCGTGACGTTTCTGCACCGAGCACTGTTCGTGCAACAGGCACTAAAACATAAGTTGCCCGGCATCTACTGGGCGCGCGACTACGTAGAGGCTGGTGGCCTCATGACGTACAGTGCAAACACCGATGATTTGCGACGACGCGCGGCAACGTACGTCGATAAGATCCTCAAGGGCGCCAAGCCCGGCGATCTGCCCATCGAGCAACCGACGAAGTTCGAGCTCGTCATCAACCTCAAGACCGCCAAGGCACTCGGCCTGACGATCCCACCGTCGCTGCTGCTGCGGGCGGATCAGGTGATCGAGTGAGGCGGACAAGACATTGAGACTCGTCATAGCTCACGTCACAGCGCGCGCGCAGCTGCTTCACCTCGTCAAAGCCGCAGTGGTCGCAATGCTTCTTGTCGCATGCACGACAACGACCGAGAAGGGCACCGTCGATGTCGAGCGCAGGCAGTTCCTCCTTGTCTCCTCGGCCGAGATGGACCAGAGCGCGGCGCTCGCTTACCAGAAGGTCCTCCAGGGGGAAACTCCGAAGGGCAACGTTAACCGCAATCCGCAGCAGGTGGAGCGCGTCCGCGCGATCGCCAAGCGCCTCATCCCGCAGACCGCGGTGTTTCGGAAGGACGCTATGGATTGGAAGTGGGAGGTGAATGTTCTCACGTCGCCGGAGATCAACGCCTGGTGCATGCCGGGAGGCAAGATCGCATTCTACTCCGGCATCCTCGAGAAGCTCCAACTGACAGACGATGAGATCGCCGCCGTGATGGGACACGAGATCTCGCATGCCCTGCGGGAGCACGCTCGCGAGCGCGCCTCACAGCAGCTTGCTACGAGCGTAGGCGCAAGCGCGGTCGGAGCCCTGCTCGGGGTCGGCCAGACTGGAACCGACTTAGCCGGAATGGTGGGACAAGTGACGTTCCTCCTGCCGTATTCACGGCTCCATGAGACCGAAGCCGATCGCATGGGTGTCGAGTTGGCTGCGCGTGCGGGCTACGACCCGCGGGCGGCAACCACGCTCTGGCAGAAGATGGCGCAGAGCTCGGGAGCGGGCGGGACGCCGAAGCTACTCTCCACCCACCCATCACACGAGGACCGCATCAAGGATCTGCAGGTGTTCTCTCAACGCGTGCTTCCGCTCTACGAGCAGGCACGGGCCAACCAGTAGGCCGGCCATACTCGCACTCGGGTCGAATCTGGACACCGCCAAGGCGCTTGGCCTCACCATCCCGCTGTCGCTGCTACTGCGGGCGGATCAGGTGATTGAGTGAAGTGCCGCGTTCGTAGCGGGTAGCACTTCTCGGCGCAGAGCTAAAACGGAATCACCGGTATTCATTCGGCCTCAGTAACGAGCGGCAGCGGAAAA
>DAIRVP010000298.1:0-4431 GCA_036802765.1 Candidatus Rokuibacteriota bacterium
GAGATCGAGCCCGAATGAGAAGACGAAGTCGAGCGACGAATTGAGGTCGACGGTCGGCGACGACGCGAGGCTCAGGCCAACGCCCAACAGGCCGACGCCGGGATCGAGACTGAGGCCGGTTTTGGTGCTGGAGCCGTGGAAGGTCAGCGCGAAGCTGATCTCGTCCGACGTGTCGGTGACCTGAACCGGGCCGATTGACTCCGGACGCGCCTCGACGGCGTTAGCCACGCCGGTGGTCGTGTCCTCCGCCCCGGCCAGATAGGCGGCGACCGGCGCTCGCAGGCCCGTGTCGAGGATCTGATGGATGTTGAGCGCGGCGCCGAGCGATGTCGACAGGCCCGGCAACGGCTGAGCAAATGCACCGAGGTTCTCGAGCTTCTGGCCCGTGTCGACGAGCGTCTGGAGACCGGCGAGAAGAGTCGCCTGGTCGACGGGGCTGAGCGTCGAGAGTAACAGCCGGCTCTCCAATGGCTCGAACTCCAAGCGTCGCCGGGCATGATGGGATGAGCGCCGAGGTGATGAACGCCGAGGTCGCGGCGAGAACCACCAGCGCCGTGGATGCTTGGCGTAAAAGAGCTGAGCCAGACTCATAGAGTCTCCGTCGAAGCCGGTGTCCGAGACGTGAGAGTCAGCGAGCGGTGTGATTTCGAGCGCGCAGAGTGTTTTGCGCCGTTCAACATCGATGCAGACGGACTCATGAGTCCTCGCTCTCGATAGAGGAACGGCGCGGGGGGACGGCGTTCTATATCTTGCTGCGCGTTACGCTGTCAATAGCAATCCCGACAATCGTTGCCCCGACCATACGATTTGACGCAGCAATGACGCCGGAAGGGAAGGCGGGAACCGATTCTCAGGATGGTGATGGGGCCTTGCCGGGCTTCTCCATCACCCTCATGAACAGGTCCCAGAGCTTCGGGAAGGTGTGGTCCAGGCTGTAGCGCTCCTCCACCTCCGCGCGTCCCGCGTGGCCAAGCGGCCGGAACGCCGCCGGATCTCTGAGCACGCGCAGGGCCTGAGCGGCGAGGCCCTCCACGTCGAAAAAGTCGGCGAGCAGACCCGTCTCCTCGTGTCGAACGACCTCGAGCACCGGCGCGGTGTCCGAGGCGAGGACCGTACACTCGCACGCCAGCGCGTTCAGGAGAGACCAGGAGAGAACGAACGGCACTGTCAGGTACACGTGCAGATCGCTGATCGAAAAGAGATCCGCGAGCTGCTCTCGGGACACTCGCCCGAGAAAACGAAATCGGCTGAGATCGGGTTGCTCGGTGAGCAGCACATGCTCGCGAAACGTTTTCGTTCGCACGCGTCTGAGATCGTCACCGTAATGCACTTGATCGGATCCCACCACGACGAACAGCACATTCGACATCTCGGCGGCGATCCGGTTTGCGACACGGACGAAAATGTCGAATCCGCGCATCGATTCCAGCCCTCGCGAGACATAGGTCACGATGCGAGTACGCTCGTCGATGGCTTCTGTGCCGATCCGGCGGGCCGCCGGGCGACGCCGCCACACGACAGTATCGATACCGTCGTGGATGATGTCGACCTTGGGCCGCCAAACCTCCGGGAGCAGACTCCATTGCCATCGAGTCGGCGTATAGGCGGCGGAGGATGTCTGCAGGTCGAGGAGAATCATTGCGTTGCGGGTGCGCGAGCGCAGGAAGTTCATCGGGACGGGCGGAAAGTCGCGGCGGAAGTCCAGGTCGCTTCCATGCGCGCGATAGAAATACTCGACATGGTTGATGATCGGACAATCGTAGAGCTCGCTGAGAAAGATGGTCGTCCCGAAGCCGCTGTGGCCGACGATCAAGTCCGGCTTCAGGTCCGCCGTCGCCTTGCACGCCTCGTAGACTCCCCATGCGTGCCATACCGCGTTCTCGAACGTGCGGGAGCAATAGTGCGTCGCACGCGTCGCCCCTCCCTTGACCTGAAAGCGAATACAGCGGACGCCGTCATGCGTGCCCGGCGCCGTCTTCGTCACGAAGACACAGCTCACGTCCTCGCGACCGCGCAGTCTCGATAGCAGCGGTCCGAACTGTGCCGGGAAATTCGGATGGACGAATAGGATCTGCATGTCTAAAACCGCCCGATGACCCCGCGCGCGAATGCCTCGGCCACGCGCCACTTTTCGTCGACCCCGATGGCGAACATCAGCTCTTGAAGGCCCTGACGCCCGAGCTCCCGGATCTGCTTGACCAAGGCCTCGGCGGTACCGACCAGGCAGGTGGCGCGGATGAGACTGGCGTCGATGAGCTCGGCTTCGCCCGGGTGCAGATACGTGTAGTGGAACTCGTGCGTGCGGAAATGCCGGTGCTCCGGGCGCGTCTCTTCCACCAGCGCGCAGTAGCGCTTCCAGATCGGACGAAGGAACTCGGGCGGCTCGATGCCCCGCTCGTGGACCTCGTCATAGAAGTAGTAGACGCTGGCCATGATATTGGGCCCGACCGTGCGCACGACGCGCGGGGAATCGACGGGCTCGCCAGGCTCCAGGAGCGCCACGTTCGTCAGCGCGCAGTTGCGGAAGCCCTCGAAGCTGCGCCCCGCACGCGTCGCGCCGGCGCGCGCATGGGCGAGGGCATCGGCCACCGCGACACCACGCGGAGGGATGGCGAAGACGAGCCCGTCGCCGTGCCTGCCCGCCAGCTCCATCGCGCGCGGGCCGAAGCCGGAGACGTAGAGCGGAATCTTCGGCTCGAGGCCCAGATACTTCTTGTTGTCCGTCAGCATCCGGATCGGCCGAACGCGATCTCGATAGCGATAGTCCACGGTCTCGCCGCGGAGCAGCGCCGCGAGCACGCGCAGATACTCGTCGTAGTCCGCGACGCGCATCGGGCGCTGGCCCATCGTCCGCATCGCCGTGTTGCCGGTGCCGATGCCCAGGTGCACGCGCCCCGGCGCGAGCTTGTTGAGCGTGGCCATCGCCGCGACGTGCACCGGAGGAATGCGCGTCCCGCAGATCGCCGTGCCTGGCCCCAGGCGGATGCGGTGCGTCCGCTGCGCGGCCAGCGCCAGCACGGCGTAGCAATCCGAGAAAATCATCTGGCTGTCGGTGACCCACACCGAGTCGTAGCCGAGATCCTCGGCGTGGTTGAAAAACCCGATCTCGTCGACGTCCGCCATCACACAGATCCCGAACCGCATGCCCGGTCTCCTCACATTCCGAGATAGGCCTTGCGCACCAGCTCGCTGCCGCGCAGCTCACCGCTCCGACCCTCCAGCACGACGCGGCCGGTCTGCAGCACATACCCGCGGTCGGCGAGATCGAGCGCGGCCGGCACGTTCTGCTCGACGAGGAACATGGTCAGCCCTTCGCTCTCGTGCAGCCGGCGCAGCGAATCCATCACCTGATCGACGAGCCGCGGCATGATGCCGAGGCTCGGCTCGTCCAGCATGAGGAAGCGCGGGCGCGACATGAGCGCCCGCGCGATGGCCAGCATCTGCGCTTCGCCGCCGCTCAGCGTCCCCGCGCGTTGCCGCGCGCGTTCGCGCAGCACGGGGAAGAGCGCTTCGATGCGCTCGAGCATCTGGCGGCGGTGGGCAGGATCCCCGTTGCTCCAGCTGCCGAGCGTCAGGTTCTCCGCGACGCTGAGCCGGCTGAACAGTCGGCGCCCCTCGGGCACCAACGCGACGCCGAGCTTCACGCGGTCCGCCGCGTCCATCTCGTCGATGCGTTGGCCGTCGAAGCTCACCTCGCCCGCCTGAGGCTGCACGAGGCCGGCGATGGCCTTGAGCAGTGTGGTTTTGCCGGCGCCGTTGGCGCCGATCAGCGCGACGACCTCGCCAGCGTGCACGCGCAGCGACACGCCCTGCAGCGCGCGCACGCCGGCGCTGTAAGCGACGTGGACGTCGCGAACGTCGAGCAGGCTAGCCGTGGGCACGGCGCTCGCCGAGATAGGCGCGAATCACCTGCTCATCGCGGACGACCATGTCGGGGGCGCCGTCGGCGATCTTCACGCCGTAGTCGAGCACCACGACGCGATGGGACAGCGGCATGACGACCTCCATGACGTGCTCGACGACGCAGATGGTCACGGCCATGTCTTCGTGGATGCGGCGGACGAGGGTGACCGCGGCGGCGGTCTCGGTCGGCGTGAGGCCCGACATCGCCTCGTCGAGGAGCAGGAGCCTGGGGCGCGTGGCGAGCGCGCGGGCGATCTCCAGGCGCTTCTTGTCCGCGAGCGTCAGGGTCGCCGCCGGCATGTCGCCGCGACCGTGCAGCCCGGTGAACTCCAGCAGCTCGCGCGCGCGCGCGCGTGCCTCGGCGATGCGGTTGGTCCGCTGCAGCGCGCCGCACACGATGTTCTCCAGCGCCGTCATGCGGCCGAAGGCGCGCACGACCTGCCACGTCCGCGCCACGCCGGCGCGACAGATGCGCTCGGGCCGCATCTGCGTGATGTCGTGGCCGTCGAAGACGATGCGGCCGGCGTC
>DAIRVP010000299.1:0-4399 GCA_036802765.1 Candidatus Rokuibacteriota bacterium
AGTTCACGTACCGATTGGGGAAATTTTTTGGACACAATTTTTTGGACACAGTTGACGCGCTGACCGCGACCGACGCTCCCGACCGCGATCAGTGTGTGGGGCGATGTAGGCGGCGGATCGTACGGGCCGGGCCGGGGCACTCTGCAACTCCGATTTAAAACCGTCGCGGCTCCGAAGCAGCTCTCAGCGCAACCGCGGGTCATTATCGCGAACGCACATCTGCGGCTGCCTCACGAAAGATGACTTTGCCCTGACTTGTTCTTCACTGATCCCGAGAGCCTTGGCGGCGGTCTTGATGCCGATATTGCGACTCTGCTCATCCTCGCGCGCTGCGTCGGCCATCTTCGCTTGGCACGCGGCCTCCGAATCGGCGATGGCCTTCCAGTTCCAAGCCTTCAACGGCAGGGAATCGTCGTACGTGGTCTGGGCTGATTTGGTTCCCAGTCTGATGGGCGCTTGCAGGAGGACCCACTGCTCAGCCCCCGCATCGAGGCGCCACGATGCGACCACTAGGGCCGCCACGCCAAGGACCATACACAGCCTCTTCATCGGCGCCCTCCTCTCTCTCGCGCCATGACCGGTACACGAGACCCTGTGGCCAGATCCGCCCTGCCTCTCGTGTGGCAGGCCCTTGGAGGGCGGCAGCCGATTTTCCGGACCGACGACCTGTCCCGATGCCTTCGCGCGCGACGATGTGGACGTCACATCATCTTCCGGAACTTCCCGATTTGACCGTCCCAATCTCTGATCACAAGTTCTTGCGGCGAGATCGAAATCACCTCCACCGATCGCGACTCCGACCCGAACGACAGCTTGAGGTGGGTGTTGTTCACCGAGGTATAGCGGGCTCGGATCGGCTGGTCGCCCGGGACCTTTGGCTGAGCCATGAGGAACGTCCCGTCTTGCTGGAAGGCTACGGTGAGTGAGCCATCCTCGTTCTGCCAGCTTCCGAGGAGGAGGGGGTTGGTCCGCGCTTGCGTACAGGAGGAAGCGAACAGCAGTAGACCACCCAGAACGACTTTGAACCGAAATTCGCGACATGGCTCCATCTGCTGCCTCGGTTCACCGGTGAATGGCGACGTGCATTGCCGCTCATGTCGCCCGACTAGCGACTCGAGCGTAGCAACCCCGCTGTCCGTCTCCGAAGCAATTTCGGTTGGTTTCCTTGGCGCGTATTGGCCTAGGATCAATAAGAGAGCGCCGGCCGCGCTCTCGCAGCTCCGGGGCCGGCCGGAGGCGCCTACCTAAAAACGGAGCTCCGATGATTCGAGTGCTGATTGCCTTCGCGTTCCTCGTGACGGCACTAGCGGCCCCCGCCCAGGCCCAAATCGGTATCGATATAGGGATTCATCTGCCGGGTCCTCCGGCTCTCTTCGTTGTTCAAGGAAGCCCGGTCTACTACGCGCCGGGCGCGCCGGCGAACGTCTTCTTCTATGCACACCAGTATTGGGTCTTTACCGATGGATGGTACGTCGGGCCCACCTGGAACGGTCCGTGGGCGCTCGTTGAGCCGCAGTACGTCCCGCAGCCGCTCCTCCAGATGCCCGTCGCCTATTACCCTGTGCCCCCGCCTCACTGGCGCGAGTGGCGTCGTGAAGGGCCGCCCCGCTGGGAGTCGCACTCCGGTCGTGAGTGGCGCGAAGAAGCCCACGAGCGTGAGTGGCGTGAGCACGAAGAGCACTGGGGTCGTGGCTGTCCGCCGGGACTGGCCAGGCAAGGACGCTGCTAGGACCCAGCAGTTTCCTCGTTGGGTGCCCGCCGCTGTCGTCATCGTCCTGTCGGTACGACAGCTGGTGCTTCGAAGGTCAGGACCGGCAACTAGTGATACGGGCGTAACGCACCGGGACAGGGACGCTTCATCATCTGTCTGTCGCAGGAGCCGCGGCGCGGACGCTCGCACAAGCCTCGGCCCGCCCTTTGAAACTTACATAGGTAAGGCGGTGCAATAACACGTCTGGCCGTTGGGTCACTACGCCACGAGCGGCACAAACTCCTCAATTACGAACCTCCACGCACGGTCGCTTCCCGTTGGGGCCACCCAGTCAGACGTGTTCGTCGCCGCGCCGCTGAACGGCTTGCCGATGGTCAGCGCACCGCGGAACTTGTAGCCGCGCTTGCGGCCCTCGCTGAACCCCTGCATCTCGATCTTGGAGCCAGCGAGTAGCTTCTGCAGCATAGCGATCCGTCAGCCTCCACAGGTGTGACGAGACGATCGGGGTGAAATCCTTCGGCGGTTGCATCGTGGCGAGGAACCTCACGATCGATTCGTCTCGTAGGCGACCTCGTACGTAAAGCGCGTGTTTGAGCCGTAACTATTTTGTTGACAAAACTATCTTTCATATATAAAAGGCAGCAGCGGTCCCCGAGCCCTCAACCGATCCGACCCGTCCATAGACCAAGGAGGCAGGGATGAACTGGCTTCGACGCGCTACCTGGCTGCGTTGCCTCGGTCTCGTCGCGCTCCTCGCGCTGGCCCAGGAGGCGACGGCGCACGACGACGACGATGACGAGGTCGAGCAGGCGCTCAAGAACTTCAAGGCTCGCGGTGTCAGCAAGCCGATCGTCGAGACCCACATTCATTTCTGGAAGGTCACACGTCCGGGCGGGGTGCCGTACCCGCCGCCGGAGAACACCACGCTCTACCGTGACATCCTCCCGCCGGAATACAAGCAGCTCGCCACTCGAAACGGCGTCGTGACCTCGGGCATCATCGAAGCCAGCCCGCTCGTCGAGGACAACCAGTTCATTCTGGATCTGGTGCGCAAGGATCCGTTCTTCTCGTTCTTCGCTGGCTCGCTGGAAATCGGCTCGCCGGACTTCGCGCACAACCTCGAGCGCTTCTCCCGTGATCGTCGCTTCGTCGGCATCCGCGGCTTTCTCTGGAGCCCCGCCATCCTGCTCGACGCGGCCCAACTGCGGGATCTGCGAGACCTCGCGCGGCGCGGGATGACACTCGACATCATCAGCCGCGGCACGACCAATCCGAAGAGTCAGGTGGAGGCGCTGTGCACCGCGGTCCCCGATCTGAAGATCATCATCGACCACCTCGCGGGCGCGCAGGGCGCCGTCCCCACGCCGGAGTGGGAGCTGTCGATCCGGCGCCTCGCCGATCTGTGCCCCAACCTCTACATCAAGTTCTCCTCGTTCTATGACATGTACCAGGTGGGCGACGGCAATACTCCCTGGACGGCGCCGACCGACGTGGCGGCGTATCGCGCCCACTTCGACGTGCTGATCACCGCCTTCGGGCCTGACCGGCTCATCTGGGGCAGCAACTGGCCGGTGAGCAACATGGGCGGGGACTTCGCCACGCAGATCCGGATCGCCGAGGAGTATCTGGCGCCGCTCGGCGACGACGTTCGCGACAAGGTCATGTTCGCCAACGCGCTGAGATTCTATCGACGCCACCGTTGACGCGCCCGGGGCCGCGCATGCGGCGGCGACCGCGAACCGGGCTCGCGGTCGCCCGGCCCCGCCTCACCGGACATCTTGTATGATCTCGGCGGTGAAGAAGGCCCGCGCGAGAACCGCGGCAGCGGTCCGTTCGGCGCGCGGAGTCCGCTATGCCGCCCCGGCGCTGGACAAAGGGCTCGACATCATCGAACTGCTTGCGCACGAGATCGAAGGGCTGACGCTGAACGAGATCGCGAAAGGACTCGGTCGGACGTCGAGCGAGATCTTCCGGATGGTGAACGGCCTCTGCCGGCGCGGCTACATCATGCAGCAGGACGGGGATCGCTACTCGCTGACGCTCAAGCTGTTCGAGCTCGCCCACCGCCACAAGCCGATCAAGTCGCTCACGGCAGCGGCGGCGCCGCTCATGCGCGAGCTGGTCAATCGCTCCCTCCAGTCATGTCACCTGACGGTATTTCACGCTGGCCGAGTCATGGTGGTGGCCGCGGTCGACAGCCCCGAGCGATGGGCCTTCGGCATGAAGGTCGGCGCCCAGGTGGGCCTGACCGATACCGCATCCGGGTACGTCCTGCTCGCGTTTCAGGACGAGGCGGAGCGCCGGCGCATGCTCGCGTCGCACGAGACCGTGGAGGGCGAGCTCGACGTCGACAAGGCGGCGCTGATGTCCATCGTGACGAAGGTCGCGAGCCGCGGCTACGCGCAGATCCAGAGCCGTCAGATTCGCGGCGTCAACAACATCGCGTTCCCCATCCTCGCGCACTCGGAGCGGGCGGTGGCCGCCCTGAACGTGCCGTACATCGAGCGAATCGACAAGAAAGTGACACCCTCGATCGAGACGGTCAAGGAGATGCTACGCGAGATGGCAGCGCGGCTCTCTCTGCTCATGGGACACGTCGACGCGCGGACGTCGGAACGGTGAGCCGACGCAGTGACCACCGAACGCACTGACAACAAGGGCGGTACGGTGGCTCAAACCATCAGGCGA
>DAIRVP010000300.1:0-4353 GCA_036802765.1 Candidatus Rokuibacteriota bacterium
CGTGCGCGACCGTCAGGCCCGGCACCTGCTTGGCCAATCGCGATGCGGAGTATGCGGTGTCGTCACCGCCAATCGTGATGAGGTGGTTCACACCGAGACGCTGCAGTGCCTCGCCGACCTGACGGATGCCCTCGGCCGACTTGCTGGGGTTCGTCCGAGAGGTCCGGATGATCGAGCCGCCGTCGAAATGGATGCGCGACGTGTCGTTGATCTCGAGGTCGACGACGTGCTGCGTGTCGCCCTGGACGAGCCACTTGAAGCCGTCGTAGCAGCCGAGCACGCGCAGGCCGTGGTTGCGCGCCTCGATGGTGGCGGCCGAAATGACCGCGTTGATGCCGGGCGCGGGACCGCCGCCCACGAGAATCGCCAGCGTCTTCTTCGCGCTCATCGCACCTCGCCGCGGGCCGCCACCGGCCACACCGTCTCGACGGTGCCGTCGCGCACGCCGTAGACCTCGTCGACCATGTTGCTGACCACGCAGCAGTGGTTCGGCACGACTTCCACCACGTCGCCGACCGCGGGACGCTCGCGACAGGCCGAGAGGTCGACCACGCCGTGCTCCTCGGACAGGTTGACCACCACGGCCTCCGGGTATTCGAGCAGGTGCCCGTAACCCGTGACCGTGTACAGATCGGACGTGAACACTTTCGTGCCCGCGTCGAGGATCGCTCGGTCCGCGGTCGGCCGGCTCACCACGGTGCAGCGCACCCGCATCGCGCAGTCGTCCCACGTTGCCGTGCGGGATGCGACCACCATCCGGTCGTTGTAGATGTACGTCCCGGCACGATGCTCGGTGAGCTGTGGAATCGACTGGGCGGTGAAGACCGCCGGGGTGCCGCCGCCCGACACCACGGGCACGGCGATCCCGGCTCGCTTGAAGAGCTCCAGCGCGCGCTCGAGAAAGAGCCGCGTGCCGGGCTCGCGGTTCGGGAACGTCATGAGACCTTCGAAGCGCAAGCCGCCGAGCTTCATCGCCGTCCGGGCGAGGTCGAGCGTCGCCTCGGGCGTCTGCACGCCGTTACGGCCGAACCCGGTGTCGCACTCGACGAGAAACGGAATCTCGGCCCCGGCCGCGCGCGCGCCTTCGGCCAGGCTGCGCGCCACGACGTCGTTGTCGAACACGACGGCCAGCCGCTTGAGCCGACGCGACAGCCTCAGCAGGCGCTCGATCTTGGCGCGCCCGAGCACGTTGAAGGTCAGCAGCACGTCGTCGGCGACGCCGGCGTCCGCGAAGACCTCGACCTCGCCGAGCTTCTGGCACGTGATCCCAACCGCGCCAGCCGCCATCTGCAGCCGACCCAGGTCCGGGATCTTGTGCGTCTTCACGTGCGGGCGATTGGCGATGCCATGGCGGGCCAGGTGGTCGTGGACACGGCGAATGTTGCGCTCGACGATGTCGAGGCGAACGGTGACGGCCGGCGTATCGAGGTCGGTCACGGGCGGCATCGACTGAGTGAAACACGACCGCGCGGCTCGGACAAGCGCCGCGCGGCCCTATCAGCGCCCGCCGGATGCCTTGGGGTCGCTCGATGCCTTCAGATCGAGCATGGGTGGCAGATCGGCCGGCCACCCGCGCGAGAGCTCGAGCCGGGCGAGGCTGTTCATACGCTCGAGGATGTCGGCGATCCGCGCGATCGAATCGCGGCAGGCCTGGATTCGTGGTGCCATCTCGGGTGCGGCGGTGCGGGCAATCAGGTCGACGTTGCCGTGAACCACGGCGAGCGGGTTGTTGATCTCGTGAGCGGCAGCGTGCGCCAGGCTCGCGACGTGCTGCAGCAGGTCCGCCTGCCGTCGAGCCTCTTCCATTCGCCGTCGGTCGGTGATGTCGCGCGTGAAGCAACGCGTGTGCACGAACCGCCCGTTCTCGCGCAGGACGTTGGCCGCCATCAGGACGTGCTTGATCGATCCGTCTTTGGCGTAGAGCCGAGCCTCCCACGCATCGACTGTCTCACCACGCGCGAGCCGCTCGAGAACGTCGAGCATCGCCTCGGGGTCCACATGAAAGGTAGCGGCGTGGCGACCCACGTACTCTTCGCGGGTATATCCGAGCACGTCGAGCTCCGTCTGGTTCACGCGGAGCACGACGCCGTCGGGGCCGATCCACAGCAGTCCCAGCGCGGCGTTCTCGAAAAACTCCGCGAGCGCGTGCTCGCTGCGCGCGAGGGCTTCCTCCGCGCGTGCACGATCGGTGATGTCCAGCGCCACGCCCAGCACCCCGACGATGCCGGCGCTGCCGGCGCGCCACGGCTCGACGTGCACCTGGTAGACGCGCCGCTTGCAGTGCATCTCGTACACGGTGGGCACGCCGCCGAGCGCCGCATAGTGGGCGGCGAGCGTTGGGTCCGCGGGGTCGCGGCTCTCGAGACAATCGGTGAGCAAGAGACCGACCACCTCGTCGGCGCCGAGGCCGAGAGCGGTGAGACCGGCGCCGCGCGAATAGACGTAGCGAAGCTCGCGATCGGTGGCCCACACGATGGCGGGCAACTGCTCGAGCAGCAGTCGGAAGTCGATCTCCTTTGACGCATCCATGACGCGAACTAGACCATCCATTTGAGATCTCGGGAAGACCGGAAAATATTTACCTATTCGCGCCAGGAAGTGTCAGTTGACCGGATCGCTCAGAAGTACGCGATCAGCCGACCGCACGCGATGACGCCGACCCAGAGCGCGATCGAGAGCAGGCCGTTGATGCGCGCGGCCAGCGGCGCGTGGATCTCGGTGTCCCAGTCGCTCACCGTGCGGAACGGCCAGCGGTGAAAAACGCCCGCGTTGAGGAACGCGGCCACGAGCAGGATGAGCTTGAGCCGCAGCGCCGGGTTGGCCGCCATCTCGGTCGCGTGCGCAGCGAACATCAGCGCGCCCGTGGGCACCACGAGTACCAGGCTCCAGCGCGCCCACGGCAGCAGATGACGCTCGAGCGCGCTGACGGGCAGCGGTCGCGAGCGGCCGAGCAGGCGCGCGTCGAACATGAGGGCGGCGCCGACGAGGGTGACGAAGCCGACGATGTGCGCGATCTCGACCGCGGGATACAACCACGTCCACTGCCGCATGGCCACGGCGACGCCCGACGTCTCCAGCCAGACGAGCCATCCCGGGCCACTCGGTGGATGCATCAGCGAGCGGCCGTCGACCGGCTCAACGTAATTCGGTGGTCTTGTCGCCGATAGTGATGCGCTCGGCGCGCATCTCGCCGGGATCCGAACGATTGGGATAGCCGACGACGCTGGCCTGTGTTCCGGGCTTGAGCATCTCGCGCGGCAGGCCGCGGTTTTCCATCCGCGATGGAGGGGCCAGCACGACCATCCACGTCTTGTCCGATGTTTCCAGCTTCACGTAGCCGTGCGGGTGCTCGTAGCCGGCCTCGCGGATCGTGCCCGTGAGGTTCAGCACACGGCTTCCGTCGTAGCCGCTCCAGCCGTGATGCGCGAGCGCGGCCGCGGGCATCAGGGCAAGCACGGCGAGCGTGGACGTCAATGCCAGTCTCATCGTGGGAGACCTCCAGCCATCAGGTGCCCCGCGAGCGTGAAGCGATTGTCACCCTGCGGCGTGAAGATCGCCATCTCCCCCTCGGCCGTGCGTTCACCGGTTACGTCGAGAATCGTGAAGGCGTGGGTGACCAGGACGAGGTTTCCGCCGACGGGCGCGGCTCCGAGCAGGGGCCGCAACGCCCGGACCCGCGTCTCGATGCTCGCGGGATCTCGGGGACCTCCGAGGAGGGGAAACAGAGACTCGGCGCGCCCGAATGCGAGCTGCGCCGTCTCCATACAGCGGCACCACGGGCTGGACAGCACGCGGCCGATGGGAATCTCGCGCGCGCGGACCGCCTCGCCGATCTTCCGGGCCTGCTCCCGCCCTTTCGCAGTGAGGTTGCGCTGGGTCGCACAGTCGTCGAGCCGAGCTCCCGGCGGGTCGCCGGGGGTGCCGTCGGTACCGGCGTGGCGGAGCATGATCACCTGGCCGCCGGCGCGCAGCAGGGCCCACAATGCCTCATCGTCGGCAGCCGCGGGGCCGGCGGCCGCGAGGGCCAGCACCGCGCACGCGAAGGCAGCCCGCCACCGCATCGCTATGGCGTGAGCACGATCTTCCCGAACTGCTTGCCCTCGGCGAGCCGCGTCTGCGCCGCAGCGCCGTCCTTGAGCGGCACCACCTCGTCGATGATGGCTTTCAGACGCCCGGCGAAGAACAGCCGCATGACGTCGTTGAACTCGCGACGACTCGCCATCGTCGAGCCGATGATGTGGACTTGCTTCCAGAACACCAGCGGAATGAGGGTCTCGCCGACCGGTCCCGACGTGGCATCGCAGGTCACGAGACGGCCACCGCTCTTCAGCGATCGGATGGAGTCCTTCCATG
>DAIRVP010000301.1:0-4269 GCA_036802765.1 Candidatus Rokuibacteriota bacterium
ATGACGACGGGCGGCGACGTGTGCAAGGCTTTCGCCTCGGGCGCCGACGCGGTCATGATCGGCTCGGCGTTCGCGCGCGCCGTAGAGGCGCCTGGGCGCGGCTACCACTGGGGCATGGCGACGCCGCATGCAAACTTGCCGCGCGGCACGCGCATTCGCGTCGGCATCGCGGGCTCGCTCGAGCAGATTCTCTTCGGGCCGGCATTCACGGAAGACGGCACGCTGAACCTCGTCGGCGCCATTCGGACGTGCATGGGCTCGGTCGGAGCGCAGTCCATCCGCGAGCTGCAGCAGACGGAAATCATCATCGCGCCCACGATCAAGACCGAAGGCAAGGTCTTCCAGCAGGCGCAGAAACTCGGGCGTCCACGCTAGGGCGGCACCGCCCGTGAACCAGATCGTCGTCCTCAACGCGGGCGGCCAGTATTGCCACCTGATCGCCCGCCGGATCCGCGAGCTCGGCGTGCACGCGGTGGTCGCCGACGTACATCGACCCGCGGCGGAGCTGCGCGGCGCGCGCGGCATCATCATCTCCGGAGGCCCGGCCAGCGTCACCGCGGCGACCAGCCCTGCGGTCGATCGGGCCATCTACGACCTCGGCGTGCCGATCCTCGGTATCTGCTACGGACATCAGCTGCTCGCGCGCGATCTCTCGGGCCGCGTCGAGCCCGGCATCACGAAGGAATACGGTCATGCGGCGCTGCACGCCGCAGAAGGTCGGCTCTTCCGTGATCTGCCGTCGCGCACGTTCACCGTCTGGATGAGCCACGGCGACACCGTCGTCGACGTGCCGCCGGGTTTCGTGATCACCGGCGAGACGGATGACTGCAAGGTCGCGGCGATGGAAGACACAGCCCGGCGATTCTTCGGGCTGCAGTTCCATCCCGAGGTGGTGCACACCGAGCACGGCACCGAGATCTACCGCACGTTCGTGTTCGACGTGTGCGGTTGTCGGCCCGACTGGGATCCACGCGCGCGTGTCGAGCAAGTGGTCGCCGACATCAAACGCGTCGCCGGCGATCGCAACGTCTTCTTCCTCATCAGCGGTGGGGTGGACTCGACGGTCGCATTTTCGCTGTGCGCACGCGCGCTGGGTCCCTCGCGTGTGCTCGGCCTCTATGTCGATACCGGTTTCATGCGCGAGGGCGACGCCGAAGCCATGCGGTATCTCGCGACCACGGTCGACGAGCGAGCCGTTCGCCTGGCCGATCGCAGCCGCGACTTCTTCGGCCGGCTGCGCGGCGTGACCCACCCCGAGGACAAGCGCGCCATCATCGGCGAGACGTTCGTCGCCGTGCAGGAGGACGAGTTCGCACGCCTCGGGTTGCGGGAAGGCGAGTGGCTGCTCGGACAGGGCACCATCTATCCCGACACGATCGAATCCGGCGGCGCTCGCCACGCTGCGAAGATCAAGACGCATCACAACCGCGTCGAGCGCATCCAGGCGCTGATCGACGCGGGACGCGTCATCGAGCCGCTCGTCGACTTCTACAAGGATGAGGTCCGCGTGCTCGGCGAAGAGCTGGGCCTGCCGCACGACGTCGTGTGGCGGCATCCGTTTCCTGGCCCGGGGCTCGCCGTGCGCTGCCTGGCCGCCGAGGCCCTCGCCGCCGTCGAGCCGGCGACGATTCCGCTGCCCGCCGGCGTGGACGGCTGGATCGTGCCCGTGCGCACCGTCGGCGTCCAGGGTGACGAGCGCAGCTACTCGCGGCTGCTGGCCCTCGCCGGAGTCGCCGATGTGGAGGCGGCGGGCGCACTCGCGCGTCGCGTGACCAACGAGCACCGCACGATCAACCGCGTCGCGAGCGTGATCTTCCAGCGCGCCGGCGCGCCGTTCGCACGGCTCGCGATTCATCCCGCGACGCTCACGCCGGAGCGCATCGCGCTGCTGCGTGCCGCCGATGCGCTGGTGACACGCATCGTGCGAGCCCGCGGACTCTACGACGCGATCTGGCAAATGCCTGTGGCGACGCTGCCGCTCGGCGCGGCGGCTGAGCGCGAGACCATCGTGCTACGACCCGTCAATTCCCGCGACGGGATGACCGCAGACTTCGCCCGGCTGCCGGCGCCGGTCGTGGCCGAGCTCGCAGAGGCGCTCGGCGCGCTCGATCGCGTGGATGCGGTGCTGTACGACGTGACGAACAAACCACCCGCCACCATCGAACTCGAGTAACATCGGGTCGTGCAGCACGCCGAGTTCGTCCACCTGCACGTCCACTCGGAATACAGCCTCCTCGACGGCGCCGCCCAGCTCGAAAAGCTCGTCAAGAAAGCCAAGGATCTCAAGTTCCCCGCGATCGCGCTCACCGACCACGGCAACCTGTTCGGCGGCATCGATTTCTACCTGGCCGCGCAGAAAACCGGCATCAAGCCGATCCTGGGCTGCGAGCTGTATGTCGCACCCGGCAAACACACCGAGCGCGGCTCACAGGACGGCGGCTACGAGGGCGCGAACCACCTCACGGTGCTGGTGCGTGACCTCGCGGGCTACAAGAACCTCATCAAGCTGGTCTCGCGTGCCTATCTCGACGGCTTCTACTACAAGCCACGGGTCGACCGCGACCTGCTCGCCAAGCATGCCGACGGCCTGCTCGTGCTATCCGGCTGCCTGAACTCCGAAGTTTCGCGGGCGCTGACGGCCGGCGACGTTCCACGAGCGCGTCAGACCGCCGGCTGGTATCAGGAGGTCTTCGGGCGGGACAACTACTACATGGAGGTCCAGGCCCACGGCATCCCGGAGCAGGCGCGCGTCACGGCCGAGACGCTGCAGATCGCGCGCTCGATCGGCGCGCCGGTGGCGGGCACCAACGACTCGCATTACCTGGAGGCGGGGCACGGGCGCGCGCACGAGGCGCTGCTGTGCATCCAGACGGGCTCCACGCTCGCCGATCCGGATCGATGGAAGTTCTCGACCGAGGAGTTCTACGTCAAGTCGGCCGAGGAGATGGCGCTCGTCTTCGCGGAGATTCCCGAAGCCTGCCGCAACACGCTCGCGGTCGCTGAGCGCTGCAACCTCACGCTGGATTTCGGCCGCTTCCATCTGCCCAAGTACGTCGTGCCCGAAGGACATACGCTCGAGACGTATCTACAGCAGCTCGCGCGCGAAGGCATGCGACGCCGCTATGGGGCGAGCCCCGGCGACGCGATCGAAGCCCGGCTGGCGCACGAGCTCGCCGTCATCGAGAAGATGGGGTTCGCCGGGTATTTCCTGGTGGTGTGGGACTTCATCCACTACGCGCGCGAGCACGGCATCGCGGTCGGCCCCGGCCGCGGGTCGTCGGCGGGCTCGCTGGTCGCGTACTGCCTAGGCATCACGAACATCGATCCCATGCGTTACGGCCTGCTCTTCGAGCGATTCTTGAACCCCGAGCGGATCTCGATGCCCGACATGGACATCGACTTCGCCGACGACCGGCGCGACGAGGTCATCCGCTACGTCGCCGACAAATACGGGCGCGACCGGGTGGCGCACATCATTACGTTCGGCACCCTCGGCGCGAAGGCGGCCATCCGCGACGTCGGGCGCGTGCTCGGAATGACCTACACCGAGGTCGATCGCATCGCGAAGCTCGTCCCGAACTTCCCGCTCAACATCACGCTCGACGACGCCTACCAGAAGTCGCCACCGCTGGCCGACATGGTCAAGGGGCAAGAGAGCGTGGCCGAGCTTTGGGGCATCGCGCGCACGCTGGAAGGCTGCACCCGTCACGCGTCGGTTCACGCCTCGGCCGTCGTGATCTCCGACGACCCGCTCGACGAGCACGTCCCGCTCTACAAGGACCCGAAGCGGCCGGAGCTGATCACCGGCTACGCGATGGGACCGATCGAAAAGCTCGGCCTGCTGAAGATGGACTTTCTCGGGCTGCGCACGCTGACGGTGCTCGCCAACACGGCGAAGCTGATCAAGCAGGCGCGCGGCATCGACATCGATTTCGACGCGCTGCCGCTCGACGACGCCAAGGCCTACGCGATGCTGAGCGAGGCCAAGACCTTCGGCGTGTTCCAGCTGGAGTCCTCGGGCATGCGCGAGGCCCTGCGCGGGCTGAAGCCCGAACGACTCGAAGACGTGATCGCGATGGTGTCGCTCTACCGCCCCGGCCCAATGGACCTCATTCCCGATTTCATCGCGCGCAAGCACGGCCGCGCGAAGATCGTCTACGAGCATCCCGCGATGGAGACGTTCACGCGGGAGACGTACGGCATCATGGTGTACCAGGAGCAGATCATGCAGATCGCCTCCGAGATGGCGGGCTTCACCATGGGCGAGGC
>DAIRVP010000302.1:0-4236 GCA_036802765.1 Candidatus Rokuibacteriota bacterium
TGTAGGCATGCTTGAAGCAATCGCCGAGCAATTGGACGATTCGCTGGTCATCGTCGACGATCAAAATGCGGTTCATGCCCCGACTCTTCGACCTCGGTCGCAGCGATTCTCGCCGCGTAATCCTAGGACCCAACCCGGGTCGACGTCTCTCAGGCGTTTCCCGACATGGGAATCAGGACATCAGCAGGGTTTTGTTCATTCCGACCGGCGCGGCAACGCCGCGAGCGCGGCGACCAGCGCATCCAGATCAACAGGCTTGAAGAAGTAACCCGCAAAGCCGCTCGCGGGGTCGAGTTGTTCGTAACGCTCCCCGCTCATCGCAAACACCGCCGCGTGGGCCGAGGCTGTCCGCGACGCACGGAGCTGGCTCAGGAACGACCAGCCATCCTCACGGGGCATCCGCAGGTCGACTACCGCGGCATCGACCGTGTGGGTTTCGAGCATGGCGAGCGCAGCTTTCGCGCTGCTCGCGCCTGTGACCTGAGCGCCGCACAGGGTGAGGTATTGCTGAAACATATCAACGGTGTCGTGATGGTCGTCGACGACGAGGACCGAGAGGCCATGAAGCGCTTGCGGCGTCGGCACCATGTTCTCAGCCGCGTACCTGCCGCCACATGTCGAGGCATTTCTCGTGAAACCGCAGCGTACGACCGCCAGTGTCTAGTTCGTACTCAAGGTCTGCCGCCGTGATCGGTTGTTCGCATACATCGCAAAGCTGCCCGGTGCCTTTGCCAGCGAAGTATTTCTGCGGCGGTTCGGGTGGAAGTGGGAGCGAGCCAGAGCAAATCTTGTCTGCAATAACTGCCGCCAAGGCCAAATCCGTGACCATAGAGCGACTCCGTCCCACATAACAGCGCCGGCCAATAGGGGCCAATCCTCCCGGGCGCGCGGGGCAGCGAGTATGGCACGAATCAACCGCGGTCGCCACAGCCGGCGTCTTTGCAGCGTCTGGTTAGGTGTCGTGCGATCGGGGGTCGTCGTGAAAGGGACGTCTAACTTTTCGCCATACCGCACGTCGCAGAGCAGCAACGTGTCGAAGATTGCGACTTGCGGCTCGCTCTTCCCGCGCTCGGAGCCTCAACGCTTCGATCACAGACCGCAACTGGTCCCATGGTCTATTGGGCGGCGGGGTGTCGGGCTCTTGGGCCATGTGGCCCTATTGCCAGAGCAATGCCGGCGACCGGGGAGCCACCGGTCCCTTCACCCGGCCTACCGGGCTGTCCGCGCGGTGCCGCAGCGGTCGCTAGGCCCCGCTTCTGAACCGGTCCAGTCCCCTACTACGGACTCATGCCATAGCCGTGGTTCTTTCCTCTGACCTATACTCTCGCGGCGTCGATTCAACGTCCCGAGCGGAGGCGACGTGAGAGAGGACCGACTTGGCGCGATCACGATGCTCATCATGGAGCGCCCTCTTTGCGCGTCATGCATCAGCAGCAACGCGAGCGTGGCCACCGGTGAACTTCCCAGCTATCTGGGTTGGATCGGCAGGCTTTTCCCCGTTCAGGATGACATCGATCGCTGCCGCGCCTGTGACGCCTTCACAACGGTGTTCTCTTTCAAGCGTCATTAATCCACGGCAACTATCAGCCGTGCTGGGTAAGAGGTCCAGGGCAGCGAGCCCGTCTCGCTGTCATTCATCAGGGATTCTCTGAACGAACCATCAGGCGCGCTCTGATTGTCCGAACTCGACCCCTCGTCTACAGTCATATACGGTAAGCGGTATCTACACTGCGTCCGAAGCGGTACGGTGACGATGAACGAGATTCATGACCAGCAGCATCTCCGCGCCCGCATCCGATTATTGCTGAGCACGCGTGAAATTCCGAGAGTCATTTCAAACATCAGCGCCAAATCAACGCCGTGCGACGCATGCGGCAAGCCCATCGCTGAGGGATCGCCTCAGTTCGAGGTTGGATTCTCTACACTGACGTTCCGGCTCGACGGATCGTGTTTTGGCATCTGGACAGAAGAAATGCTGCGGGAGCGTCCGAAGTCGGATCGTGCGCCGCGCTCATCTGGCGGAAGGGCCTAGCACCCAGTCGCCGTAGTGCCTATTGCCGGCCGCGATTACGCCATTCGTCCTCATGCGCAGCGATTGGCGGTGTGTTAGCTTCGCGCGGTGCGAGTGTTGATCCCCGCGCTCTTCGTCGCGGCGGCCTTGGTCGGCCTCTTCGCCTATATACAAGCCAGACGCGTTGGTCGTTGCAGTCAGTGCAGGCGAGGGCTGGTTGCCGGTACTGCGTTTCGCCGGTGCGTAACGGGCCACCAGCTTCATCTGACTTGCATCGGCTACGCGATGAATCGCGAAGTGTGCCCGATCTGCGGTATTTACGCCTCAGAATCCGCAGGCAGTCCCGATCCCGTCGTATCTGGCTGCTGATCGCCCGCGGATTCTGTCGCGGCCTGCTCGCTTACTTCGCTGACTACGTCCGGTTCGCTTCTCGCCTGTAGGCCTCCCACAGAAGGCCGCACCAAACATGGAATCTGATGAACCGTCTGTCAGATGACTCGAACTCGTACTGCATCTGATCGGGATTGATCGGCGTATCGCAGCCGTCGCAGAGATTCCCCGTACCGCGGCCCGTAGCCGTCATCGGCGGCGCGTCGCGGGGTAGTCTTCCCGCAGCGAGCTTCTCGCGGATTTTCCGCGGAGCGTCCGGCGAAACTGGCATCTCGACCCCCAAGAGGTTTCGGCCGAGAAGCCGATCACCGGGATTCGAAACACACCGCGACTCGACGTCCGTATGTCGAATCGAGGGCCGGCGCGAGCGGACGGGGACGGTAGCATCATTCATGAGACATAGCAATCGTCGCGGTGTCGCGTCAGTGACAGCGCTTGAGGTTCAGTACAACGAATTGATGCAAGGCAGGCGGCGCGACTCGCTGCTAGCAGCGTCCAGGTTTCTCGTTTGCCGCGCTAATCGGTCGTCCGCGGAAGCGCCGTCGAGCCCGGCGGCATTACTTCGCGGGGTCGTTCAATAACGGGGTCAGCCAGAATTTGAAGCAATGTGGATGATATTCGTTGTCGCCAATGCGGTATCGCCCAACGCCGGGCCTGATGCCGCCGTGGCAGAACCCGCACGTAGACTCGTGTCGGGCGTGCGCCGGCTTCACTGCATTAGTTTTGTTCGCGTCTACTAGCCGTATGGACACGTTACCGGGCCTCGGCGTCCTGATGGTGTGCGGGGCCGATGACGGGCGACGTACACGTGGCCGGACTGCAGTCATCGGTGCCGCCCGTAGCAAAGGCCGGCAGCGCGGTCAGCATCACGCTCAGAGTTGCGGCGAAGAGCGTCATTGTCTTCAGCGTCGTAGATGCGTTAGTTCTCATCGCCCCTACCTCCGGCGAGTTTCTGGAGTCACGTATGTACACGACGCGTGCCAAAGTGGTGCCGCACCTAGACTACGGAAATGTTGCGATTGTGGACCAGCACGGGTTTGGCGTCGAAGCGTTAGACGGGCAGGCTGCCCGGCCAGTCCGGGCGAGCTACCGCGGCGACTCGTCCGTCTTCGTCCAGTCTTGCGGCGCAGGCTCGCCAGTCTCTAACTTGGTGAGCGCATCCCGAGCAGCGTGCTGGACGGCTTGCCATGGACTCGGTGCCCATCCGCTTCCGGCGTGCGAGGTGAACGAGTGCTCGAAGCCGGCGGGGAAGAACATGGCCTGCCATCCGCGCCCGTTATACCGACGCAGCTCGAGGTCGTACTCGTGCCGCGCCATCCCGGCGACGACATACCCGACCCCGGACCACGAGTCGAGACAACGGTGAAGTAGGCGCAGTTCGGGCTCGTCCGGCGGTACGAGCGCGAACACAACGGCAGCGCGGAGGAGGCGGGCGCGCTCCTCTAGTTCCACCAGCCCGCTCGATCCAGCACCGCCCCGCAGCTTCAGTGCCTTGATGAGTTCATGCTTCGCGAACGGCCACGTCGCCTCGTCCCACTGGCTGCTCAGGATGCGGCGGATCAGAAGCGCAAGGCGCGGCCATGGAAGAAGGAATGGAAGGTGCTCAGGCCGGTCCACTATTCAATCAATCCTGGCCGGTGAGCGAAGACAAGGCCACACTTCTTACACTGCCATACCTGAGGCGGCGAGACAGGAGGAGTCATGCGTGCGCTCTGACTGCCCCGAATCGCAACGTCCTCGCTACTACAGTTGGGGCACTTGGGACCATCGCTGCCGGTCTCTTCTTCTACCATCGCGCTCTACTCAATCACCTGATCCGCCCGCAGCAGCAGCGA
>DAIRVP010000303.1:0-4174 GCA_036802765.1 Candidatus Rokuibacteriota bacterium
GCTCGGCCGCGTCCTCGGCCTGCGCGAGCGTCTCGGCGACGACCATCGCGACGGGATCGCCGACATAGCGCACCCGATCACGTGTGAGGCCGTGGTGCGGCGGGGCGAACATCGGCGACCCATCGGGGCGCTTTCGCTTGAGCGTCATTTTCATCGTGCCGAGCTCGGCCGTGTCGGCGCCCGTGAAGACAGCGAGCACGCCGGGCGACCGCAGGGCCTGCGTAGCGTCGATCCGGGTCATGCGCGCGTGCGCGTGGATGGAGCGCACGATGACGGCATATGCCTGGCCGGCGAGGTTGACGTCATCGTGGAAGCGTCCCTGTCCGCGCACCAGACGAACGTCCTCGAACCGTTTGATCGCTTGTCCGATCCCGAACTGTCCCATGCCGCGGTAGTCACTCACTTTGATGCGGATTGGTCAAGTCTCCGTTGCTAGAATGGACGGCATCCATGAGGCTGCTGCGCCTCCTGTCGGTCCTGATCCTGCCCCTGCTGTTCGGCGCGGCCGCGCCGGCCGGTCTGCCGACCGTGAGCCACGAGGGTCGTGACTACGTCGAGCTCGGTCGTGCGGCCGCCGTCCTGAAGACGCGGCTGGAAGCGACGTCCGAGGGCACGCAGGCACTTCTCCGCCCCAATGGTCATGTCATCACCGTGACCCGAAACTGGTCGCGGATTCTCGTCGACGGCACGCCGGTCGCGCTCGACGCGCCAGTTCGCGTGCGCGACGGCGTGTGGCTCGTGCCGGAGAACTTCCTGTCCCTCGTGCTGCCGCGCGTGCAGCCCGTCGCGGCGGCGTCGCCGCCAACAACGGCGCCGTCGGCCGCGCCACGCGCCACCGCTCCCTCGTCGGTCGTCACGCTCGACGACCTGCGCTTGCGATCGTACCCGTCGTTCACGCGCATCGTGCTCGAGACGTCGAGCCCTCTGACCGCGCGCGTCGAGACGAGCGCCGGTAAGGAGGCGCGCATCCGCCTCATGGGTCTGAGCGCCGACCCCCGCACGGAGGAAGTCGGCGATGGGTTCATCGAGCAGGCGCGGCTCGAGCGGGCGGGGACCGATGCGCTGCTTCGAGTCGTCTTCGAGGGTGTCGGCGGAGAGGTCAAGACGTCCACGCTCGCCGATCCGCCGCGGCTCGTGCTCGACTTCTTGCGTCCCGTCGAGCCCACACCCTCGCGTGATCGCCGCGACGGAGTGACGCCGCTGCGCGTGCTCGTCCTGGACGCCGGCCACGGGGGTCATGACTCCGGCGCCGTGGGGCCTGCCGGGCTGCAAGAGAAAGACCTCGTGCTCGACGTCACGCGCCGCGTAGCGCGCCTCGCTGAGGACAAGTTGAACGTGAAGGTGCTGCTGTCGCGCGACGGCGACTATTTCGTGCCGCTGCGGGATCGCACGAGCTTCGCCAACAAGGAGCGCGCGGACCTGTTCGTCTCGATCCACGCCAACGCGCATCGCGAGGTCGCCTCCGCCGGCGTCGAGACGTATTTCCTGTCTTCTGAGGCGACCGACAGCGGCGCGCGTCAGGTGGCTGCGCTCGAGAACAGCGTCGTCCAGCTGGAGAAGACGCCGGCGCGCAGCAGCCGGTTCGACGCGGTGAAGGCGATCCTCTGGGATCTGGCCCAGTCGGAGTTTCAGCTGGAGTCGTCACGGCTCGCCGAGGTCGTGCAGGATTCGATGACGCAGTCGCTGCGCATTCCGAATCGGGGCGTCAAGCAGGCGGGCTTCTATGTGCTTGGAGGCGCCGCCATGCCTGCCGTCCTCATCGAGATCGGCTTCGTCACCAATCCCAAGGAAGAAAAGCGGCTCAAGGACTTGAAGTACCGCGACGAGATCGCGCGCGCGATCTATGCGGGGCTCGCCGAGTACAAGAAGAAGTACGACGCGCGTGCGCGCGAGATGTCGCCGAGCGCGCGGGCGCCGCGCGACCGCTGATGGCACGCCCCGACGGCCGCGCCCCCGATCAGCTGCGTCCCGTCGTGCTGACGCGCGACTATCTGCTGCATCCCGAAGGCTCCGTGCTGGTCGAGTTCGGCGCCACCAAGGTCATCTGCACCGCGTCGGTCGAGGACAAGGTCCCGCCGTTCCTGAAAGGCCAGGGGCTCGGCTGGGTCACCGCCGAGTACGCAATGCTCCCGCGCTCGACGAACACGCGCACGCCGCGTGAAAACCGCGGTCCCAGCGGCCGCTCGCAGGAGATCCAGCGCCTGGTCGGCCGCGCCCTGCGCGCGGTGATCGACCGCGCGAAGATGGGCGAGCGAACCGTGTGGGTGGACTGCGACGTCATCCAGGCCGATGGCGGCACGCGGACCGCCGCCATCACCGGCGGCTTCGTCGCGGTCGCCGATGCGCTGGGCAAAGCCAGCGCCGCCGCGGCCGTGCGCGATTGCGTGGCCGCCGTCAGTGTCGGCATCGTCGGCGGCGTCCCTGTGCTCGACCTCAACTATGTCGAGGACTCCGGCGCGGCGGTCGACATGAACGTCGTCATGACCGGCGCCGGCGAGTTCGTCGAGGTGCAGGGCACCGCCGAGCAGATTCCGTTCGATCGCGCGCGGCTCGACTCGCTGCTCGGCCTGGCTGGCGCCGGTATCCATCGCCTCGTCTCGCTGCAGCGACGTGCGCTCGACGCGCGTGGCGAACGGACCTTCGCGCTCCAATAAGCGTCGCGTCGTTCTCGCGACCCTCAATCCCGGCAAGGTCCGAGAGCTGGCGCAGATGCTCGGCGATCTCCCGATCGAGCTCGTGAGCCTCGCCGACGTTCCCGGTGCGTCGCTGCCGCCCGAAACGGGGACAACGTACGTCGAGAACGCGCTCATCAAGGCTCGAGCTGCGCGACAGCTGACCGGCCACGCGGCGCTGGGCGATGACTCGGGGCTCGAGGTCGATGCGCTCGACGGCGCGCCCGGCCTGCACTCGGCGCGATTCGGCGGGCCGCGGCTCGACGATCGAGGGCGAACGAGCCTGCTGCTGGAGCGCTTGCGCGCGGTGCCGGCAGGCAAGCGCACGGCCCGGTTTCGCTGCGTGATTGCGCTGATCGACGAGCATGGCGGCGCGCGCACGGTGGAAGGTGTTGCGGAAGGTGAGATTGCGCCCGCGCCGCGTGGCGACGGCGGCTTTGGATACGATCCTGTCTTCTTCTTTCCGCCGTTGGGCCGGACGTTCGGCGAGCTCACCGATCGCGAGAAAGAGCGCGTCAGTCATCGCGGGCTCGCCGCTCGTGCGGCACGGAGGCTGCTGACCGGATGATATACTCCTGAGCCCGACGCGCCGACAGCCCGCGGAGACACTGACAAGGAGCATGTCATGACGGACCGACCCGATCTGGTGATCGACGGCGATGGCCACGTGATCGAGGTGAACGAGACGTACGAGCGCATCGATCCGAAGTATCGCGAGCGGCGTCCCGTGTACACGCAGGCGTCACGCGGCTACATCGTGCGGCTCGTGGACGGCAAAGTCTGGGGGCCCGACACGGAGTGCGGATTCGTCGGCGTCAACGGCAATCTCGGTCCGCCGAAGGGCAAGGCGATCCACTATCGGCGGATGGGGACGTACAACCCGTGGGCACGTCTGGCGGATATGGACCGCGACCAGATCGACGGAGCCGTCATCTATCCCACCGACGAGCTGCCGCTGACGGTCACGCACGATGCGGGCTTCGCGGCGGCGCGAGCCACCGCGTACAACGACTGGCTCTACGACTACTGCGAGGTCTGCCCACAGCGACTCAAAGGTGTCGGCATCGTGGCCCTCCAGGACGTCGAGGGCGCCATCGCAGAGATGCAGCGCGCGGTGAGCCGGCTGAAGATGGTCGCCATCCAGATCGGCTGCACGGTGCGCGAAGACACGCTTCTGAGCGATCCACGGCTCACCGACTTTTGGGCGGAAGCGGAGCGCTTGAACATCGCGGTCGCCGTTCACGGGCCCGCGCTGCCGTCATTGTTCCGCGGCTACTTCGACCTCAACCGTCCCGACCACATGCTCGAAGTCTCACACATGGCCCACACGTTCGCGCAGATGATGGCCTGCTCCAACATCGTCACGAGCGGATTGCTGGAGCGATTCCCCAAGCTGAGGATCGCGTTCCTCGAGGCGGGTGCGGGGTGGGTGCCCTACTGGATGCATCGCATGGACGAGTACAACGAGGTGGCGCCCGAGCGGTGGGCGCACATCTCCGCAA
>DAIRVP010000304.1:0-4146 GCA_036802765.1 Candidatus Rokuibacteriota bacterium
GTCGCGCTGGCCGTCGAAGAGATCAGCAAGGTGGACGCGTCGGCCGCGATCCTCGTCGACGTGC
The DNA here is from genome assembly GCA_036802765.1 of Candidatus Rokuibacteriota bacterium. Taxonomy (GTDB): domain Bacteria; phylum Methylomirabilota; class Methylomirabilia; order Rokubacteriales; family CSP1-6; genus AR12. The sequence goes on from DAIRVP010000304.1 coordinate 65, forward strand.
AGAACACGCTCGTGAACTACCCGATCCTTCGGTACGGATCCGACGAGATCAAGGCCACGTATCTGCCGCGACTCACCGGCGGCACCGTGGGCGCGTACGCGCTGTCCGAGCCGGGCTCGGGATCCGACGCATTCGGCATGGCGTCACGCGCGGAGCGCCGCGGCGACGTCTGGTATCTCAGCGGCCGCAAGCTCTGGATCACCAACGGCGCCGAGGCGGGCATCTACGTCGTGTTCGCGAACGCCAATCCGAGCGCGGGCTACAAGGGCATCACGGCGTTCGTCGTCGAGCGCGATTTCCCGGGATTCAGCGTCGGCAAGAAGGAGGACAAGCTCGGCATTCGCGCGTCATCGACCGCCGAGCTGATCCTCGATCATTGCGAGGTGCCCGCCGCAAACTTGATCGGTGAAGTTGGCAACGGCTACAAAGTCGCGATCGAGACGCTCAATACGGGTCGCATCGGCATCGGCGCGCAGATGATCGGCGTGGCGCGCGGAGCACTCGACGCGTCGCTCAAGTACGTGAAGGAGCGCCAGCAGTTCAACAAGCCGATCGCGGAGTTCCAGGGCGTCCAGTTTCAGCTGGCGCAGGCCGCCACGGAGCTCGAGGCGGCGCGCCTCATGGTCTACAACGCGGCTCGGCTCGAGGACGCGGGCGAGTCGTATACCAAACAGGCGGCGATGGCGAAGCTCTTCAGCTCACAGGTGGCGGAGCGGGTGACGTCGCTGGCGGTCGAACTGTTCGGCGGGTACGGCTATACCAAGGAATACTCGGTCGAAAAGTTCTACCGCGATGCAAAGATCGGGACGATTTATGAGGGCACGAGCAACATGCAGCTCAATACGATCGCGAAACTACTGCTGAAGTGACCTGCATCACGCTGCGCGACTCTTCTATGGGGTAGGATGCTGACCCTCCATAGGAGGCTCGTCATGAAGCGCTCGTCATTGTTTCTCGCTGGTCTCCTGGTGCTCGCGGCAGCGCCGGTTGCTGCGCAGGGGCACGGTCACAAGAAGGAATTCGAAGTCGCGCCGAGCCGTGCGGTGTCGGTGACCCGCGAGGTACTCGTGCGCCAGGGGTACGAAGTCGTCAAGATCGAAACCCACGACGACGACCAGATCGTCTATTACCGCCGTGGCAACATGGGGAAGGGGAAGGGGAAGGGACCGCCGATGAAGATGATCATTCGGCGGGTCGAGAATCGTGTCGTGTTTGTCGATACGCCTGACGCCGTACTGGTGGACATCAACGTCAGGCTGAAGATCTAGAGCACCACTCGTGCCGGGCGCGCGGGCGCCCCGGAAGGCGGTATCTTTCGCCCTCATGCGCACCGCGCGTCGCACGCACGGCTTCACCGAATCCGTCATTCGCGGCATGACCCGTCTCGCCACTGAGCACGGGGCCATCAACCTCGCTCAAGGGTTCCCCAATTTCCCCTGCCCCGAGATCCTGAAAGAGGCCGCCGCGCGCGCCATCCGCGACGACGTCAATCAGTACGCCGTCACCTGGGGCGCGGCGCGCCTCCGCAACGCGCTGGCCGCGAAATACCAAGAGTGGTACAACCTGCCGGTGAATCCCAACACCCAGGTCACCGTGACCTGCGGCGCGACCGAAGCCATGGCCTCGGCGCTCCTGGGCATCGTCGATCCCGGCGATGAGGTCGTGGTGTTCGAGCCGTTCTACGAGAACTACGGCCCCGATGCGATCCTGTGCGACGCTCGTCCGGTGTTCGTTCCGATGGCTGTTGGCCAGTCGCTCGACCTGGACCGTCTGACCGCCGCGTTCAGTCCGAAGACCAAAGCGATCATCATCTGCACGCCCAACAATCCGACCGGCCACGTGTTCTCGCGCCGCGAGCTCGAGGCGATCGCCGAGCTGTGCCGGCGCCACGATGCGTTCGCCGTCACCGACGAGATCTACGAGCACATCTATTACGAGGGAGAGCACATCCCGATTGCCACACTGCCCGGGATGGCGGACCGGACGATCACGATCAGCGGCGCATCGAAGACGTTCAGCGTCACCGGCTGGCGCATCGGCACGATCATCTCGCCGCCCGACGTCACCGACGCGATCCGCAAGGTCCACGACTTCCTCACCGTGGGCGCACCCGCGCCGCTGCAGGAGGCGATCGCCGTCGGGATGGAGACGCTCGGCGACGACTACTACGAAGGACTCGCGCGGGATTACCGGCGGAGGCGCGATATCCTCTGCCCCGGATTGCTGAAGGCAGGTTTCAGGTGTCAGCTGCCTGAGGGCGCCTACTACGTCATGGCGGACTTTGCCGGGATCTCAAACCTGCCCGACGACAGATTCGCGGCATGGCTGACCGCCGAGCATGGCGTGGCGCCCGTGCCGGGCTCGAGCTTCTACTCGAAACCCGAGCTGGGACGTACGCAGGTGAGATTCGCGTTCTGCAAGACCGAGGACATGCTCCAGCAAGCCGTCGAGCGCTTGCAGCGCGTGCGCGATTAGAGCGCGCCCTCGATTTCGCGGTACCCGTCCGCCCGCGCGCCGATGTCACGCGCGAGCTCCCGGGCGAGCCCCAGGTCGGTGGTCAGACCTTGCACCGTCGCCGTGCCCGCGTGCAGGCGCAGCAGATTCATGCGGATCGTCTCGAGCGCGGCGACGGCATCGGCGAGGCGTTGCTGCACCAGCTCGCGCTCGGCGGTGAGATCAGCGAGGACGCGGTCGTGGCGCGCGCCGATGGATGGATCGGCGCTGTGGGTCTTGGCGCCACCCAGCGCGTCTTGCAGCTCCTCGAGCCGGCGGCGCGTGCGCTGCGCATCGTCCTCGAGCCGGTGAACCACGTCGGGCAGGTCGCGCAGCTCGCGCCGCGTCTCCTTGGGCAGCGTCTCGTACAACTGCTCGGCGGCCATCCCGATGGACAGCTCCGTGGGCCGGTGCGTGAGCGGAGCTGGCAGCGCCTTCTTCGGGGTGACCGCGCGGGCGATCTTAAACAGCCAGCGTCCCAGCCGTCCCGTCCAGAACCTGCCCCAGAATTCGGCGTCGACATCGCGGCGGCGTTGCACCTGGATCAGGGCCGCTATGCCGCAGGTCATCCCCACGGTGATCCCGATCGCGAACGCCGGGGTGACCGTGCCCATGAACTCCGGAAAAGTCACGACGGCGAGGCCCAGTCCGGTCGCCGACAGCCACTTCAGCACTCGCTCCAACGTTGATGGACCGTGTCCGACCCCGAACGCGCGCTCCTCGCGCGTCCGCTCGATCTCGGCCTTGAACGCGACGCCGATGTCCGGGTGATCGAACCCCGTGCGTAACAGGCGACGCGCGCGGTTCAAGAGCACACCCAGCGGCACGACCGAGAGACCAGCCCCCAGCACGACGAAGCCGACGGGAATCGAGCGCGCCAGGAACGCGGAGAGCGGCGCCGCGACCATCAGCGCGAAGGGATACACGAGCACTCCGCTCCCGTCGAGTCGCGCATCGTGTTTCACGAACGCCCGCAGCGCCACCGGCAACTCCCGGCGCTGCTCGAGCGCGTGGCTCAGCTGCTCGGCGAGCATCCCCGTGTTCTCCGGGCGCTCCGCGGGATCCTTCGCGAGACAGCGGTCGATCGTCTGCGCGAGCCGCCGCGGCACGCCGGGACTCGCGCTGGCGAGCGGCGGCGCAGGCTCGGTGACCTGTTTTGCCAGGACGTCGGTCGCCTTCTCCGCTTCGAACGGCAGGGTCCCTGAGAACGCGAAGAAGCCGACGACGCCGAGCGAGTAGAGATCGCTGCGCGCGTCAATCGCCTCGCCCAGGGCCTGCTCCGGACTCATGAACTCGGGGGTCCCGACGATCTCTCCCGCGACGAGCCCCCCCGCTCCCGCGACCACCCCCGCGATCCCGAAGTCGGCGACGAGGACGCGGCCCGTGGCCTGCTCGAGGAGGATGTTGTCGGGCTTCACGTCGCGATGGATCACGCCCTGGCCGTGCGCGTATGCGAGTGCCCAGGCGACGTCACGCAGCACGCGGGCTCCTTCGGACGGCGCCATCGGGCCGCGGCGCCGGACGCGCTCCGTGAGCGTCTCGCCGTCCACGTAGGCCATGGCGAAGAACACGAATTCGCCGATCTCTTC
>DAIRVP010000305.1:0-4143 GCA_036802765.1 Candidatus Rokuibacteriota bacterium
CAGTCCTCGCGGCTGCAGCGCTCGATCTCGGCGACCGCGGCAGTCGCGTCGCGTCCCGACACGAGCATCACGCCGGTGAGACGGTCGGGATACGGCGCGCAGTAGTCGGCCATGAAGCGGTTGTAGGCCTCGTACATCGCGCACTCGAGCGCGATGTCGTCGAGCCCGGCGAACCCCGGCACGCCGCCCGAGGGCAGGATCATGTTCACGTCGATGCCTTCGATGTCCATGTCCCGTACGCGCGCGTGCGCATCGATGCTGACGCGCTCACTCGGAAACGGCGGCCCCTGCCAGCGCACGTCCCACGGCGTGCCGCCGTCGCGTGCGCCGCGTGTCGCCGCCGACGGCGGGTCCACGCGCTCCAGCGAGCCGAGCTTGCGATTGAGCTTCGGACGCTTGCCGATCACGTAGCGCGACACGCCCGCCTTGGCCGGCGCGCGTTGCACCAGCGGCCCGAGAGCATCCAGTCGCGCGCGATCGCGGGCCGACAGATACGCTTCGATCGGCTCGACCGGCTCGATGATGTGGGTATCCGCGTCGAAAATCCGGATGCCGGCTCGCGCCATGGCTCGCCCTCCTACGGTCGCTTGAGGCGGACGTCCTCCAGTGGGCCCGAGTACGCGAAGCTGCGAATGAGGTTGATACCCGGCTCCTCGACGCGCGGCCCGACGCCCCAGATGAACGCCAGCTCGTAGATCGGGATCTGCGTCACGCGTTCGTGCAGGATGTCCTGGATCTGATGGACGAGCGCCTCGCGCTTCTTCACGTCGGTCTCGCGCGCCTGCCGCTGGAAGAGATCCTCGACGTCGGGCATCACGCCGGACGTGTAGACGCCGTTGCGGCTGACGTACGCCTCGAGCCGCGTGGCCGCGTTGCCGGCCGCGCCGGTGATGCCGACGATCACGTTCTTGAGCTTCTTCTCGCGCCATGCCGTGGTCATCGAGGCGCGCTCCATGGTTCGGATCTTCGTCCGGATCCCGACATTCCCGAGATACCCGGCGAGCGCCTCGCCCATCGAGAAGTACGGCGGCCAAGGATACAAATCGCCCGCGTCGAAGCCATTCGGGTAGCCGGCCTCGGCGAGCAGCCGCTTCGCCCGGGCGGGATCGAAGGGGTCCGGCTCGTAGAAGCGCGAGAACTCCAACACACGGGGGATGAGCGAGCCCGTCGGCTTGCTGAACCCGAGCGTCTCGGCCTGGTTGATCGCCTGCCGGTCGATCGCGAAGCTCGCGGCCTGACGCACGCGGCGATCGTGCCACGGCGATTTCGGATCCCACTGGTCCGGCAGGTCGATCCAGAACGTGCCCTGGGATTCTTTCGGCGCGACGAGCTTGAAGCCGGGCGTACGCTGGATGTCCTCCGCAACCGGGCCCGTCAGCAGATACGCGATGTCGACCTCGCCCTTCTTCAGCGCGGCCGCGCGCGTCGTCTCCTCGGTCAGGCTGCGCAGCACGAGCCGCTTGACGTTGGGAACCTTGCGCCAGTAACCCTCCCACGCTTCCATCACCAGCTCGACGCCTGGATTGAATGACACGAATTTGTAAGGACCTGCGCCGATCGGCGCTTTCTTATAGCCGTCGTCGCCGACCTTCTCGACGTACGCCTTCGGCACGATCCAGCCGGCGCCGGTGGCCGACGTGCCATAGAACGTCATGAAGTCCGGCCACGGATCTTTGAGCACGAAGCGCACGCGGCCCGCGTCGACGATCTGCACCTCGCGCACGCGGTCTCGGAGCAGCTTCACCCCGGCGCCCTTGTAGCGCTCGAAGGAGAACTTCACGTCCGCCGCCGTCACCGGCTCGCCGTTGTGGAACTTCACGCCTTTGCGGATGACGAACTCGTACGTGAGCCCGTCCTTCGACTGCGTCCACGATTCCGCGAGGCTCGGTGTCTGCTGGCCGGCCGGCATCGGCTTCACCAGCGCGTCGTGCAGGCCGTAGAGGACCATGAACGGTGTGATGATCCCCTCGGTCTCGGCCGGATCGAGCCAGCGCGATGCGAGCGTGATGTGGACGCCCCACGTCATCGTTCCTTCGGGGGCAGCAGTGGCGGCGATCGCCGGCAGAAGCATGATCGCCGTGAGGAGGAACACGCCGAGCAGGCGAGGGAAGAACGTCATGACCACCTCCAGCGGGCGCGGTGAGTATACCGCCCGGCGTCAGCCTTTGACGGATCCCGCCGTCAGCCCCTGAACCATGTACTTCTGAAACACCAGCACGAGCAGAACCGCGGGCAGCGCGCCCAGAAAGCCGGACGCCGCGATGACCGAATAGTCGATGTTGATCTGTCCGTTCATTCCCGCGATGACGGGCGGCAGCGTCGTGGTGCCCGGCTTGGTATTGAGGATCTGCGCGACCACGAACTCGTTCCAGCAGAGCATGAACGTAAACGCGCCGCCGGCCACGAGGCCGGGGCCCGACACCGGGAGCACGACGCGGCAGTACGCCTGAAAGCGATTGCAGCCGTCGACGAGCGCGCTCTTGTCGAGATCGCCGGGAATGGTTTCGAAGTACGCCTTCATGATCCAGACCGTGAACGGCAGGGTGAACGAGCCGTAGGCGATCACGAGGCCACTCAGCGTGTTTTGCAGGCCGAGTGCGCGGAACACCAGAAAGAAGGCCGGGATCAGCACGATCGTCGGCAACATCCGCGTGAAGAGCAGGGTGAAGAGCGAAAGCGTCTTGAGCGGGAAGCGAAAGCGCGCGTACGCGTAGCCGGCCGTCGTGCCGACGACGATGTTGACCGCGGTCACGATCACCGCCACGACCAGGCTGTTCCACATCGACGTGAGGATCTTGCTGGCCTGGCCTTCGGCGTGGAAGCGGACCAGGCCCAGCACCATCCGGTAATTGTCGAAGGTGATCTCCGGCGGCATCGGTGAGAACGGCCGCGCCAGCAGATTCTTTTGATACGAGATGCTCGTCACGAACAACCACGCGAACGGCGCAAGCAGCCACAACGCCACGGCCGTCACGGTGACGTAGAGAATCACCCGGCTGCCGGCCGAGCGCCGCCGGTAGTTGCCGCCTCGATAGCGTGCGCGCGGCATCGCGTCAGGCCTCGGGCTCGAAGCGCCCCAGCACGAGCTTGTGATAAACGACGGTCAGCAGCAGACAAAGCGCCGTCAGCGTGTAGAGGATCGCTGTGCCCGGCCCGAACTTGAAGAACGTGAAGCTGGTCTTGAAGCCGTGCCACGACACGGTGGTCGTGTCATAGCCCGGCCCGCCCATCGTCAGCACGTAGATGAGGTCGAGCATGAGAAATCCGTTGACCGTGGCCAGCACGAGCACGAGGAACACGATCGGTCGCAGGGCCGGCAGCGTGACGTACCAGAGCCGGCGCCAGTAGCCGGCGCCGTCGACTTCGGCCGCCGCGTACAGGTCCTCCGAGATCGACTGCATCCCCGCGAGAAACAGCAGCGTCGCGAACGGTGCCTGATTCCACATGTACACCGACACCAGCACATTCAGTGCGGTCCAGCCATCCTTGAAGAAGGCGATCGCGCCGTCGATCAGGTGCGCCCGCAGCAGCAGCCCGTTGAGCGCGCCGAACTCGAAGTCGAGAATGCCGATCCACAGCAAGCCGACGACGATCCGCGAGAGCGACCACGGCACGAGGAGCAGGCTGCGCATCAATGGCCGGCCGGGAAACCGCTCGTTGAGCACGAGCGCCATGCCGAGCCCGACCACGGCCGCTTCGATCACGAAGGCGCCGACGAAATACAGCGTGCGCAGAAGCGAATCCCAGTAGAGGGGATCGGCGAGCACCTGGGTGTAGTTGCGCGCGCCGATCCAGCGAAAGAGCGGAATCCTCAGACTGCCGAGCTCGATCGCCGGCCCCGTGGCGCGCAGCAGGTTGACGTCGGTGAACGACAGCCAGAGCGAGTAGACGAGCGGGAAGACGACGACGAGCCCGATCGCGAGCAGCGCCGGCCCCGCGAACAGCCAGGCCACGGCGCTCTCGGACAGCGCCCGCCGCGTCTTCACGCCGGAGCTAGACCAGCGACTTCTGGAGCGCCGCCAGCTCCTTCAGCCCCTTGGGCACCGTAGAGGTGCCGCGGATGATGTTGTGCACGATGGCGATCGCCTTGCTGTCCCACTCGCTGAACCACGGCTCCTTGAACGCGTTGATGGTCTTGCCCTT
>DAIRVP010000306.1:0-4014 GCA_036802765.1 Candidatus Rokuibacteriota bacterium
GCCTACAACGTCGAGATGTCGCGGCTCGGCAAGATCACCGACTACGAGAAGCTGGTCGTGGAGATCTGGACGGACGGCTCGGTGAGTCCCGACGACGCGCTGACCCGCGCCTCCACGTTCTTACGCGATCACTTCGTGCCCCTGACGACTGGCGCGCCGGAGGAGGACGAGGAGGCCGAGGTCGCCTCCAGCGAAGCGTATTTGCGCGACTCGCTCGGCAAGACCCTGGAGGAGCTCGCGCTGCCGGCGCGCGCGATCAATGCGCTCAAGAGCGCCGACATGCACGTGGTGGCGGACCTCGTACAAAAGAGCGAGACGGATCTCGTCGACGTCAAGAACCTCGGGGAGAAGTCGATCGACGAGATCAAGACGGCGCTGGCGACGCTCGGCCTCTCGCTGGGTATGCGGATCGATCCGAACGTCCTCGGCGCTCTCGGGCGCGGTGCCGCCGGAGGGTTGCGATGAGGCACGGCAAAGCGAATTACAAGCTCGGGCGTCTCACGCAGCACCGATGGGCGCTGTTCCGAAACCTCCTGGTCGCCCTGTTCCGCCACGAGCGGATCACGACGACCGAGGCCAAGGCCAAGGCCGTCCGCGGCGCGGCGGAGCACATGATCACCCTGGCCAAGCGCGAGAACCTCCATGCGCGACGCCAGGTGCTGACGATGGTGCCGGACGCCGCGGTCGTCGGTACGCTGTTCGACACGATCGCCGCGCGCTTCTCCGACCGAAACGGCGGCTATACGCGCATCATCAAAACCGGGCGCCGGCCTGGCGACAACGCCCCGATGGTCATCCTCGAGCTGGTGGACCGCGCGGAGACGGGCAAGGACCGCAAGGACCGCGCCGAGAAGAAAGAAAAGGCGCCGAAAGCCGAGGGCGGCGCGGCCGCGAAGGGTAAGCGGAAGAAGAAAGAGAAGGCCGCCGCCGCATCCGCCTGACGATGCTGCGCGGGCTCTGCGCGGCAGCGCTGGCGGCCGTTGTCGCCGCGTGTGCCGGCGTCGGCGGCGAGCCGCGTGGCGACCAGGCGCCGATCGAGCACATCGTCGTCCTGTTCCTGGAGAATCGCTCCTTCGATCACCTCTTCGGCACCTATCCTGGCGCTGACGGCCTCTCGAATTACACGGGCAAGCAGGCTGACGCGCGCGGCGTCGCCTACCCCACGCTGCCGACGCCGCTCGGACGCGACGGCCATCAGGATCCCCGATTTCCATCGGACCTTCCGAACGCGCCGTTTCCGCTGCTGCGTTTTGTGCAGCCCTTCGATGCGACCAACAATCCGGTGCACCGCTTCTATCACATGCAGCGTCAGTACGGCGCTGGCGCGGACGGCGTTCCCATGGGCCGCTGGGTTGTCGAGGGCACGAGCGGCGGGATCACGATGGGGTATTACGACCGTGCGGCCAGTCCCGTGCAGTGGCGACTGGCAGACGAGTTCGTGCTCCTGGACCGCTACTTCCAGGCGATCCACGGCGGCTCGTTCGCGAATCACTACTTCCTCGTAACGGCAGCCGTGGCCCACGTCGGGGACGATCCAGAGTACCGCGCCGTCGCCGGCCCCGACGGCTCCATCGTCAAGGACGGGGAAGTGAGTCCCGACGGCTTTCTCGTCAACAACCTCGACCCGCCGTACCCGCCCCAGCGGCTGAAGACGATCGTGAAGCAGCCGTTCACGCAACCCACGATCGGCGACCGACTCGACGCCAAGGGCGTGTCGTGGCGGTGGTATGCGGGCGGCTGGAATGCCGGCAAGGATGCGGTCGCCGCGGGATTGATGCCGCATCACAATCCCTTCCAGTACGTGAAGCGCGTCATGGAAACGCCCGAGGGCCGCCAGCACATCGGCGACGCCGCCGACTTCCCCGCAGCGCTGCGTGACGGCACGCTGCCCGCTGTCGCGTTCGTCAAGCCGCACGCGCCGCGCAACGCCCACGCGGCCTATTCCACCGTCGGCGCGGGCGACCGGTGGATCGGCGAAACCGTGCGCGAGATCATGGCGAGCCGTTACTGGCCGCGGATCATCGTTGTGATCACCTACGACGAGGGTGGCGGCTGGTTCGATCACGTACGTCCGCCCGCGGTGGATCGGTTCGGCCTCGGCACGCGGGTCCCGGCGCTGATCGTGTCACCGTACGCCCGCCGCGGGATGGTCGCGCACGGGCAGTATGACCACGCCTCCATCCTGAAGCTGATCGAGTGGCGCTGGGGGCTCGAGCCGCTCACCGCGCGGGATCGGAACGCCGCGGCCTTCCTCGAAGCCTTCGACTTCAGACAGCCTCCGCGGACGCCCGTCAGCGTGCCAGCGTCGTGACCCGGCGGCGCGCGACGGTCGCGAGCCTCGTGCTCCTGTTCGTCGCCGGCGTCGTGTCCGCGGCGGATCGCCTGAGCGACCCGACGCACGACTTCGTCGAAGGCTACGACCCCTCGGGCAACGACTTCTTCGCCAATACGCCCGAGCGCACGGTTCTGTTGCGCATCCGCGACGATCTCGATGGTGACGGCGTCGCAGACCTCGCCCTGTCCGAAAGCTCGACGTGGGGCAATGCCGGCGGCCAGTGGCTCCTGTTCCACGGGCAGCGCGACGGAGGCTACGTGTACTGGGGCACCCTGTTCTTCAGCTCTGGCGCCATGACCATCGGGCCGCAGCCCGGTGAGCTGAGCGCCTACGTCCGCACCTCCGTGAGTCGGGGGAGCCTGCAGGTGCACCAACTGGGGCCCGGAGCCATCACACTGGCGCGCGAGCGATCACTCGACCTCGAGCGTCAGGCCGATCGCGCGACGTACGAGGCGGCGCTCGCAGCCGGGAGACGGCCGGCGCTCGAACACTGCAAGCTGCTCGACTACCGTCGTGATCCGACCGGGTGTTGGCGGCCGGGCCTGGGTCTCTAGACCGCGCTATACTTGCCGGCCATGACGACCGAGGAGTGGTACGACGGACTGACGGCGACCCTGCTCGCCGAAAGCCCGTTCCGCCGGTCCGACTACTTCAAGCGCTTCGCGTCCGGCACGCTCACCCGTGAGCAGATCTGGGGGCACATCGCCCAGCACTATCTGCTGATCGCCTGGTTTCCGCGGATCTTCAGCGGCATCCACACCCGCTGTGAGGATCTCGAAGTGCGCAAGGACTGCGCGCGACACCTGCTCGTCGAGGACCTCGGATACTTCGAGGGCAAAGTCGGCGGGACGCCGGATCACGACGAGCTCTTTCGCCGCATCGGCGACGACCTGGGCTATGCGCGCAGCGCGTACGCGCAGATCGTGCCCGTCCCCGAGATGGCAGGAATCCTGAGCTTCTTTCGACGGCTGGCCCACGACATTCCGTGGTCGGCCGCGCTGTGCGCCACGGCCCTGCTGGAGGAGGAGGTGGTGGAGATCGCCCGCACCGTTGGCCGTGCCCTGGTGGAGCATTACGGCGTGCGCCCCGACTGGGGCGCCGCGAACTACACGGTGCACGAGGCGATCGAGCAGGAGGAATCGGGTGAGACGAAGAAGACGATCCTCGGCCATCTGAAGACGGTCGAGGACCGCCGCGCCGCGGAGGCCGCCATGCGCGAGATGCACGAGCTTCTCGTCGCGTACGCCGACGGCCTGGCGCGGCGTTATCCCGCGTAGCACGCTCGCAACCGTAGTCCGAAATGGAGGGGCGACGATGCCTCACTACCTCAGCGCGCATGAGCTCGGACAGACGGCGCCGGCGGAGCTCGAGTCCTTCGAGTCGCCGATCCCCACGCAGGTGGTCTCCAACGGAGAGTACAACCCGCTGCCGCAAACGCGCGAGCAGCGACACGTCGAGGCCCGGATCAAGCAGCTCGCCGACGACCTGGCTCCGCGACACGGGCTGAGCCGGCGGGCGTTTCTGGCCAGCAGCGCTGGCATGGCCGCGGCATTCCTCGCCATGAACGAGGTGTTCGGTCCGGTCTTCGACGTGTCACGCGCCGAGGCGCAGCAGCCGGGCATGGCGACCCAGCGCGCCGGAGCGCTGGCCGGCCAGTTCATCGTCGACGTGCAGACGCA
>DAIRVP010000307.1:0-4008 GCA_036802765.1 Candidatus Rokuibacteriota bacterium
GTGCAGTTGAAGACGCCGTCGAGGTTGATGGCGAGCACCTTGCGCCACGACGCGTGGTCCATCTTGACGAAGCTCTTGTCGGAGTTGATGCCGGCGTTGTTCACCAGGATGTCGAGGCGACCGAACTCACGCAACACTTCCTGCGCCATGCGGAACGTGTCGGGATAGTCGCCGACGTCGGCCTGCGCGAGAATCGCGCGCCGCCCCATCTTCTTGATGTTCTCCACCACGTCGCGCGCGGGCCCTTCGCTCGAGACGTAGTTGACGGCGACGTCGGCGCCCTCCTCGCCGAGCGCCAGCGCGATCGCGCGTCCGATTCCGCGAGAGCCTCCGGTGACGAGCGCGGTGCGACCCTTCAGCCTCATTGCGGGCAGCCTCCTCCGACCAAAATGCAGAGCGACAGTCTAGCACCGCCGCTGCTTGAGAGCATTGACGCGCGGTGTTAACATCGCGCCAAACCCATGGCGTACGTCATCAAGCGGTATTCCAATCGCAAGCTCTACGACACGCAAGAGAGCCGCTACGTCACCCTCGAGGAGATCGAAGAGATGATTCGCGCCGGCCGCGAGATCTCCGTGGTCGACGCGGCGAGCGGCGAGGATCTCACCTCGGTGACGCTCACGCAGATCATCCTCGAGAACGAGCGCAATCACCGCGCGAACCTGCCGTCGGCGTTTCTGCATCAGCTCATCAAGCACGGTGAGGCGTGGCATGAGTTCGTCCAGCGCACGATGCGCTCGAGCCTCGAAGGCTTCGCGTCGAGTCAGCGCGACATGGAACGCGTGTTCCGCGAGTGGTCCTCACGCGCGGGGTGGGGGACGCCGGCGACGGGCGGCGCAGGAACGACCGAGCCGACGAAGCGGGACGGGGCGACGGATGCCGATGCTGACAAGCTTCGGGAGGAGGTGTCGGCCCTGCGCGACCGTCTCCGCTCGCTCGAAGAGCGGCTCCAGAAGCGCAAGGCCGACGGCAAGTAGTTAGGCGCCGCGCCGCTTAGGCGGCGTACACCTCTTTCATCTTCGACACCACGCTCGTAAACGTCTCCTGGATGCCTTTGCCGGCCTGCTCCGCTGTCGTCGACAATCGCTCTGCCGACTTCGTCACCGCCTGCGCGTGACCTTCGAGGAGCCGAAACGCCTTCTGGGCATTGTCGACCGTCTCGCTCAACGCGCGGTGGTACCAGAGCATGGGATCCTTCGGCGCTTCCTGCCACACGGCCTGCCAGCGTAGGCTCTGCGCCTGCGCGTCGCTCAGCGCCTGGACCATGCTCTGCGCGATCTCACCGTAGAGGCGCACACTCTCCTTGGCGGTGACGGCGGAGAGCTCCGCGAGCTCGCGCATCACGCGCTGGTTGGCATCCGCCCACACGCTGAGGGTCTCGACCGCCTTGCCGGCGTTCTGAGAGAACGCTTCATGGGCCTTCTTCGTGTTGCCGTCCATCTTCAATGCTCCTTTCGCCTTCTGCCGTCCATGCCGTTCCTGTTCATCGGAGCCGTTGGAGCGGGCCTTAGTTCATGATTCGCAACGTCTTCGAACCGAGCGTAACGCAGCGCGTTAGACTAGGTCAAGCGATTTTTCGCGTCGCGTCATGCACGGAATGATACTGTCGGGCAACCCTCCGTAAATGAAGGGATAACGCATGAGTGACTCCCTCGCAACGATGTTCTGGAATCGGGTGGACAAGAGCGCCGATCGGCCCGCCCAGATGTCGAAGCGCCACGGGGCCTGGACGACACTCACATGGCGGGAAGTCGGCGAGGCCGTCCGCGAGCTTGCGCTTGGGCTCCTCGCGCTGGGCCGCCAGCCGGGCGACACGATCGCGCTACTGTCGACGAGCCGCGCGGAGTGGGTTCAGGCAGACTTTGCGATCTTCAGTGCCGGCTGCATCACAGTTCCTGTGTATCCGACCTATCCGCCCGATCTCATCGCGTACGTCATCAACGACTCGGGGGCGCGCACGATCATCGTCGAAGACCCTGGCCAGCTCGCCAAAGTTCTCGAGGCGCGCGAGAAAACGCCGGGGCTGCAACAGATCATCGTGATGACCGGCTACGAAGCTACCCAGCCGCCGAAGATGGTCATGACGTGGGAGATGCTACGCCGACTCGGTCGTGACAACGTCAGCCAGCACGCCGGCACGCTAGAGCAGCGGCTCGCGGCGACCAAGCCCGATGATCTCGCATCGATCGTGTACACCTCCGGCACGACGGGGCCGCCGAAGGGCGTGATGCAAACGCACGGCAATCACCTCGCCGCCCAGCGGAATTCGGAATCGGCCGCGCCGTGCGAAGAAGGCTGGGTTCATTTGCTGTTTCTTCCGCTCGCGCACTCGTTCGCGCGGCTCGAATCCTTTCTCGGCGTCTACCGCGGGCTTTGCACGGCGTTTGCCGAGAACCTCGACAAGGTGGGCGACAACCTGAAGGAAGTCCGGCCGCACTTCATCTGCAGCGTGCCCCGGGTCTTCGAGAAGGTGTACGCAAAGATCCTCTCAGGCGTCGAGGCCGGCTCGCCGGCAAAGAAGAAGATCTTTTACTGGGCCATCGGTGTCGGGCGAGAGGTCAGCCGTCACCAGCAGCGCGGCCAGCCGCTTCCAACAGGGCTCCGCCTCAAGCGAGCCATCGCGGACAAGCTCGTCTTCAGCAAGCTGCACGCTGCGCTCGGCGGTCGCCTGCAGTGGGCGATCTCGGGCGGTGCGCCGCTGTCGCGCGAGATCGCTGAGTTCTTCCACTCCGCCGGAATCCTGATCCTGGAAGGTTACGGGTTGACGGAGACGTGCCCCGCCGCGACCTTCAATCGACCCACGCGGTTCAAATTCGGCTCGGTCGGTCAGGCGCTCGACAACGTCGAGATCAAGATCGCAAGCGATGGGGAGATCCTCATTCGAGGCGCCAACGTCGCGCGTGGCTATCTCAAGCAGGCGGAGGCGACGGCCGAAGTGTTCGAGCCCTCGGGATGGTTCCACAGCGGCGACATCGGTCGACTCGACGAAGAGGGGTTCCTCTTCATTACCGACCGCAAGAAAGACCTCATCGTCACGGCGGGCGGTATGAACATCGCGCCGCAGAACATCGAGAACATGCTGAAGGCCGACCCGTTCATCAGCCAGGCGATGGTCTACGGCGACCGAAAGCCCTATCCGGTTGCGCTCATCACGCTGAATGCCGATGAGCTCGGGAAGTTCGCCCGTGAGCACGGCATCATCGCCACCGATCCTGCCGTCGTCGTCAAGCACCCGGCGGTCATCGAACGCGTGGGCCGCACCGTCGAAGAGAAAAACTCACAGCTCCAGTCGTACGCGAAGATCAAGAAGTTCACGGTGCTTCCCGTCGACTTCAGCCAGGAGGGCGGCGAGCTCACGCCGACGCTGAAGGTGAAGCGCAAGATCGTTTCCAACAAGTACCTGACGATGATCGAGGAGCTGTACCGCTGACGACGCTCGCCGACAGAGTGGCCGTGGTCACGGGGGCCAGTCGCGGGCTCGGTCGCGTCATGGCGCGGGCGCTGGCAGCGGCGGGCGCCCGTGTCGCACTGGCCGGGCGCTCGAAACCGGATCTGGAGGAAACGGCGCGGCAGATCGAGGGCGAGCACGGCCACGCGCTCGTCGTGCCGACGGACGTGACCCGCTATGCGGACGTCGAGGCCCTCATGGAACGCGCCGTCCGCGAGCTCGGCGGCCTCGATGTCGTCGTCAACAACGCCGGCATCGCTCGCGTCACACCGTTCGCCGACGCCACCGCCGAAGACTGGCGCGCGATCGTCGACGTCAACCTCACCGGTGTCTTCAACAGCTGCCGCGCCGCGGCACCGCACCTGATCGCGCGGCGCGCTGGCAAAGTCATCAATCTCGCGTCTGTGCTCGGCGCTGTCGGCCTGCCTGGATATACCCTCTATGCCGCCACGAAAGGCGGAGTGATGGCGCTCACGCGCACGCTCGGCGTGGAGTGGGCGCGCCACAACATCCAGGTGAACGCGATTGCTCCCGGCTGGTTCGTCACCGACATGAACGAG
>DAIRVP010000308.1:0-3938 GCA_036802765.1 Candidatus Rokuibacteriota bacterium
CGTAGACGACGAACTGCACCTTGCGGCCGAGCAGGCCGCCCTTGGCGTTGAGCTCTTTCTCGCAAAGCTGGTAGCCCTCGTGCTGATTCTTGCCGAGCTTCGCGTACGTGCCGGTCAGCGACAGCGAGGCGCCGATGCGAATCGGTCCTTGCGCAGTGGCGGGCACCACACCACCGACGGCGAGCGCAATCGCGACCGCGAGCGCGGTCGGTGCTTTCGGGATCATGGGGAAGCCTCCTGCGGGAGCGTAAGTACGCACGAGTAAATATCATCCGCTGTTTTGCAGTGTCAAGGCGAGGGCGCCCTTGCTGCGCGTGATAGTGTGAGCACAGTGACCCGCATCCTCCTCATCGAAGACAACTCCGACGCCCGTGAGGCCCTGCGCGCCCTGCTCGAGCTGGATGGCCACGAGGTCCACGCGGGCGCCGACGGCAACGAAGGGCTCGATCTCGCGCGCAGCAAGGCACCCGAGGTCGCGCTGATCGATATCGGTCTGCCCGGGTTCGACGGCTACGAGGTCGCCCGTCGGATGAAGTCGCTGCCGGTGCGGCCGCCTGTGATGATCGCCCTCACCGGCTACAGCGAGCCTGAAGATCGCCAGCGCGCGAAGGAAGCGGGGTTCGCCGCGCACCTCGTCAAGCCGGTGGATCCCGAGGACCTCACGCGGCTCCTGACTAGTCTCGAAATTCCCGGTCCAGGATCTCGCGGATAAACCGGTCGAGCGAGACCGGGTAGAACCGCGCGTCCGGCGACGCGATCACCGCGGTGTCGATCACCTCGCGCCGCGTCAGTTCTTCCAGCACCCGCTCGAGCTGCGTGCCCGGATCCGCCTCGTGGCGTCGGATCGCGAGATCCTCGCTCTCCAGCGAGACCCGTCCCGCATAGCGAAAGCTGAACACGCGCGCCACGATGCGCGCGTCCATGAGCTCGCGCTCGCCGAAGAGCTGCCCATAGGTCGGCGAGTCGGCGCCGATCACCAGCCGAGGTGAAACCTTGATGCGCCCGCGCACCTCGATCGTCTTCGAGGTCCGCTCGTACTCGGGCGGCCCGACCAGCACGTACGGCAGCACGTGATAGCCGGCGATGATCCCGCGCAGCGGCGTGCGGACCACGCGCGTTTCGTCGAAGACCGTCCGGAGGAACTCTTGATCGGACCACTCGGGCATGAGTCAGTGTATCGTGATGCACGTGGAGCAGCCGCGTTCCCCGGTGAGCGGCAAAGCCGTCGAAGTGGCGCGCGCCTGTCCTCGATGCGGTGAGCCGATGGAAGAGCGCAAATGCAAGATCATCTGTGGCAATTGTGGTTTCTATCACGACTGCAGCGACCCGTGATCGGCGGCACCACGCCACGCCCGTAATTCGATGACCGCCCGCCGCGTCTTTCTCCTCTCCCCGGCCAACTGCGGTGGCGAGCGGGCTCAGCTGCTCTTTTCATCGCGCGCGGGCTTCGATCTCGCGCAGCGACTGCGCTCGCGCAGGGGCGCGCCGCTCGGAGAAGTGATGTCCTTCGTCTCGGGCCTGTATTTCCGCGGCAAGCTCACCTACGCCGCGCGCTTTGGAGTGCCGCTCGTGATCACGCCGCACCGCGGCCTTCGGCCGCCCGACGAGCGGATGACGCTCGCGCGGCTGCGGGCATCGGCGCAGGTGGACATCCATGCCGACAATCCGCGCTATCGACGGCCTCTGCTGGTGTCGGCCCGAGCGGTGGCGTCGGTGCTGGAGCCCGACGACGGCGTGACGCTGCTCGGTAGCATCGCATCCGACAAGTACGTCACCGCGCTCCTCGAGGTCTTCGGCGAGCGGCTCACGTTCCCGGTGGCGTTCGTCGGCCGCGGCGACATGAGCCGTGGCGGCCTGCTGCTGCGTGCCGTGCGCGAGGAACGCGAGCTCGACTACGTGCCGGTCGCGGGCGCCGTGCGCCACGGACCACGGCCGCCGCGTCTGGCGCCGGTCCGCTGATGCGTCGCCGCACGGCGGCGCGTCGGAGCCGGGCCGTCCCCGCGAAGCCGCGTCCGCGCCGCGACCGAGCGTCGGCGCCGCCCGCTCCCGCGACGCGCGATCACCACCCCGCCAAGCGCACACGTGCCCCCGTGCCTGCGCGCGCCGCGGCGGGCGTCGAGATCCCGCCGGACGTCGCCGACGCCGAGGTCGACGTCGGCGGCCGTGTCGTCAAGCTGACGAATCTCACGAAGGTGTTCTGGCCCACGGAGGGCATCACGAAGGGTGACCTCCTCCGGTACTACGCGACCATGGCGCCCGCTCTTCTTCCGCACATCCGCGACCGCGCGATGGTGATGAAACGCTATCCCAACGGCGCGACCGGCGACTTCTTCTTCATGAAACGTGCGCCGACGCCACGACCCGAGTGGATCGAGACGTGCTCGATCGAGCACTCGTCGGGCAACGTGATCGATTTCCCGGTGATCAACGACCTGGCCTCCCTGCTGTGGGTCGTCAACCTTGGCTGCATCGATCTCAACGAATGGTATGGGCGGTGCGACGACGTCGACCGTCCTGACTACCTGCACTTCGACCTCGACCCCGGCGAAGAGGTCGGCTTCGCGCAAGTCGTCGAGACCGCGCACGCGGTGAACGACACCCTGCGGGACCTCGGCATGCCGACCTACGCCAAGACCACGGGCAGCCGTGGGATCCACGTCTACGTACCGATCGTGCGAGGGCCGACGCAGAAAGACGTCTGGACGGTGGCCAAGACAATCTCGCTCGACATCGCGCGCCGCCATCCGCGGCTCACGACGGCCGTCTATCGCAAAGAGGTCCGTCCACGCGATCGCGTGCACGTGGACTTCAACCAGAACGCGTGGGGCCGCACGCTGGCCTCCGTGTATTCGGTGCGCCCGCGTCCACGCGCGCCGGTATCGACGCCGGTGACGTGGGACGAGCTACGCCGCCCGATTGCGATCGAGGACTTCCGCATGGACAACGTGCCCGCGCGCGTGAAGCGGCTCGGCGACCTGTGGGCCCCGGTCACCGCCGAGTCCCGGCGTGGCCGTTTCGACCTCGCCGCCCTGTCGCCGTCTACACGACCGCGATCGCCTCGACCTCGATGAGCCAGTCGGGATGCGCCAGGGCCGCCACCTGTACCAGCGTCGATGCCGGGCCCTTCTTCCCGAAAAATTCCTCGCGCACGGGAACGAGATCCGCGCGATAGCGGATGTCGGTCAGGTAGGTGTTGATCTTCACGATGCTGTCCATGCGGCCGCCTCCAGCCTCGACGAGTGCCTTGAGGCAGCGGAACGCCTCGCGCGCCTGCGCTTTGAAATCGCCGCGGTGCGCCACGCCGCCATCCTTGTCGTAAGCGACCTGACCGGCCAGGAACAGCACCGTCTGCGCCTCGCTCACCTTGATGCCCTGGCTGTAGGTCGGCGGATCGAAGACACCGTTCGCGGAGAACTTCTCGATTTTCGGCATGGCAGGAAACCTCCCGGGTGGATTCGCGCCCGGATTGTAGACGATCGCGGCGGCGGCCGCGCTAGGCCGCTTCGTCGATCGTCTGGGCCGGGCCGTCTTCCGCGATGCCCGCCTTCCAAATGGCGGCCTCGCGCTCGGTGAGGTTGCCTTCGGGCGCCAGCCGCGGATCGGTGTAACCCCACCGCTCGACGTCGACGAGATACTGCGCGCGCGACAGGGTCGTGCCGCGGCAGACGCGGGGACCGGGCTCCGGCACCGCCAGCTCACGCTGCAGCCGCGACGACAGCTCGCTCATCACGCCGGGTGGAATCCGATGACGCTCACCCGGATAGATGTACCCGAACAAGACGAGGTGGGCCATCAGCACGCGCCAGACGTCACCGAAGCGCGCGACGAGCCGAGTCCAGTCGATGCGTTCGGCCGAGGCGCGCAGGATGTGCGCCACATCCGCGCCGTCGAAGCGCTCGCGCTCCATGATGAAGGCCTTCGACCAGATCATCTCCTCG
>DAIRVP010000309.1:0-3794 GCA_036802765.1 Candidatus Rokuibacteriota bacterium
CTCGTTGCTCTTGAGCAGCGCCTCTCCCGAACCGGTCAACACGATCGTGCCGGTTTCGAGGACGTACCCACGGTCGGCGCACTGCAGCGCCTTGCGCGCATTCTGCTCCACGAGGTGGCCTGGCCTCGCCGCCCGAGCAATGCGGTGGGCGAGAGCATATAGATGATGCGACCCATCCAGCGGTGCGCATGGCCGGCATATTGCGCGGATCCGGGACGTGGTCCGCGGCTTCGACGTTACAGTTCACGCAGCCATTGCTAACCCTTCGAATGGCAGGACTGGGAACACGTCCCACTGCCAAATCCCGTTGGGGCCACTTTCGGCACAGTGTTCGGCCATTGGCCATAGGAGGCACTGCGAGCAGGACCCAACAGCGCCTAGGCATACGTGCGTGACCAACTCCGCTGCGCGGACCTCGCGAGGGCCGGGTATACAACAAGGCGGCGAAACGGATCGATGAGGGCCATGTAGAGCGCAGTGAAACGACTCACGGGCTTTACGTAGATGGCGAGATAGAGCGTGTAGCCGCCGGCTCTCGGCGTGAGAGCGAGGGCCAAGAAGGCATGCACGGTCGCATTGCGCAGCTCGCTGAGCGCTTCGTCACCAAAAACGTAGAGCACTCGAAATGGGCCTTCGTGAGTCCCCGGCGGCACCTGGGACTGCGAGCGGTCGGCTTCGGTAAGGCGATGGACGTACGACAAGCCAGGCGGATCATGGCGCTCGTCGTCCCATCCGAACGCTCGGCCCAGGGCAAATCGCAGCGCAAGTAGTCCACGAACCGCGAAGTTTTGGTCGCCGAACAGGATCGCACGTGCCTCCTGGACGCTGCGACCCGGCCCTCCGCCGGGGAGTGGAATCGCCCAGACGTCGTGGAGAGGCACGTCGCTGAGAAGCGCGTGGCAGCGTAGGTTGAGGTTTTGGAACTCGGCCGGCCCGATGCGGAAGCCCACGGTCTGTTCTCCCCGTCAGCGACTCTCGTGGCCGCTTCCTAACGCGCAGGGCAATCCGCGGCGGCCAAGGCCGCGATGCACGCCGCACGAATGCACCAGACCGCCTCAAGGCTCCGCCCGCGTACAGAGTCCGTCTGGGTGATCCACTCATGCAGGTACCTTTGGTGCCGATCCGGCTTATATGCACCGATCTGATCGGTGGTGATCGACTCCTCATGGAGAAAGTGATCGATCGGCTCAGCCGCCGTGGGCAGTCCGGTAACATCGATCCGCCCGCGTTCGTCGAGGTAGCAGTGCGCCTCCGGGATGTATTCGAGTCCGTAGGTGCTCAGCACCCGGCCCACGCCGGGTGTATTCCGCTCGCTCATCTCGTAGATGCCGAGCGTGAGCTGCACAGCAATTCCCTGTTCTCGAGCCAGCTCGGCGAGAAGCGCATGTTTCGTCGTGCAGCTACCGCGCCGCTCCTCGAGCACGAGCCACAGCTTCTGCCGGTCGGCGATTCGCCCGTAGGGCAGAGCCCGGACATGGCGGGCCGCCCCGGCGAAGTCGTAGATTCCCGCCATCTGAAACAGCGAGGTGTACCGCCCGATCGCCGAGAACGGCCGACTCCTGACCTCTTCGAGCGGGTCCTTCATCACGCTGCTCCTCGTGAACTCGTCATGGACCGTGCCCGGGACATCAAGCGGCATCCGACTGGGCAGTCGCGAGGAACCGACTGACCGTGACGGGATCGAAATAGAACATTTGCGCCCGCGCGAGCCTTCCGCGGTGGACCTGATACACGCCGAGAACAGGACTGTCGCATCGGTCTCCGCCCCGACTCACTCCTCTCTGCCGCCAGAGGATCACGACTTCTTGGTCGGTTGCGGCCACAACGCGCGGATCCATCGTCCGTTCTGCCGCGGTGGGCTGCAGCGGCGTCCACGTCTCTGTCCAACTCGGGCGCTGCGCTCCCAGGCCGCGGGACACCCCGGCGTAGGGCAAAGGTGACGGCCAGCTGAACTCCACGTCGGCCTCACAGAGCGCGGACACGCGTTGCGCATCCCTGCGCTCGATCGCGGCGAAGATCTCGAGCATAACGTCGACATTCTCTTTTGCACTCATGATGCAGTCCTTTCAGTTGCCGTATGAATGACATGGCGACCGTCACGCGATTCACCGTCGTGTCGGAGTTGTGTGTTGGGACTGATCCGCGAGCGAGTCGACGATTGCGAGGCCGAACGCACCGGCCGATGCGGCGAACACTGAGTAGTTGAGCGCGGCCTTCAATCCGGTGCCAACCGTCATTCCCAACGCGAAGAGGCCCAGGAGAACGCCCGCTGGCTAGCGCAGCGTAGCGCGTACGAAGTCCCAGAATGAGCGCAAATCCGAGGACTGTCTCGGCTGCGGTGACGAACCAAGCAAGAGGAGGAATGAGGACCGCCGGGACCCAGGGGTTGAGCTGACTCGTATACGTAGTAAACCGTTGGAAATCGCCCCAGGCGACATTCGGCCGCCCTGGTGCTCCCCAGAGGCCGAAACGATCAGACACGGAGGTGAGAAAGCCTGCGGCCAGGGCAAGCCGAAGGTAGAGGGTGGCATGACGCGCCATCGAGCCGGCGTCTGTAAGCCGCATACAGTCACCTCCCTTGAGGTCGACGTTAGCTGCCGCCTCGCTAGTGACCCATCAACGCCAGCGCAACGACACTGCTCATTACCCACCAGCCGATGTGCCGCCCTCGCGTCGCCACCGCATTCCCGACCGCGGCGTATCCATACATGACGACTGCCACCGCAATGACCCAGTGACGGGCGACCTGGGAGCCGAACGCCGGCGCGGCAATGAGCAAGACGCCCATGCCGATCCAGTCGATGGTGCTGGCTTGCCAGATGCCCCGTAACAGCTGCCGCGTTCTCTGGGGCTCGATACGCGCCTTCGGGAACACTCGCAGCTCGGCGACGGCGCCGTGTCCGATGGCGATCAGAATGGCCAACGCGCCCGCGACCTGAAGCGCCAGATCTCGCATCGCTCCACCTCCATACAGAACTGCATGGTGAGACTCTACCTCGTCCATTGTGAAAGTCAATACAGTGCTGTATGGTGAGGTTCATGACCGAACGACTGACGCCGCAAGACTGGATTGATTTCGCGCTGACCGCGCTCGCGCACGAGGGCTTCGAGGCTCTGAAGGCAGATGTGTTGGCGCGCAAGCTCGGCGTCTCGCGCGGCAGCTTCTATTGGCACTTCACCGATCTCGGCACTTTTCATACTCGGGTGATCGAGCACTGGAGACAGAGGACAACGGAAGCGATCATCGCTGACCTCGAGAAGTATGACCCGGGCGAAGAGCGGCTCGAGACGCTCGTGCGCCGTGGGTTCGGACACGACGGCGTACTAGAAATCCGCATGCGCGCCTGGGCTGACAACAACGCCGAGGCCGCGCGAGTCGTGAACGACATAGACCGCAGGCGGCGAGACTACATAGAGCAGATGCTCGTGCAAGCGGGCATCGCACCGTCGCTGGCAACAACGCGCGCGCAGATCCTGTACTGGACTTACCTCGGGGCTGCATTGAGCCACAGCAAACTCACCGGCGAGCGGCTGGATCGGCTCGTGACCGAATTCAAACGGATCGGACTGGGTGGGCTCTCTGGAAGATCTGCAAGCGAGGACAGCCATCAGCGTCGGCTCTCCAGGCGTCACGCGGATGGAAAGCCGGGCAGGGCCTTCAGGCGGCCGTAGGCGGCCGAACAATTCTGCGTACTTGCACAATACAAAAGTCTATTCGGGCCACTACGCCAGAAGCGGCACGAAATCCTCGATTACGAACCTCCACGCACGGTCGCTTCCCGTTGGGGCCACCA
>DAIRVP010000310.1:0-3699 GCA_036802765.1 Candidatus Rokuibacteriota bacterium
AAACTTCGCAATCGCAGCTCTCAACAAGGCATTTCCCACACGGCGCGTGGTCTTTCTCGGAGTGGCCGCATGTGCACATCCCGAGCCTCCTCAGTCTGATGCCCTCGGCCCAGCACCTGATAACGGCCCTCGGCGCTTGGGGGAATCATGAGCGCCGTATGTTCTTTTAGGGCAGGCTCACCGCCCACCCGCGCGGCCATCGTTCGCACGATCGCGATCAGCGGCGAGCAGGCGGCGCGGTGACGGCGCGCAGCACGGTTGGTCGAGGTCGCCCATTCGCAGATCCGCCAGACTGTGCAGTTCGTCGAGTCTGCGGCGGGAATCGTCGATCAATTTCCGCGAGCGCCGAACCAGGTCACTCGACTGACGGCTCGTCGCCGAGTCGGAGACCCGCCAACAGCCGACGTGGATCAGCCGGCCGTCCTCAAAGAGGACGACCAAATCACTATCTTCGATGGGAAGGCGGCAATGACCGCACGTACCGACCGGCTTTGCCATGGGCCTACTACCCCCATCCAGAAGACGCACAGTGTTGCGTAACGCGGAGACGACGATTGCGGCGGTCTACGCCACGCGGACGATTTCGCACGGCGGTCACCTGAGCACATCGCTGCAAACGTCTGGGCCGGCGTCGCCGTGCGGCTTAACCGGGATACTCATGCGACCTCCTCGCCCTCCTCGTCGCTCGGTCGATAGCTTTCGCACTTGCAGTCCTCGATTTCACAGAATCGGAGTGTCAAATGATCGTCGGCAGCATGGCCGCAGACACATACCTTGTCACTCATCGTGATCCCCCGGGCGGTCAGGCAGCGCGCCTTGCGCTCTCAACCGTCTTCTCATCCCTCACGGCTAACGCGAGGCATGCCTCGTTCTCAAGGACTGGATTCATGCAGAGCTTCGGCGGTGTGTACCAATAGACCAGGAGGGAGCGCGGGCGGCCGTCCACCACGTCCAACACGCTCCCGAGCCACGCCGGCCCGTCACGGAGTTCGACGAGATCCCCGCCATTGAGGCTCGTCACCAGGAGCGCCGGGATGATTCGCTCAGCCGCCGCCTCCGGACGATGACATCCTCCACCGGCGGAGGGGCCAGGCTTGGCGCAAGCTGCAGTTTGAACCCCACGAGGTGCCGGAGGCTCACCTTAGTGCCACCCGGCAGCTCGAACCGATCGCCGAGGAAGAATGAACGCTTGTACCGGATGACCTGTCCGGGCAACAGAAGGTTGACCTTGCGGTGCGAGACGGGCGGTGTCGCCACGATCTCCAACCGACATCCGGTGTGAGGGATGCAGGCGATCTCCCGCCGATCGCCGAAGATGACCGCCCCGTCGTAGTTGGAGCGGAAGACCTTCATGATCTCGCCTTCGCGGGCGGGGTGAGACGGTATCAGCCCTAGAAGACAATATGCTCCCATGGTGTCCCTCCCGTTTGTGGAGCCAGGGCCTTGTTTGTTGAGGACGCGCGGGACGGAGGAGGGGGGCCGCGCGGGCACGAGCGTCCGCGCTGGCCATCCGTGTGGTCAACGAGGACTGCGAAAGACTCGCCAGGGACCGAATCCAAGGGCATTGCCTGCCTCGCCCTAAGCGGTCAACCCCGGGGATGAAATGTGAGGAGACTGTGCGTCTCCTCGCCGAAGTTGTCAAGGCGTAGAAGACGAGAGGCGGCGATGACCGTCGCCTCAAACGGACCGAAGTTCGGGTAGTATCCCGCTCGTGCTTCCCTTTCTGCTTCGCTGGCCACGGCTGGCGCTTCTGATCCCCGGCATCCTCACTACTCAATGGGATGAGACGACGTGGCCCCCGGCGAGGGCTGAATTGCGACGTGTACTCGTCGAGATGCGGCGGCAGGCTGGCGCGGGCGCCATGGTGGAACTAGGCCGGCGAGCGAACCTGATTGTCGCGAGCGCGCTGAAGGTGAAGGTCGGCGATCTAGTGGATTAGTCACCTCGCGACCGGAGAGTTGTTGAATGAGTGACCGTGACCGCGACGATCTGCAGCGCGGATAGCCAAATTCAACCTCGGCCGTCATGGGGCCGGACCACTTGATCGTAACGCGGGCGGCGACGCCGACCGCGAGCATCACGACGTCTCCACCGGCCGCTCGATCCGCGCGCGACATGCGACGCACACCAACCAGACGCGCTCGCTGGACGTGCCACCGTCGAGATCGCCGCCGGTGTTCGAGAATGAAAGGGTCGAAGTCCAGCAGCAGCCGCTCGCTCATCGCGTGGCAGCTAACCTCCGCGCCTCTTGGCAATCCACGCAGCAATGAGGCCGAGAAGTACACCAGCAGCGACGACGGCGACGGCGAATCCGATGAGACCGAGCCCGAACCGCTGAAGGTCCGTCACCACAAATCACGCTTCGGCGTCAACGACGCTTAGGTGTTACTTCGCGGGCTCTATGTACCCGAGGACGACTCCGACCGCGCACCACATAATGCCGCTCATCTCGTACCCGAAGATTTGTACCCGATAGTCGGACTGGTAAACGACCCATATGCCGACGCCGGCGGGACGATGGAGACTTGCTGTGGCAGCGTCAACCCAAGGCGCGAGCAGCTCCGCCGGGCGTTCAGTTGGCGGGTTGGTTACGGCGCTACTTCTCACTTAGGATGATGGGCAGGCCGCTCTTGTCCCCGAGCACGATGAGCTTCGTGTTGGGGCTCTTGGACAGTTCATGGGCGACCTCGCTCAGACCTTGATCGCGCACCAGCCCGGTCGTCCTTTAACGAAGACGCCCGGCGGCGCGCAGACGGCGCTTCTTCTGCTTCTTTTTGAAAGCGGCGCGCTTGCGCGCGGTCTTCCTGCGATTCCTCTGGCGCATGGCCATCTCCTATCGTTGAGTTTGGTCCACCCAAGGCTCCCACACAGTCGAGCTTCGGTTCACGCGATATGGGCGCTAACCAATGACGATGCCCGCCGGCTCGCTCGTTCTGACCCTCAACCCAACCGAGGTCCTTCAACCCTCGTTGAAATTCTTCGACGAATGGTTCCGCGGACTCGCGGGTGGGTCCGCCTAGCCAACCTATGCGCGGAACTTTCCCCGCTCGCTGCGCCTCGGCGCCGAGCGGCGCGGCGAGCACGGCTCCGAGGCCAGTGACGAAAGCGCGGCGGTTCATCGTTTCGACCTCCGGCTGGCGGAATCGTAGCGTCCGCCAGGCAGGTCCACAAGGTGGCCAGTGGTAGAGTGATCGGCGGTGTCTAACAGCGCTTCCTGGAATCTTACCGGCGCACCCCACGACAGTCGGCAAAAGAGGATGATCCGACAATGAAGTCCCCGATCGTCCTCTACGAGCCACCGAAGAGAGCGCGCACGGATTACCGAATCGGCCTATCGGCATGGACGGACAAGTCGCTCCTCGACGAAGCCACGTTCTATCCGCGCAAGACGATGACGGCCGAGGAGCGGCTGTGGTGGTATTCCCGTTTCTTCGACGCCGTGGAAGTGACCAGCTCGTTCTACGCCATTCCCTCAGCCGCTACGACAGCGCTTTGGGCCCGCCGGACGCCGCCGGGCTTCATGTTCAATGCGAAGGCATACGGTCTTCTGACCGGTCACTACCTCGATGTCGCGCAGCTCCCTGACGCGCTGAAGAAGATGTTGCCGCGCACGCAAAGAGCACGCCCACGTGTGCCAAGCGACATCTTGGGCTCGAAGGCGCGCTCGTGGGCGTTCGGCGAGCTACGTAAAGGTCTTCA
>DAIRVP010000311.1:0-3690 GCA_036802765.1 Candidatus Rokuibacteriota bacterium
CGACGCCCATGCCGAGCACGGCGGACTGGCTCGGGACGATGATGGCGCCGCCCAGGCCGGCCATGAAGCAGCCGAGCGTGAAGGCCTGCACGTAGACGCGGTTGACGTTGACGCCCAGCGCGGACGACATGCGCATGTCCTGCGACGTCGCGCGCAGCACGACGCCGAAGCGCGTGCGATAGATGAACGCCCACAGGAACACCGCGGCGAGCGCGCCGACACCGATCACGAGGAAGTTGTAGGTCGGATAGATCGTGTCGCCGATGGCGAGCGAGCCGAAGTTCTCGAACAGGACGCTGGCGGACAGTGGGTAGGGCCCCCAGAGAAAGCGGATCACGTCGTCGATGATCATCAGCAGCCCGAAGGTCACCAGCAGCTGATACTCCTCGGCGCGCTTGTAGAACGGCCGCAGCAACGTGGGCTCCAGCAGCGCTCCGGCGGCGGCGGCGGCGAAGGCGCCCGCAGGCAAGAGCGCGAGCAGGACCCACGTCGGCGCGCCGCGCGCGGCCTCGCCGACGGCGACGGAGGTGCTCAGATAGCCGATGATCCACGCGCTCACGTAGGCGCCAAAGGCGTAGAGGTTGCCGTGCGCGAGATTCACGATCCGCATGACACCGTAGATGAGGCTGAGCCCGCCGGCGATCAGGAAAAGCACCGAGGCGTAGAGCAGCGCGTTGAACACGTGAATGAGGAGGATGTCCATTATTCAGGCACGCGCCACGGCACCAGCTTCACCTCCGGATTCACGAGATTACCGTTGAGCGCCAGCGCGAGCAGCACGCGATAGGCGCCGGGCTTGAGCCGGCCCCCGACGTCTATGATCAGGCGTCCGTTCTGCACGTCGCGTGAGGCCCCGGCCGCCACCACTTCGTCATCCGGCCCCACCACCGCCCAGTGGACAGTGAGCGGCTCGCGCGTCTTCTCGCTGGCTGGCTGTGGTCGGAATGGCTCGCGCACGATCTTATACGAGCGCGCCGATTTCTCGATGTTTTCGACGTCTGCCTGGATCTCGAGCTTGTCTGCGCGGCGCTCGGTCTTCACGACGAAGGCCCGCAGCGGGATCGGATACTGATCGAACGAGCCGACGCCGAGCGGATACGTGAAGTCACGGAACACGACGAGCGACGCGGACTCGGGCGTGACCTTGCCGAGCACGTACGGCCCGGCGGTGACAAGCCAGTGGCCGTGACTCCGCGCGAACTCGCGCAGCGCAGCCCAGCGCTGCCGCGCCTGCTCCGGCGTCACGAGCCCGCGCAGGGCCTCGGGCACGAACGCACGACTCTGCAGCTCCGCGGCCAGCTTGCCGAGCGCCGCGCGCTGGCTCGGATCGCGCGCGAGATCGAGCCACGGAATGCCGCGACGCGCGGCCTCGCGGTCCGAGAACGCGCCGATGCCGCGCGCGGATGCCTGCTCCATGAGTACCCGCACCGGCCACGGCACGGGACTCCACGGCGGCGCCAGCGCCGGCGCCGCGTCCGGATCGACGGCGGCGCTCAGATAGACTTCGACCTCGGGCACGTCGTACAGCAGCTGCATGTCGCCGAGGTCCTTCACTTCCTTGCGCACGCCGAGCACCCGCACGGCGGCGACGCCCTCGCGCGTGTCGCGCGCATACGGATACACGATGTCGGCGACGGTCATTCGCTGCTCGTCGTGAGTCTTGGACAGCAGCACGCGGTAGAGCACCTTGGTCCGCGCCGCGACGCCGGCCCCGGCGGGCTTCAGCGTGCCGGCGAGCAGCGCATCCGCCGGCACCTCCCTCACCTCGCTCACCAACACCGGCCGCGCGCGGTTGGGAATGATGCGAGCGCTGTCGGGATCAAAGAGCAGCGGGTCGTCGCCGACCGCCGACCACACGAGACGTCCGGCCGTGTCGGTGAACCCGCCGATCGGATTCCACGCGGCGCGCGGACGGCCCGGCACGCCGACGCGGAGCCAGCCGTTCCACGGAAAATCCTTCAGCTTCGCGGTACGGATGAAGATCGGTGACGCGAGACCCGCCTGCGAATCGGCGGCAACGTTCTCGACGCCTTCGGCGTAGTCGTCGTTGATCGGCTCGCGGCGCAGCGTGTAGCCGAGCATAACCCGCTCGCAGCCGGCCGCGCTCTGCGCGACGATGCGTCGCTCGAGGCTCACGCGCTCGGCGGGCGTGCGCCAGTCGCCATCGACGCGTCGGCGAAAGGCGTCGGCGGCCGCCGCGCGTGACGCCTGAGACGACTGCAACAGCCACGCCTGGAACCAGCCCTTCTTCGCCCATGGCACCGTCGACGGCGACGGCCCACTCAGCAGCGCCGACAGCTCGACCTCCTCGAGCACCGCGTCGGCGTCGCGGCCGGCCGTCGGCACATGGCTCTTGGCCACCGCCGCAGCGAGCGCGCCTGAAGCGCGCACGCGCGGCAGCTTGCCCGCCGCCCGCTCACGGACTTTTTGAACGAGATCGACGTGAAACACGTAATCGTCGTGGTACGGCGTGATCACGTACGGATGCACGACAAAGGGCGCGCCCGAGCCGAGCGCCTGCGCGACCTGTGCGGCGGCCGCGCAACGACTGTCAGCATCAGCAAACGCGCCGGTCGCCCGCGGAAAGGTCAGCACCACGAAACCGCGCAGCGATTCCATCCATCGCGCCGTCGCCGGCGCCGCGGCGGGCGCAAACGGGTCACCCCCGACCCACGCGTGCAGCGCGTTCTTGCGTAGCATCGCCGCGGCGGTGGCCGGGGTGGAGACGAAGCGAACATCGATCTCGTGCGGGTAGTACGACGGATAGAACGTCAGCTCGTGGCCGGCGTGCACAGCGACGGCGACGAGCAGAAGAGCGATCAGCAGTGAGGCGGCGAAACCCTTCACGGACAGACGACGGGGGCCGGGTGTCTGCCCGGCCCCCGTGCGGCTCTCAGGCCTTCAGCGTCGGCCAGGTCTTGTCGATCCAGGTGTACGTCGAGGTCGGCTCGCCCTTCGGCCAGCCGGGAGGCGCCGTGATCGAGCGGATCGGAATCGTGATGATCCGCGCCGGGTCGAGAATCGGGAACGGATACTGGTCGGTGTTCTTGCTGAACCCGATCATCGCGTCCTTGTAGCCCTGGTGGTTGTCCGGGCGGATGTACACGTAGCCCGCCGGCCCGGCGACCATCATGCCTTCGAGCAGTGCGATGATCGCGTCGTCATCCGGCCAGCCGCCGACGAGGCGGTTGGCTTTTTCGATCGCCGCCTTCAGCATGTACGTCGCCGTGTATGCACCCTCGGCCTGGAAGTTCGGATACTCGTTGAAGCGCTGATGGTACTTCTCGACGAACGTCTTGTTGAGCGGCCACTTGTCGCCGCCGGGGTACGTGAAGTGGTAGTTGCTGTGCACGCCGGCGATGATGCCCTCCGGATGGTCCTTGCCGATGGCGTGGGGCGCCGTGCCCATCGCAAGCGTCGTCGCGAACTTCGCCTTCTGGAACATGCCGTAACGCAGCGCCTGCTTGTACATCGCCACGTAATCGCCGCCCCACACTGACGACACGATGAGGTCTGGCTTCGCCGCGAGCGCCTTCGTGATGTGCGAGGAAAAGTCCGTCGTGCCGAGCTTGGGCCAGCCCTCGGAGACGATCTCCGCCCCCGGCATCAGCTTCTTCATGACGATCTTGAGATGATCGAACGCGTTGCGGCCGTAGGAATAGTCGGGGTGGATGTGGGCGATCCGCTTCG
>DAIRVP010000312.1:0-3650 GCA_036802765.1 Candidatus Rokuibacteriota bacterium
GAGCGCCTCATCGCAATAGAAGTCCCCGCTCATCACGCGCTCCGTGTGCCTAACGACACTCAGGCTGAGCGGCCGGCGTCGCGCCGGACCGCTCAAGCCTGTTGTTCGGCGGCCCCGTGATTGACCGGCGTCAAGCCGGGAGCCGTCGAAACCCTACGCCCCAAAGATGACCCGCGTGCCGGTCGAGGGCATGACGAGCTTCTGCGGCATCACCCGGTGCACGGCGATGATCGTGTTGAGCCCCGTGCAGTGCGACGGGATGATGTAGTCGGGGTTGATCGCCTTGAAGGCCTCCACCGTTTTCGCCACGACCTCATCGGGCGCTGGCGCCAGGTGGAAGCCGCCCACGACGGCGTGAATCTTGTCGATCCCCGCCACCTTTTGGGCGTGACGCACGGAATTGATGACCCCGGCATGGCCGCAGGAGGTGATGACCACAAGCCCCCGGTCCTTCACGTTGTAGGCCGTCGCGTGCTCGCCCTGGAAGTTGTCGACGACAAGCTCTCCAGGCTTCGTCTCGACTTTGGTGGCGCCGAAGTGCGCCGGTGAGCACGCCGAGTCCATGGCGCCGGCGACGAGCCGCGCCGCGGCCGGAGGCCGTTCGAAGTCCGTGAGGCGCGGGATCTGTCCCGTCGTGAACGCGTGTCCGGCCACCCACGTCGGTTGCTTCGCGAGCACAACCCTGAGACCGCGAGCTTCGAGCGCAGCCTGGTCGAGCCGTCCATAATCGAACGTCCCGCCGGTCGGCAGCGTGAGCATCCGGTGGCAGAACGTGTCCTCACCGCCCGCGTACAGCGTGACGCCGGACTTGAACTTTCCCTGGTAGACACGCGCCCAGTCGGGCAACGCGCCATAGTGATCGGCGTGCCCATGGCTGATGATGAGCGCATCCGCCCGGGACGGATCGAGCTTCAGCACCGCGTAGTTGTGGAAGAGGTTTCGCTCCGTGAGCGCGAAGTCGAGCAGGATCTCGCGCCGCTCGCTCCCGCGCGTCGACTCGAGGTGGTACGCGAGCCCGTGCTCGGCGGCCGGCGACGCGACGCCGATGCTGCCCCGCATGCGCTCCACCGTGATCGTGTCGAGCTTCCCGTCCTTCGCGAAGACGTCGTAGATGTTGTCCACCACGTTGGTCATCACGAGGCGGTCGACGATGGGCAGGGCCGCGCTCTGCGCGAAAGCCGAACGGCCGCCGGCTCGGATCGCGCCGCCAAGCGCGAACACACCACCCGTGACAGCCCCGAGCTTGAGGAATTGACGTCGGTTCATGGAGCCCTCCCTCCGAGGAGCGTCTGGCCAGTCGATGATAGTGCCTCAGCCGCCGAACGAATCAGGCGCTCAGCCGCGGCGCCGCCGGCGGTTGGTTGGCCGCACTCCGCGAACGCCGCCGGCTGAAGTGGCCTGTTATACGGCTTCGGCAAACTGCCTCCCGAGTAACGTCTCAACGCGACCCTGACGAAGGTGGGCCGATTTCGGTTGAGCGCTTTACGGTTGAGCGCTTTACGTGTCCGGGCTTAACTTCAGTCACCAACAAACCTGAGATACGTGTGCACCCCGCCTTCGGCTTTCCGCGCAAGGACTAGCACCGCATCGAGATGGTCGATTAACGGTTGTGCTTCTGCTCGTTCAACCGCCGATTCGTAGTCGCGGATAATCGCTTCCGCCCAGCCCGCGCGTCGCGCATCTTCGAGGCGCTGAACCGCCAAACGGCGAACTGCGTCGTCCGTGAGACGCCCCCGAAGGGCCTCGAGCTCGTCGATCAAATGGGGGATCTGAAGTTGGTTGAAAACGGTGTAGCCATACGGATCGATGAATCGGAGACACACAGTACTCTCCAGTCCCGGAAGGCTGAAGGCTGTGGGTAGGTTGTGCTCTGGGTCGAGCAGCTGCTCCTCCCGGTCTCCGTCTTCGTTCTCCATAACGACATCGATTCCCATGAATGTCAGCTTTTGTCCGTATAACGCCGGCGCTCAGTCGCGCGGGCCGCAGGCCCGCGTCGGCTGCAGCGGCTTGTTAGACTCTGGTCAAGCAACCTGCAGGACCTCATCCGCTGCCTTCAGAGCGCGGCGTTTCTCCAGTGGCAAGAATGCCGGCCCCCAGACGAAGGCGAACGCGCCGGCTGCAGGTATCACCCACAACCACCTCCAATCGCCATGCACAGAGAGGGCCGCTACGAACGACCATACGGTAGCCCCGAGGAACCAGAAGGAGGGGACAAGAATCGACCCAACTGGCATCCGACCTGAAATCTCTGCAAACCCATCGCGCCACACAATCGTTCCTTTGATGGGCACCATCGTGCGGAAACGGAAGCCAAACCAGCTTCTACCGAAACAGAAGACAACCATGTTGGGTCCGACGACCCTGAAACGGCCGGACCGCGTGAATTGGGTTTCGTTGGTTCGCCGCTGGAGACCCGGTGATGGACGCCTTTCGCGCAGGACGAGCAGGCCGTGCCGAAAGGCCCACGACCGCATGGCGAAGGCCGAGGTTGCTTCGATTGCGAAGTAGACCATGGAACCAAGGAGCAGCAGCCATGCAAAAAGAAACGCAGCGGCACCCACCCATCCGATAGGCATGAGAGTCTAACGGCTCGGCGCTGAGCGGCCGGCGCTGGCGCCTTCGATGTCCACGCACGCGTCCATGCCGGACCGTTCAAGCGGCATTGTTAGGCGCTGGCCGGCACACCACGCCTACCGTGCCGCCTTAGCGTAAGGGTCCGGTACGCCGAACATCTGCATGAGGACCGCGCGATCGGCGCCGGAGACAGGCCGACTCGGGAAGTCTCCACACCCTTGCGCGGAAAGGAATGTGCTGCCAACGCCGAGGTCTCCGAGGAAACGGTTGCCGGCGTAGAAATTGGCTCGGACAAGCGCACCGGGTGGACCGTACCAGGGAACTTCCCAGTCGCTAGCGTGTGCCTCAGCGAATGACACCAAGGCGGCCACCGAGGCGGGATCTGAGATCGTCCGCAATGTCTCGTTCATGTTTGTAGTAATCAGGACGCGATCGGCTGGCCGCAGCCGAGCGAACTGCATGTCTCGGCAGCGCGCCCCGATGGTGCATCCACTAATAGCGAGAACAAAAGCCGCCGCGGCAAACAGGCTTGCCTGAGGCTCGATGAGCTTCCGCAGCCTCATGCGCCTAACGCCCGCGGTCAGCAGCCGGAGCGAGCATCGCGAGCTCCGGTCTGCTGTACTGCGTAGTTAGACATCTGAATTCCGCGTCGACACAATGTCAAACCCAACACGATGATGCCGACTAGATCGAACGCGGTCCTCAGAGTAACCGCGGAAAGACCTAAGCCGGGCTTTGGAAACGTCATAATCGCAACGATATCGGTGAAGAGGCTAAGGGCAAAGACGACGAGGCCGATCGTCCAGCCACTGCTCTTGGATCGCCATAGTTGTACTGCGGCCACAGGGGCACCGACCACCGTCACCACCCAGTCAATGATGGTGAATACCGTCACACCTGGGAGCCGCACGACGTCGGTAAATCCAACACGATGCCCGAGTACCAAGAAGACGAAAAAATACGAGAGCCAAAGCCCCGCCAGCATCATCGCGACTAGCCTCGTGGCTCTACGCATTGGTGTCTAACGGCTCGGCGCTGAGCGGCCGGCGCTGAGGCCATCGACGTCCGTACGCAGC
>DAIRVP010000313.1:0-3627 GCA_036802765.1 Candidatus Rokuibacteriota bacterium
TGATTCATACCGTCGTCCGCCGGCCCGAAATGGTCACCACCGACGCCGGACGTCGCCTCGTCGCGTCTCGAGCGCTCGCGTCGCGCGTTCAGGTCGCGCTCGCGACCAACGCCGAGACGCGCCGCTATCGCATCACGGTCGAGGCGCAGGATGGCGTGGTCACGCTCGAAGGCACCGCGGCGCTGGACCGAGCGGTCGAGGTGGCGCGCGGCGTGCCGGGCGTGAAGGACGTTCGGACGCAGCAGCTAGAAATCCCGCCGATTCCGCCGTTCGTGGCGTAGCGCGCGGGTTACTTCGCGCGGGATTCGCCGCTCGGGCCCGAGTCGGGAGCCTCGGCCACTTTCAGCACGAGGCTCTTCTTCTCTTTGCGCCTGACGACGTCGAGCTTGACGGTCCGGCCCACCTCCGCTTCGGACGACATCCGCTGCAGCTGGTGGTAGTCCTCGACCGGTGCGCCGTCGAAGCCGACGATCACGTCGTTCTGGGCGAGGCCTGCCGATTCCGCCGGGCTCCCGGGATACACGCGCGCCACGATCGCGCCTCTCGCGTCGGGCAGACCCATCGCCTGCGCAAGCTCGGGCGACATCGGCTGTAGCGCCACGCCGATCCAGCCGCGCTGCACGCGCCCGCGATCGATCAGCTGCGCGGTGACGCGCTTGACCATGTTGGCGGGGATCGCGAAGCCGATGCCCTGGCCGGTGGCGACGATGGCGGTGTTGATGCCGATGACCTCTCCGCGCAGGTTCACCAGCGGCCCGCCGGAGTTGCCGGGATTGATCGAGGCGTCGGTCTGAATGAAGTTCTCGTAGGTCGCGATGCCGACGTCCGCGCGTCCCGTCGCGCTGACGACGCCCACCGTAACGGTCTGGTCGAGGCCGAACGGGTTGCCGATCGCGATGGCCCACTCGCCGACTCGGAGCGTGTCGGAGTTGCCGAGGCTCGCCACGCGCACGTCCCCAGGCGCGTCGAACTTGATGATCGCGATGTCGGTCTTGCTGTCTGACCCGACGATGCGGCCACGGAACTCCTGCTTGTCGGCCAGCCGCACCGTCACCGCGTCGGCCCCCCGGACGACGTGGAAGTTCGTCAGCACATATCCGCGCTTGTCGACGATCACCCCGGAACCCAGCCCAGGCGTCTGAAACTCTTCGCGCCGGCCGGGTCCGCTGCGGCCGAAGAACTGGTCGAAGAAGTCCTTGAAGAACGGGTCGTCGGCGTTGGGGCCGGGCATCAGCGGCGGCCTCCGCCCGCGGGCGACTTGCAGCGTCCCGAGGTGCACCACGGCAGGCCGAACCCTATCGGCCACGCTCACGAATGCCGACTGCAACGCGTCGGCGGTCGCGATCGGCGCGGGTGTTGTGGCCCGGGCGGGCGCGGGCGGCTTCGTGAGCACTGCGTAGACCGCGAAAGCCGCGCCGGCAAAGGCGAAAAGTATGGATGCTGCGAGTACGGCCCGAACGCTCTGCGGTGTCATCGTCTCTGTCGTCAAACCTTCGCGCAACCCTTCGAAAACGTGTGAAAAGTGTGCCCTTTTTCCTTGACCCTCAAAGATCGAAAAAGCGAAGATGCTTTATTGGACGCGAATTGTCCAGCGAATCCGTGAAGCGACTGTCGCGCAAGTCGATCAGCCTCGCTCTCGTTGTATCCCTTCTTGCTCCCACGGTCGCCGCCGCGCAGCCTACTCCAGGTGCCCCGCCTCCGGGAGTGCCTCAAACGCCGGCAACCCCACAGACTCCTCGCACGCCGGGGGCCTTCGCGCCGCTCGCGCCGGGCCGCGGCGACCTGTATCT
This sequence comes from Candidatus Rokuibacteriota bacterium, assembly GCA_036802765.1. Taxonomy (GTDB): domain Bacteria; phylum Methylomirabilota; class Methylomirabilia; order Rokubacteriales; family CSP1-6; genus AR12. The sequence continues at coordinate 1,791 of DAIRVP010000313.1, forward strand.
CGGCCAGCAGGCGAGGAGCATCGCCGGTCCCGATTATCGGCTCGGGCCGGGCGATGTGCTCGACGTCCAGATCGTCGGCCGTTTAGACGTCAATCGCTCGCAAATCGTTGTCGACCCCGAGGGCGCCATCGCGGTACCCCCACTCGGGACGATCAAGGTCGCTGGGCTCTCGCTGCTCGAAGCGAATCGGGTGATCGCGACCCGCGCTCGCGCCATCTTCCGCTACGCCGACGTCAGCATCGCCGTGATTTCGCCGCGCTCGTTCGAGGTGATCGTGTCGGGAGAGGTCGAGCGACCGGGCACGCTGCAGGTCATCGCCACGCAGCGGTTGCATGAGGTCATCCTCACCACCGGCGGCATCACGCCGCGAGGCAGCGCCCGCCATGTGCAGGTCACGCGTGAGGGCCGCACCACCGAGCTCGATCTGTTGATGTTCGAGCTCAAGGGCGACATCGCGCAGAATCCGTTCGTCCTGGAAGGCATGCGCATCAACGTGCCGCCGCGCATGGAGCCGGTGACACTGACCGGCGCGGTGCGCCGGCCGGGAGAGTACGAGATCGGCCCGGGAGGCGCGCTACGCGAGCTGCTCGAGCTCACGGGCGGCGTCAGCGTGAACGGCGCGGCGTCGGACGCGCGCCTTACTCGCGTCGGGCTTGATGGCCGAAAAGAGACGACCTCGCTCAACCTGGGCGTGGCGGGCGGCGCGGATGTGCCGCTGCGCGCGGGGGACGCGATTTACGTTCCGCCCCTCACGAGCATTCAGGACGTCGTGGAGGTCCGCGGCGCCTTCAATGGGACTTCCGAGAGCGGCAAGACGCAGACACAGGGCAAGCCGACGATCGTGCAGCGCCTGGAGCTCGCGCGCGGCGATCGTATCCGCGACGTTGTCGTCAAGGCGGGCGGCGCCGCCTCGTTCGCCGACCTGCGCCTGGCCTTCGTGGACCGTTCCGACGCGGGACCCGCGCAGCGGATCCCCGTTGATCTCCACCGGCTCCTCGTCGAGAAGGACGAGGCGCAGAACATCGCCATCCAGAACGGCGACGTCGTCGTGCTGCCGGTGTTCGAGGACAAGGTCTACGTGGTGGGCGAGGTGAAGACGCCCGGCGGCCAGGACTTCCGCCCGGATCTCACACCGCGCGAATATCTCGCGGCCGCCGGCGGCCCGACCTCCCGGGCCAAAGTCAAAGCGGCGACGGTGACGTTCCGCAACGGCCGCACGTATGCGATGGCCGAGGCGCCGCCCCTCGAGGCCGGTGCGGTCATGACCGTGCCTGAGGTGGCCGTGAAGTGGTGGCAGGACTACGTCACCATCGCGTCGCTCATCGCAAGCCTCGCGACGGCGTACACGGGTCTCTTCATCATCTTCAACGGGCCGATCAGGTAACCATGTACGAGGGCTACTGGGAGCTCAGCGAGCCGCCCTTCGACAACTCGCCGAACCCCAAGTTCTTCTACCTGTCGCCGGAGCACGAGGAGGCGCTCGTCCGCCTCGTCTACACCGTGCGTCACCGCAAGGGCTGCGGGATGCTGACCGGCGAGTACGGCTGCGGCAAGACCACGCTGTCGCGCGCGCTGATTCAGCGCCTGGAGGCGGAGCGCTACGAGATCGGGCTGCTGACGAATCCGAGTTGGACGGCCGTCGACTTCCTGCGCGAGGCTCTCTATCAGCTCGGCGTGGAGGCGCGCGAGACGACGAAGTCCGAGCTCCTTCATGCGCTCAACGACGTGTTCTTCCGTCACTACCGCGAGGGCCGCGACACCGTGCTCATCGTGGACGAGGCCCAGCTCATCGAGGACGACGCGGTCTTCGAGGAGCTCCGCCTGCTGATGAACTTCC
>DAIRVP010000314.1:0-3367 GCA_036802765.1 Candidatus Rokuibacteriota bacterium
TGCCCTGGCGCACGAGGTCGTCGAAGGCGCGCAGCGTCTCGTCGAGCGGCGTCTCACGATCGTCCCAGTGCGCCTGGTAGAGATCAATGTAGTCCGTCCGCAGCCGCTTCAGCGAGGCCTCGACGCCCTGCATGATGTGCTGGCGCGAGAGGCCGGCGTCGTTCGGGCCGGGGCCCATCGGACCGCACACCTTGGTGGCAATGACGATCGCCTGCCGGTTGCGGCGTGCGGCCATCCAGACGCCGAGCACCGTCTCTGACTCGCCTCCCTTGTTGCCGGGCGCCCACCGCGAGTAGACGTCGGCCGTGTCGATGAAGTTCCCACCGGCCTCGACGTAAGGGTCGAGCACGGCCTCTGAGGCATTCTGGTCCGTCGTCCACCCGAACGTGTTGCCGCCCAGGCAGAGCGCGGCCACCTTCAATCCGCTGCGACCGAGCTTGCGCATCAGCATGCGTGCACGTCTCCCTTCCTGAGTGATGTCTCACTGTAAGCCACCGCGGACCGAGCCGCCGAGGCTCGCTGAGGATGCTACACGGCGGCAGCGTGTGGAAGCTTGGCCACTCGCGGCCCTCCCGAAGTGCCCGGCTGCGAGCCAGGCGCTTGACGACGGCCGGCCCGAGCGCGACTCTGGCCCCCGCGGATGAGCCCGGCCGCAACGATAGGCGGAGGCGGGACCGGGCGCACTTGAAGGGTCCTATCGCTAGCGGAGGCAGGGCCAATGGCCGCGGATGTCACTCGGTTGGTGGACGTCGAAACCGGCCGTATCAGTCGTCGAATCTTCGTCGAGCAGGAGATCTACGAGCAGGAGCTCGAGCGAATCTTTGCGCGGTGTTGGCTCTTCCTCTGCCATGAATGCCAGGTCCCCAAGCCGGGAGATTTCTTCAGCACCTACATGGGCGAGGACCCTGTGCTGGTGGTGCGCGGGACCGACGGCGAGCTTCGCGCATTCCTCAACGTCTGCCGTCATCGTGGCAACCGGCTCTGCCGCGCGGACAAAGGCAACGCGGCTAGCTTCACGTGCGCCTATCACGGGTGGACGTATCGCAACGACGGCCGGCTGGTCGGCGTGCCGTTCATCAAGGAGGCCTACTACAACGCCCTCGAGCGCGAAAAGTGGGGTCTCATCGCGGTCGCGCAACTCGAGAGCTACAAGGGCCTCGTCTTCGCCACGTTCGATCCGGAAGCCCCGCCGCTGCGCGAGTACCTCGGCGAAATGACGTGGTACCTGGATTTGTTCTTCGATCGCCAAGAGGGCGGCGTCGAAGTTGTGGGGGGCTTGCACAAGTGGATCATCCCGTGCAACTGGAAGCTTCCTGCGGAGAACTTCGCCGGGGACGGCTATCACGTCACGTGGAGTCACGTCTCCGCCATTCGCGCGGGGTTCGGCGGTGATTTCCGGGTCGGTAACGATCCGACGGGCGCGGCGCTCTCGCCGGGCAATGGCCATTGCGTCATGACCGTAGGCGCGAACATGAACGCCGATCCGCCGGCGCCCGAGATTCAAGCCTACGAGGCAAAGATCTTTCCCGACATCGTGAAGCGTCTCGGTCAGCGTGCCGGCCAGATGAAGCCCGTCGCCGGCACGGTGTTCCCGAACTTTTCCATGCTCAAACCGACGTCGCGCACGTTTCGCGTCTGGCATCCTCGCGGGCCGGAGAAGACGGAAGTCTGGGCGTGGGTGTACGTCGACAAGGCCGCTCCGCCCGAGGTGAAGGAAGCCAACCGGCTCGCCGGCATTCGGGTCTTCGGCCCGGCGGGCGTGTTCGAGCAGGACGACATGGACAATTGGCAGGCGTGCACGCAGACAGGGCGCGGCGTCGTAGCCCGCCGCTATCCCTTGAACTACGAGATGGGGCTGGGGCACGAGAGCTGGAACGATGAGCTGAAAGCCTCGGTCAGCGATTATCGCTTCAGCGAGAGTAACCAGCGACAGTTTTATCAGCGCTGGGCGCAGCTGATGGCGGCCGAGAAGTGGGCCGAGATCAAGAACGGCCGAGATCGGTAATGCCGGGCGACCTTCTGCGCGATGTGGAGCAGTTCCTGTACCGGGAAGCCCGCTTGCTGGACGAGCGCCGCTTCCACGAGTGGCTCGAGCTCTTCACCGACGACGTCCGCTACTGGATGGCGAGCCGTAACAATCGCTATCCACAGTCGAGCAAAGCCATCACGGTCCTCGCCCCCGACCGGAGACGCGAGGCGGACCTGGACATCGAAGAGGAGATGGCGATCCTCGACGAGACGAAGGTGACGCTCGAGGGCCGCATCGCGCGCCTCGATACGGGGATGGCGTGGGGCGAGGATCCTCCCTCGCGCACGCGCCACATCATTTCGAACGTCGAGGTGGAGCCCGGCGACACGGCGTCGGAGCTGAAGGTCTACTCGAACTTCCTCGTCTATCGGACGCGCGCGGAAACGGAGCAGGATCTGTACGTCGGCGCCCGGCATGACATCCTGCGGCGCGTCGACGGAGGGTGGAGGATCGCACGCCGTAAGCTTCTCCTCGACCAGAACGTGCTGCTGCCGAAGAACGTCAGCGTCTTCTTTTGACCAACCCCGCGCGCTCTGCGCCTCACCGAGGGCACGACCATTCCGCCAGGAGAACGCAATGTCCGACTTCCCCGAGTGCGTGCTGATCGTGACAGCCGAGGTGGACGCGGCCGTCGAAGCCGAATGGAATCGGTGGTACGACACGGTGCACTTGCCAGACGCGCTCAGATGCCCGGGAGTGCACCGCGGCCGGCGGTATGTCTCCTCGGGTGAGATAACAGAGAGCGCGGCCGGCAAGACGGAACGGATGGCAAGACGGGTGTACACGACGATCTACGAGCTCAATAGTCCGGACGCGATCACCACTCGGGAGTTCCGCGCCATGCGTGGCTGGCACCAGTTCGCGCCGTATGTCCGCTCACGCACGCAGGTGATCGTTCCGGTCCACGGCCGATAGGTACGCTAGCGGTCCCTGATTGGTACTGGATCGATTTGAAATAGCTGACCGATTCAGCGCGCTCGCGATTACCGGGCGGGATGAAATGAGCATTCGCTTTCGGTAACCCGCGCGGTGCTCTCCGCGTCCTAAGCAGGACCAATGGGAAAGCGTAGCCAGGTGTACCGTTCCAAAGCATCTCGAATCGACGAAAGGGAAACCGCTCGGCTAGAAACCTAGTCGGCTAGAACCTAGGAGGTTCGGTATGAAGATCGTCGTTATCGGCGGCACCGGCCTGATCGGCTCGAAGAGCGTCGCCATTCTGCGCCAGGGCGGCCACGAAGTCGTCGCGGCCTCGCCCAATACCGGCGTCAACACCATCACCGGCCAGGGCCTCAAAGAGGCCATGGCCGGCACGCAGGTGGTGATCGACCTCGCCAACTC
>DAIRVP010000315.1:0-3351 GCA_036802765.1 Candidatus Rokuibacteriota bacterium
GCATCCGAGCTGCGTTCAATGCCTTGGGGATCAAAATCCCAGTTGTTCCTAGCGCATTGATAAGCACGAGTGATCGCGATAATTGGGTGATCAAGGTGGAGCTGGCAGCGTGACCACTCACTGACGCGGCTGCTGACATCGATCAATATAGCCACGCTCTTCGAGCCCGGCCGGTATCCGGTCTCCCGCTCCAAGGTTTGGGTGGACACCTTACTGGGGGCATGATGCTCTCCCAAGGGGGTGGCCATGAGCAAACGCAAGAGAGACAGGAAGATTAGGTTTCCACGCTCAAGCCTCACGTGAATGGGCCGTCGGTTGACGGACGTCGGCTTCGAGGTGCCGTCCATCGAGCCGACCACGGAGGCCCGACTCTATGGCAGCCGGGTCGAGGAGCGCTCGCTCGTGCCGTCGGGCGAAGCGCGCCTCGGCCGCATTGGTTTCGACGAATGGCTTCGCCGCTCGCGAACAAGAGCGGCCTGATCCTGGATGCAACAATCGAAGGAGACGGCTCCATGAAACGCATCCTCTGTGCATTCCTTGTCGCCACCCTGCCGTCCGGCAGCGTCCTCGCCGATGCGCCGAAGTCAAAGAACGCCAAGGTGACCCTCGTCTACCAGCACGAGCTGCCGAACGTTGCCGGCAAGAGCATCAAGGGCGTGCTCGTCGAATACGGCCCGGGCGGCTACTCGCCTGGCCACACGCATCCCAAATCCGCCTTCATCTACGCGACCGTACTTGACGGGGCGATCCGCAGTCAGGTCAACGACGGATCGGTGACGACTTACAAGACCGGACAGAGCTTCTCAGAGCTGCCCGGCGATCGCCACCGCGTCAGCGCCAATGCCAGCGAGACGAAGCCGGCCAAGCTTCTCGCCGTATTCGTAGTGGATACGAACGAGACGGAACTAACAACTCCATTCGGGGACTGAGGCTTTGGAGGTAGCCCATGGATCTCACCCGCTGGGCAGCGCGGCGATCGTGATGCTTGCCGAGGTCTGCGGAGTTTTACGCGATCCTTGCGGACGTGTGGAATGACCCCGACGCGATCATTTCCCCTGCCGATTCCGGCGAAGCACTTCGTCCACGCTGAACGGGACATCTGCGTGCACTCCGAGGAGCAGCGCTCCTGCGGCAGCCGAAAAAACCGAAAAATCGAGGGGCGCCTTGACTCCCAACGCCACCGTCATCGTCAGCGCAAATGTGGCCAGAAGACCTCCGCTCAGCAAAGCAACAATGCGAGTGTTCCAACCGAGAACCAGGAGAAGACCCAAGACCGTTTCACCAATCGTGGCGATCATCGCCAACGCGGGGATCATCGCCGCCGGCCAAAACCAATTGAGCTTGGCCGTATAGTCCACGAATCGGGCATAGTTGCCCCACGAAACATTGGGCTGTCCATAGACGCCCCAGAAGCCAAACCGGTCTGCGACGGCAGACAGGAAAGAGATCCCCAGAGCGAGGCGCAGAAGTACTGTGCTGACCGCCGCCAATCCGGTCCATCGTGAGGCGACTGTCATGCGGCGATGCTCAGCACGATCTTGCCGCGCTTATGCGGAGCGCCGCCAAGCATCTCGTGGGCAAGGCGAGCGTCTTCCAGGGGGAGCACAGTACCGACATCTGTAACGAGTTTTGCGCTGTCGAAGAGTTCCGTGATCGTGTTCAGCCGCGCAGTCGTCACATCCACGTAGAAGTACGCTGCTCGAACGCTATAACGTGTTTGTGCTGCCTCGGGAACAGGTGACACGACAGAGACCAGGATCCCACCGGGCTTCAGGACTGGGAGCGACCGCTGTTGCGTATCGCCCCCGACCGTATCAAGGACAACATCCACGCCAGTCGCCGACTCCTCGAATCGCTCCCTTTTATAGTCCACAACCGTGTCAGCGCCCAGCCCGCGGACGTAGTCCAGATCGACGGAGCCGGCGGTCGCGACGACATGAAGGCCAGCCTGCTTGGCAAGTTGTACGGCGTACGCGCCAACGTTGCCCGCAGCGCCATGGATGAGCACGGTCTGCCCGGCGGCGACGTTGGCATACTCGAACAGCATCTGCCAAGCCGTGACCGTGACAATCGGAGCCGACGCTGCCTCGATAAAGCTCAGGGTCTTCGGTTTGGGCGCCATCTTTCTGGCCGACGGCACTGCATATTCCACGTATGCTCCGCTGAATTGCTCGCTCGTGGCTCCGTAGACTTCGTCGCCGAGCCTGAATCCCGAAACATCCGCGCCGATGCCTTCGATGATTCCCGAGAGCTCGGAACCGAGAATCAGAGGCAAGGGTTGGAGTTCCACCTTGCCCTCGCGGATGAGGGCGTCCCAATCTCCCACCCCGGCCGCCTTGACTCGGACCAGCAGTTGCCCAGTGCTCGGTTCCGGCCGAGGCAGGTCGTCGTTTGTGATCACGTTCGGTGGACCAAACCGTAGAACTCGCGCTGCTTTCATCGATACCGGCCCTCGCGTCTATTACTTGAGCGCTGGATACCCCGACGTATAGACGCAGTCCGTTGCCTGGACGGGAACGAGAGAGAAGAGACAATCTGTTTTGTAACTAGTGCTAGTCGAGTCGTTTCCATTAGGACTTCCCGCATCGGTCGATGTTTACGATGGTCTGCGGCCGCGGGCGGTTACACGAGTGTGGTGAGCGGAGCCCTCGCGAGCTTCACGTCGTCGTCGGCGAACCCTTCGGTGAAGCGGGCGTAGATTCGGGTCAGGAGGTCACGCGGCGGCGCAGTGTGTCCTGCTGACCGCTAGATCGTGTCCCCGATAGAAGCGGTCTTACCGACGGTCTTACCGAACTTCGAGGTGCGTGGTTTTAGTCGCGTGGGTTGTCGCCCGAGCGGCTGCTCTACGACTGTTCGAGCATCTTGGCGAAAACTTGATCGTGGCTCAAAACACGGTTCGAGGCCCGTTGGCTAAACGACACCCTTACGCCGTGTTTGCCGTCGCTTACTTGCGGGCCCCTGATTTGATGAACATTCGGACCGCCAACGCCATCAGCATCCCGCCGTCGCTGCTGCTGCGGGCGGATCACGTGATTGAGTAACATCACGTCGTGGGCTCCTCCGGACGTCTCGCAACTAACCGAATACGAACCGCGCACCTGATGACGCAACTCTGAAACGAAAAAGCTCGGGGGAAGGCGATGATTTGCCTTCCCCCGAGCGTCAGAGACGCGCGTCGAACTCGTTACGGCAGGCTGACGGTGGTTGCGTCGCCGCTAGCCGAGATCGTGAACACGCCCGACGTCGTGTTGGACGTGAGCGCGTACGCGCTCCAGCCCGAGGGCGGCGCGGGAACCGTGGACATGAACGGACCGGCCACCTGGTTCTGACCGTTGGTCACCTGCGAGGTGA
>DAIRVP010000316.1:0-3319 GCA_036802765.1 Candidatus Rokuibacteriota bacterium
GGCCTGGCCGAGACGCAGCAAGTGCTCGTGCTCAACAAGCTGCGCGACCGGATCGTGGTGCAGACGGACGGTCAGATGAAGAGCGGACGCGACGTCGTCATCGCCGCCCTGCTGGGCGCCGAGGAATACGGCTTTTCGACCGCGCCACTGGTCGTGCTCGGCTGCATCATGATGCGCGTCTGCCATCTGAACACTTGCCCCGTCGGCGTGGCCACGCAGGATCCCGAGCTGCGCAAGCGGTTCGCCGGCAAGGCCGAGCACGTGGTGAACTTCTTCCGTTTCGTTGGCCAGGAGGTGCGCGAGCTGATGGCGCAGCTCGGTTTCCGGAAGATGGAAGACATGATCGGCCGTGCCGATTGTCTGGACGTGACGGCGGCCGTCGACCACTGGAAGGCGCGTGGGCTCGACCTGTCGTCCATTCTCTATTTGCCGGCCATGCCGCCGGAGGTCGCGCGCCGCTGCGTGGTCGCGCAGGATCACGGGCTCGAGAAGTCGCTGGACCACACGACGCTGATTCCCGCGTGCCGCGACGCGATCGAGCACGGCCGGCGCGTCGACCTCGCGCTGCCTATCCGGAACGTGCACCGCACGGTCGGCACCACGCTCGGCTACGAGGTCACGCTCAAGCACGGCGCGGCGGGACTAGCCGACGACACGATTCGCGTGCACTTCGCCGGCTCGGCCGGCCAGTCGTTCGGCGCGTTCCTGCCCCGTGGCATTACGTTCACGCTCGAGGGGGACGCTAACGACTACTGGGGGAAAGGGCTCTCCGGCGGCCGGCTGATCGTGCATCCGCCGGGCCGATCGACGTTCGCGCCCGAGGACAACATCATCATCGGCAACGTCGCGCTCTACGGCGCCACCGGCGGCGAAGCCTACGTGCGCGGCGTCGCGGGCGAGCGCTTCTGTGTGCGCAACAGCGGTGTCCACGCGGTGGTCGAAGGCGTCGGCGATCACGGCTGCGAGTACATGACGGGTGGCCGAGTCGTCGTCATCGGAAAGACCGGGCGCAACTTTGCGGCGGGCATGTCGGGCGGGCTGGCGTTCGTGCTGGATCTCGACGGCGACTTCCATCGACGCTGCAACCGCGAGATGGTGAGCCTGGAGGCGCTCGACCAGCCGGCCGACGTCTCGTTGGTCGGCGATCTCATCGATCGCCACGTGACGTACACGCACTCGGCGCACGCGGCGAAGATCCTCGCCGCCTGGCGCGCCATGCGACCGCGCTTCGTGAAGGTGATGCCGAAGGACGAAAAGCGCGTGCGCGCGGCCGAGGCGAAGGCGCGCGCCGAGGGACGCGAACCGACGTTCGCCGAGCTGGTCGGGACCACGAGTGGGTAAGGCGACCGGGTTTCTCGAAATCCAGCGCAAGAAGTGGCCGACGCGGCCGATCGCCGAGCGCCTGCGCGACTGGAGGGAGGTGTACCTGCCCTTTCCAGTCGACGATCTGCGCAAGCAGGGCGCGCGGTGCATGGATTGTGGCGTCCCGTTCTGTCATCAGGGCTGCCCGCTCGGCAACCTGATCCCCGACTGGAACGATCTCGTCTACAAAGACCGCTGGCGCGACGCTATCGAGCGGCTGCACGCGACCAACAATTTCCCCGAGTTCACCGGACGGCTATGCCCGGCTCCGTGCGAAGGCTCGTGCGTGCTCGGCATCAACGACGACGCCGTCACGATCAAGGCCATCGAGGTCTCGATCATCGATCACGCGTTCGACCAGGGCTGGGTTCGGCCCGAAGCGCCGAGCGTCCGCACGGGAAAGAAAGTCGCCGTGGTCGGCTCCGGTCCCGCCGGGCTCGCCGTCGCCCAGCAACTCAATCGCGCGGGCCACTCGGTGATCGTGTTCGAGCGCGCTGATCGCATCGGCGGGCTGCTGCGCTACGGCATTCCAGAGTTCAAGATGGAGAAGCGCCATCTCGATCGGCGGCTGGCCCTGATGGAAAAAGAAGGCGTCGTGTTCCAGACGAACGCCCACATCGGCGTCGATGTGCCCGTGGCCGATCTCCGGCGCGACTTCCATGCCATCGTGTTGGCGGGCGGCGCGTGCGCGCCGCGAGATCTGCCGATTCCGGGGCGGGAGCTGAGCGGTATCCACTTCGCCATGGAGTATCTGACGCTCTCCAACAAGCGCTGCGAGGGTGATACCGTGCCCGACGCCGCCTTCATCAGCGCCCGGGGCAAGCGGGTGGTCATCATCGGCGGCGGCGACACCGGCGCCGACTGTCTGGGAACGGTCCACCGCCAGGGCGCGGTTTCCGTTCACCAGTTCGAGCTGCTGCCACGGCCGCCGGACACGCGCGCGGACGACAACCCGTGGCCGCAGTGGCCCAACATCTTTCGGGTCTCCTCCGCCCACGAAGAGGGCGGCGAGCGCGTCTATTCGGTCTCGACCCAGCGATTCCTCGGCGAAAGCGGTCGCGTGAAGAAGCTCGAGGCGATCAAGGTGGACATGGTCCGCGAGGGCGGTCGGCTCGACGTCCGCCCCGTCGACGGGAGCGAGTTCGCGCTGGACGTCGACCTGGTGCTGCTCGCGATGGGGTTTCTCGGTCCGGAGAAACCCGGCATGCTCTCCCAGCTCGGCGTGAGCCTCACGGACCGCGGCAACGTCGCGCGTGACGCGAGCTGGATGACGAGCGTGCCGGGCGTGTTCACGTGCGGCGACATGCAGCGCGGCCAGTCGCTGATCGTCTGGGCGATGGCCGAGGGGCGGTCGTGCGCGCGCGGCGTGGACGCCTACCTGATGGGCCGCTCCGAGCTGCCCGCGCCCCTCGCCTAGCCCGTCAGGGTCTCAAGTACGCGTAGTGCTCGACCGACTGCAGGCGCGCGACCTCCGCCACGCCGGAGGGAACGAGCTTGGCATCCGACACCACGCGCGATGGATCGATGCCGCGCCGCTCGAGCGTGAAGCGGCACACACGAAACTCGACACCGCGTAGCGCCAGCTCGTCCACGTCCGTGACGAACGCGGCGCCGCTCGGCGTCTTCGCATCCTTGAGGAGAAAGTCGATGCCGCGGCCGTGGGCGACCACGACGATCTTCGCGGTCGGATCGGCCGACAGGTGATTGCGGAGATTGGTCATGGCACGCGTCGCCTGCTCGAGACCCTCGTTGAGGTGATACACGACCTTGACCGGGTCCCCGGCCGTCACCGGCGGTACGACGGCGAGCACCGCGACCAGGATCACCACCGCCATCGCGCGGATGTGCATGCTCCCCTCCCTGTCGGCTGCGATTAGCGCGCGCCGGCGCTCTGCCAGCGCACGTGTCCGACGAAGAAGGGACCGAGCGTCTGGAGGTACTGCGAGGTCTGGATCGT
>DAIRVP010000317.1:0-3202 GCA_036802765.1 Candidatus Rokuibacteriota bacterium
TCGTGAAGGCCTCCAGCGCGCGGGCATACCAGAAGTTATGGAGCAGCGCGAGGGCCCGATCGAAGTCGACCGAGACTCCGGGCGAGCACGAAGTGTCCATGTGCGCGTGCCCCAGGCCAGCAACCGGGCCTTCGGAGGCGGACGTGGGTTCAGCGGAGGGGATATGAGGTGCTAAGAAAAGCACGAGGGCGCATGCAGTGAGGAATACTCTCATTGGCTACCTCACGTAACCGCGCGCTGGCGGTACTCGATACCGGGCCATGGCCTCGACCGATCCTGCGGAGGTCCGCGACGTGTCATGCCGCGACCGAGTGCTGGTTGAGCACCGCGGCGATTCTCCGTCAGCCGTCGATGCTCGGCAACTTGATCTCCCCTCTATGGTTAACGTCTCAGCGGCGTTTCTTCCGTGGGCTGACGCTGCGAATCCGCCCGCGGTGTCGGACGAGATATCCGTTCTAGTGCGCGAGATGTATGGGGTCGACGTGGCAGAGGCAGCGCCTCCAGACACAGCGACCGCGATGTCGCCTTCGACATCGCTAAACGGCTAAGAGCGCTCAGGCGAAGAACTCCTCCGGCACTATTCGATCATTTGATCCGCCCGCAACAGCAGCGACGGCGGAATGGTGAGGCCGAGCGCCTTGGCGGTCTTGACGTTGATGATCAACTCGAATTTTGTGGCCTGCTCGACGGGCAGGTCGGCTGGCTTGGAGCCCTTCAGGATCTTGTCGACATACACTGCAGCCCGCCGGAACGAGTCGGGAATGTTCGGCCCATACGACATCAGACCACCAGCATCGACGAATTGCCGAAAGGCATACATGGCCGGCAGCCGGGTTCGAGCCACGGACTCCACGATGCGAGAGCGATGGCTCACTAGCATCGAGTCCTCGATTACCAATATCCCGTTGGACGGGGCGTCGAGGATCGCTTTGAAAGCGGCCGCCAACTCATCGGGCTGTCGCACCGCGAGCGCCAGCCACTCGAGCCCAAGGATCTGGGAGGCGGTCTCGACTTCTTTGAGCATGAGGACGTTCCCTGGATTGTCTGGATTCCAGAGCACGGCTACCTTCGATAGTCGCGGCACGGTCTCTCTGAGTAACTGAAGTCGCTTTGAGGTCAACTCCCGAGACAAGATGGATAACCTCGTCAGGTTGCCTCCGGGCTGAGCGAGGCTCGCGCCAATGCCGAGGGCCACAGGGTCCATCACCGAAGCCATGATGATGGGGACCACACCCGTCGCGCGCTTGAGTGTGAGGATTGCTTCGCTGCCCGATGTAACCAGCACATCCGGTCGAGTGCTCAGAAGCTCTGCCGCGAGCCCGGGAAGAAGATCCGGCCTCCCTTCCGCCGACCGGATCTCCAGGAGGAGATTGTGGCCCTCGACGTAACCGAGCTCGTGCAAGCCCTCCCGAAGCGCCTGGACATATGCGCCGCCTGCTCCGGCGCGCGGTGGCAACATCAGAACACCTATGCGCGCCGTCTTTCGCGCCTGCTGCGCCCCAGCGCTGAGCGGCGCGGCGAGGACGGCTCCGAGACCAGTCACGAATGCGCGACGGTTCATTCGAGTACCTGATCCGCCCGCAGCAGCAGCGACGGCGGGATGGTGAGGCCGAGCGCTTTTGGCGGTCTTGAGATTGATCGCGAGATCAAATCTGGTCGGCTGCGTTCCCAGTGATGTTTGCCTCGGGACGCGCAAGACTGCTGACGACGCCACTCTAAACCGGATCTAAAGCAGTGACCATAACTATCGGGATTCTTGTCGTCTCCCTTTTCGCGGCCAATACCGCAGGCGTTGCGACCGTCACAATGAGATCAACACCGCTGGCTACCAACTCACGAGCCGCGCGGGCGAGTTCCTCCTGACGCTCCGAAAAACGCGCGTCTATTGAAACATTTCTTCCTTCCATCCAGCCGAGGCGTTCGAGGCTTTGGCGGAATAGAGCCGTTGGTGCTGAAGCCGCCTACCGGTGTGACATGCGTAAGGACGCCTACTCGATAGACCCTTCCCGGCTGCTGCGCCTCGGCGGCGAGCGGTGCGGCGAGGAGTGACGCGAGGGATAGCAGCGCCCTGCGTCGGGTGATCCTCAATTCCACCAGGGCGCCCGCGCCAACTGGCGACGTAACGCCAGCGCGCGAGCGAGTTCGGCCTTCGCGGTCGGCCACGCCTCCGGGGCCCATTGCGTCGCGAGAATGCGGCGGATCAGCAATGCCACGCGCGGCCAGGGCAGGAGGAAAGGCAGGGGCACGCCGGGAATACTATCCAACATCGGCGACCCGTGACAGGCGCACCGCCGCCATCTCCTGCTGCAAGGCCATGTAGCAATTGACTTCAACGGTGATCGCCGATCTGGTAGTGGCGATCCCGTACTCGATTTCGTTCTGCTTGATCGCCACGCCGCAAAGAATGCAGATCCCGCCCCGACTCGGGTCAACGAACGTTTGGACGGTGGGATCCGCAGCGAAGGCGCGCATCAGCGCGAGTCGACGACGTCCACCGGGCGCATCGCTGCTGCCTCGGATCGGAAGGATCTCGCGTGCCTGACTTTGGAGCGGCGCGGCTCTACCATCGAGCAGTGTGGCTGGGTCAGACGTCCGATTCGGAATAGGCTCCATGTCGTCACCCCAGGGCGAAGGCAAGGCCAAGAAGACAAGCCATTGTCACCGGGGTCGTGGCGCCGGCTGCGCCAACCAGAAGGCCGGGGTGGAGGCCAGAGGCCGCGAGCGATATGCCCAGTCCCGCGCTGACCAGCGGCGGCCGATCCCCGGCGAGAGGCGGGCCAGCGTCGAGCGTGGCCGCTCGGTGACCTCGGTCGAGCCGCATGCGGAGGTCGAGGTGCAATACAACGAGTTTCATGCAACGGCGCGCCGCGGAGGCCGTGCGCGTTCGCTGGCGAAGGCCCGAAAGAAGCAGTAAACCCTGACGATTGGGGAGAAGCCCAATGCCAACGGTCAACTTCACAATCGACGACGGCGCGTACACGATCCTTCGCGACACAAGCAACAGCCTGAGCGTGGAGGCAGAGAAGGCCGTCCACGCTGCGACACAGCTCACGCACGAGAAGCCCGTGCCGCAAGTCACACACGAGTTTTCATGTACGGACATGGCCGCCAACGAAATCCGTAAGCACTTCGAGAAGCTCGAACAGAAGTACAACGCGGAGCACAACCGCGAAAAAGGGCGGGCCTCCCACCTTGCTGCCGT
>DAIRVP010000318.1:0-3195 GCA_036802765.1 Candidatus Rokuibacteriota bacterium
GGCTACAACGCGTCCATCTCCGAGGGTCAAGAAGGTCGGGTACCATCGGCCTCCGCCATCGAGCTCACCCGCCTGCGGGCCCATGTCTGCGACGCGCTGGAACGTCTCGGTCGAAGGGTCAAATCGCCACGTATCGGCGAGGCCTCGGAAGTGCCCGGAACGCGCATGGAAATTCGGATCACCGGGAGTGGCGACCTCGTTCATCCAGTATTGCGTGCCGCCGCCGATGAGTAGTTGTCCCGACGGCAGAAACGCGTGGCCGCAGCAGAAGAAGTCGCTGAGTCCGCTGCTGATTGGCGTGGTCACCGCGAAGCTGGTGCAATCGAACAGCCGCGTCGCGTCGACCATGGCGAGGTGGTGCCGGCCGGGGTCATGTTCGTCACCACCGAAATACAGGATCTTACTGGTCGGTAAGAGCGCTGCATGGATGGCGATCACCTCCGCATACACTTGTTGGGTCGCGGACCCAGCACCGTCGGGGACCAGAAACGATCGCATAGGCACCTCTCGCAGGACGCGTCAGTCCACTCTAGGAGCCAACTGAAAGATTGGAGATCACCAGGAACGGTCTCGACCTAACGCGTTTCGTCAATACTTGGCTCAAGCACTTGGCTCAAGCAATCAGCGGTTCGTACCGCCGCCGCTAGTAGGCCTCGGGTTATAAGATATCCCGATCACCGAATGTCGCCGCCACGGATTCTAAGAGACGACGTCGACGAATACGTCTGGCGTTCTCAGGTGATATTGAGACTTCGGTGAGCGAGGGCGCGACGACCGACACGAGCTTAGTGGGTGGGCGCGCGCATGACTTACTCGATGACCCGATTCGCGCGCAGCAGCAGCGATGGCGGGATGGTGAGGCCGAGCGCTTTCGCGGTCTGCAGATTGATGACTAACCGAATTTGGTGGGCTGATGGACGGGCAACTCCGCCGGATCGGGAGCCCCGAAGTATCTTGTCGGTGTACTCATACTTGCCGAAACTGGTCCCGGTCGTCCGCGGCATAGGACATGATGAGTCCTAGCTCAGCGCGGTCTAACTCCCAGATAGTCACAAATCGAATCTGTGCATCTTCACGACCGCATTGTGCCGGCATTGCCCCGCGAACCCTTTTGGTGATACTCTTCGCGCCGCGGAGGAAGCGCTATGGCGCGTTCCATCGCTCTCTGGGGCGCCTATTCCTGACGATCTTCTTTATCAGTGCGCCCGGATCCACGCTGGCGAATCCGTTTGACTTCGGATTCAGTTCTTCGATCACGGTAGTCGCAAATGTAGACGTCCTGATTCCGGCCGCGATTATTAACCGCGGCGACACCGCCATCGATTTTGACTGCGCAGCCGCCGCCTGCGGCGCCTTTGGATTATTAGTGCAAGCGGGGCCCGGAGAAGGCCTGAATGCGCTCAATTTTGAATTCTTGTTCCCTGCTTCTCAGTTCGCGGGGCTCATCCTCGAATCAAATGAACGATTCGATTTCATATTTGGGAAAATTAGTTTCGACCCGTCAGTCTCAATTGGAAATCCTTTCGGCACCATTCTGCATCCGACATTTACCTTTCGGCTCGATAATAGCGATACTGCCAACCTAACCTCTACGATATCCATAGGCGTTGAAACCGCGTTTTCGCCATTGGCGTTCGTGGCGTCAACACCAGGGAATCCCCTCCCTGAAACTGTGAGCGCCCTCCTTTACTTAGTCCTAGGCTTTCTCGCGACAATGGCAACAATCGCTTGGCGGAAGAGAGGATAGTACCGGAGGCGAGTCGGCCCGGGAGCGTGGGGTCTGGCGGCGAGGCGTGGCACAGCAGCCGTTGTAATCCTGCGATCGAGCGTTCGGATGGCGATCGTTTGTGCCAGTACACCGCTAAGTGTCGGTAAGGCCATGCGGTGTATCCGCCCTCTCAAGGTCGAGATCCGAGGTTCGCAACCCTCTTATCGCGTTGGTGCTAACCGTCCACAACACAGCCCACCATTGGGGGGCGCACGTCAGCACTACGCTGCGCGCGCCGATGTCGCGGGCGCGGCGTGGGCGTCCGAGCGGCTGACGAGAGCGAAGTGAGACTGACCGACGCGGCAATCGTCCTGCTCGTCGGCCGCCGTCGTGTTGCTCGTGGCGCTCGTCGGGGCAGTGTGATGCTATCGGTGTACCGAGAGGAACGAGGTGGAGAGTGTTCGACGCGGCGCGGCCGTTGCCAATCGCGCCGCTCTTGATCAGTCGTTCAGCAGATCCAGCGCCTAGCCGAGAGGCTCAGCGTGATCGCGAGCCGCGTGGCTCAGGAGGGATGAAATGGCCACTGAATACAAGGGGTGGCGGATCGACGTTCACACCGATCAGGCGACCGACGCCGAAGGATCTCAACGCCTCGACGCGCCGTGGCGAGTCTATGTCCGCATACAGCTTCTCGAGCGTCGTCGCGCCGCCGGCGGCGTCATGGATCACGTCGCGAAGAGCGACCGCACGTTTCCATCGCGTGAAGCCGCCGAGTCCGCTGCTATCGCGATGGCCGAAATGTGGATCGACAATCAGGGGGGCGGATCGGCTGGCCGCTGAACGGATCAGAGCCGTAGAGGCCGCCACGGACAGAGCTACCGCCGTTCCAGTCGCGGCTTCCGGTGACATCGAAGCGAAGTCACGTATAATGCAAACCTATTCCCCGGTAGCTCAGTCGGTAGAGCACCTGACTGTTAATCAGGGGGTCGCTGGTTCGAGCCCAGCCCGGGGAGCCAACCACACGCGAGTCTATTCCGGACACACAGTTCATTCCGGGGACATGGGTAACACTTTCGGGCCGAACGGGTTATCGATCGGTTCGAGTCGGCACGTCTCATCACTGCTCCCACGCCAGTGACGAACGCGCGGCGGCTCACTCTATTGATCTGCTCGCAGGAGCAGCGACTTCGACCCGCATTCTGTTTTATGGTGCGTAACGCGTGAAGACAAGGTCTCGAGCTTTCATCTGCTGATGGCAGGCGAAGCAGGCTTTCATCATCGGCTCGTCGGTTGAAGGTTTGCCGTCTTGGAAGTGGCCGAACCCCCACCCGCCGGTCGCGGCGTACTTCTTTGAGTCCTTGACCATAAACTGAATGTTCGTGGGGGGGCCCGCAACGAACGATTGGTCTCGACCAAAGACCTTGTTGTTTTCCTCGGACGGAACGTGACGATAGTGCAAAGCGGCAATGATTGTGCCGTCCGGGAAC
>DAIRVP010000319.1:0-2307 GCA_036802765.1 Candidatus Rokuibacteriota bacterium
GCCCGCGCGATCTCCTCGGCGCTGTACCGGAGGGCCCGGAAGACCAGGTTGCCCTGCGTGTCTGGCGACCCGGCAAAGAAGGGCCGACCAAAAAACGGATTGACGTACTCCCAGACGATCTCTCCGTCCTTGGTAACTTCGAAGAAGCGGCCGAAGGACGACTCGCAGATGAGTGTGTTGCCGTTCGGCAGGCGTTGCGCGTTGCCCATGCGTGGCGAAAAAAAGTTCCACGCTGGTCGATCCTGATACTTCCAGACGATCTCCTTCGTCGCCGGATTGACCTCGATGGCCCGAGAAAACGGCATCGAGTCATCGAGACGATGAACGCCGTTGTCGAAGATGAGGATGTTGCCGTTCTCCAATGGAGTCGGGGCATGCTGCCCAGCGACGGTCGGAGCACCGAGCTTCCACAAAATCTTCTCAGTCTTGCGCGAGATGCGGAGAACGGTCGAGGTCGGACGGTAGCTGGTGAGGATGTCGCCGTCAGGCAGCTCCAGGACACTGTTGCCCTGGGCCCACAGGGTCCGCGGCGCCTGGATCTCGGTGATGGCGTCTTCGACGGGATCGAGATGCTCCCAGGTGCGCCATTCCCAGACCGTCTGTCCAGCAGGCGTCACCTCGGCCAGGTAGTCCGAGTACATCTTGCCGACGTCGGCCTTTGGCCGAAGCGCGTACTGCCCCGACGGGAAGCGGTCCTCCTCCACCCCGCCCTTGACACGCCGGGCGATGTCGTCAGGGACCTGGCCCATGCAATTCAGCATCACGTTTCCATTCCGCAGCAGGATGCCGTGGTGATGGTGATCCGGATGCCGCACTTCCCAGAGGACCTTACCGTTCCAGTCCGCCTCGAGCACCACGCCGCCTTTGAACGGAAAGCGGCTCAGAAAGCTCTCCTCTGAAGTGCGCCCGTTGTAGAACAGTGTTCCGCGCTCAGTGAGATAGCCGGATAGACCGGCCGGGTACGGCATGTTCCACGTGTGGACGACGTTCCCGTCAAGGTCGATGAGATATACGGTTCCGTCTCCCCAAATAAGCGGAGCAAAGAGCGTAAACCCGGGAGAGGCGCGTTCTGCGTCGAACGCGCGTAAGCCAACACCGCGACGCTTGGTGGTGTTCTGCTCGACCCGGGCCGCAATCCGTTGACCGCTTGCCATATAGCGCTTGTTGCATGCGGTCACGATGCTTGCGCCAAGCACAGCGGCCCCGGTAAGTAGCGTGCGGCGGTGCAGGCGCCACGATCGGTAGTTGGGCATCGCGGGTCCTCCATGATGGCCTCGGATGAGCTCTGTGATGGATGAGAGCGTTGCCGTAGCCCGCCTTCGGTTTGGGCGGGCTACGGCTCACCGAAACGTCGGTCTAACCGCTTTCCGGCAGCATCGCTCTCGGCCCGCCGGCGGCGTACCACGCGGACACGCCACCGCGGATGTAGCGCGCGTCAAAGCCACGCTCCCTGAGCGTCTTCGCGACGTTGCAACCGACGTGAAAGCCATACGCGCAATACACGGCGACCGGCTGACTGGGAGACAACTCGCCGATCCATTCCTCGACCTGATCGGGGTCGCGCCACACCGCGCCATCCATCAAGTCGACGTTCCGCGAGATGTGGTGTCGCGGCCGCATGTCGAGGATCTGGACGGGCTGCCCCTTTCCGAGCTGCGCCGCGAGCTCTTCGACGGACATTGACGGGATCTCCTGGTTCGACGGATCCTCCGCAGGCAGCGGCTGATTGCCGAGGACGGCGGCGACCCGCTTGAGGACGGCGGCCCAGTTGATGTTCCGCATGAACGCGTCGATGTAGGCGGTCGCGTTCGCGCCGAAGTCGAGATGGTACGCATGCTCGTACATGTCGAGCACGAGCACGGGCGCCGCGTCGACGGCGCACTGCGTGTGATCGGCGGCGATCTGATTCCAGAAGCGCTTGTCGCGCCGCGAGTAGGCAAGCAGCACCCACCCTGAGCCACCGGCCAATGCCTGCGCTGCGCCGACGAACTCGCGCCGCCACATCGTGACGCTGCCGAAATGCTCTTCGAGCAAAGGAGCGATCTGATTCGGGACTTGGTGCCAGTCGAGCCGCCCGAGGCCAGCGCTGCCCTCGTCGCCGAGATTGCCGAAATAGAGCTCGTGCATGGCCACCGACCCCATGGCGCTGTGCTCCTCGCGCTTGAGCGTGCGCAGCCGGTATGGCGCCGTGCCCGCGTCGAGCTGCACGAGCTCACGACGCACGGCATTCAGCGTTCGCACCGCCGCGCCGTAGTTGTTCTCGTAGTGGCTCACGAGCATCCGCTCCGAGATGCCGTTGAGCGTCCA